>NZ_CALJEM010000001.1 GCF_938074695.1 uncultured Thermosynechococcus sp.
TGACCTACTCGCGGATGCGCCACCATGTGCTACAAGCGGTGAAAACCCTTGAAAAAGAGGGCTACGACCCAGAAGTGATTGACCTGATTTCCCTGAAGCCCTTGGACTTTGAAACCATTGGTGCCTCGATTCGTAAAACCCATCGCGTTGTGATTGTAGAAGAGTGCATGAAGACGGGGGGGATTGGCGCTGAACTCTCAGCCTCAATTATGGAGCGCTACTTTGACGAGTTAGATGCGCCGGTTATTCGCCTGTCCTCCCAAGATGTGCCCACCCCCTACAACGGCACCCTGGAGAATTTGACAATTGTGCAACCGCCCCAAATTGTAGCGGCAGTGCAGAAGCTGGTGCAGGGGCAGATTTGACCATGGGGAAATATCGCGGCTGGCTCATTGTCATTTTGGTATTGCTGATGGCCGCCACATGGGTCATTTTGCGCACACCGGCTCGGCTGGGCTTAGATTTGCGGGGGGGTGCCCAACTGACGTTACAGGTGCAAGCCACAGACAAGGTGCCACAAATTACGCCCCAAGTCCTCGCAGCGGTTCAAGGGGTGGTGCAGCGGCGAATTGATGGCCTTGGCGTTGCCGAAGCAGTGGTACAAACCGCAGGGGAGGATAAACTCTTGGTGCAATTGCCGGGGGTAACGGATCCTCAGCAGGCGGAGCGGATTCTTAAAGGGACGGCACAACTACTCTTTGCTGCTCAAAAACCGGGCACAGAGGCTCAACTGCAAATTGAGCGGCAACTTCAGTCGCAGTTGCTCCTAGAACAAGCCCAGCTGTTGGCAGAGCAAGCCAAGAATGCCGACAATCCTGAGGCCTTGAAGGAGATTGAGGCAAAGCTAGCCAAAAACCGCGAATCCCTTGAAAAAAGCCAGCAGGCGATCGCCAGCCTATTTGAACCCTCGGATTTAACAGGCGCCATGCTGCGGGAAGCCTTTGCCAGCCCCATCGCCCCCGGTTCCCCCAACTGGAGTGTGATTGTCCGCTTTGATAGCCAAGGAGCAGAACTCTTTGCCCAGCTTACAAAGGAAATTGCTGGCACAGGGCGCAGCTTGGGAATTTTTCTGGACAATCGCCTGATTAGTGCGCCCACGGTTTCTGTGGAATATGCCCAAACGGGCATTGTTGGGGGAAGTGCAGAAATTTCCGGGGGTTTTAATGCCCAAAGCGCCAATGACTTGGCCATTCAGTTGCAGGGGGGAGCGCTACCTGTGCCCCTAGAGGTGGTGGAAAACCGCACGGTGGGCGCTTCCTTGGGTCAAGACAGCATTCGCGATAGCCTCTATGCCGGTTTGGCGGGCTTGGGGTTGGTGCTGATCTTTATGGTGGCCTATTACCGCCTGCCGGGCCTGATTGCCGATATTGCCCTCATTCTCTACGCCATTTTTACCTACGCCGCATTTTTGCTGTTTGGGGTAACGCTGACATTGCCGGGGATTGCGGGTTTTATCCTCAGTATCGGTATGGCGGTGGATGCCAATGTGCTCATCTTTGAGCGTACCCGTGAGGAATTACGGGCGGGGAAAACCCTCTACCGTGCCGTTGAATCGGGGTTTGATCGCGCCTTTGCCAGTATTCTGGATAGCAATGTCACCACCCTAATTGCCTGTGCTGCCCTCTTTGCTTTAGGAACAGGGTTTGTGCGGGGCTTTGCCGTGACCCTTGCCATTGGGATTGGCATTAGTATGTTTACGGCTCTCACCTGTAGTCGCACGTTTCTGTTTTACGCCATCAGCATTCCCAGTCTGCGCAAGCCCAATTGGTTCTGTCCAAAACTGGAGAGTGTCCGATGAGCTTTAGTGTCAATCGCCGGCGATCGCTCTGGTGGGGGGTATCCCTAGCGGTAATTCTCAGCGGCCTCGCCGCCATGGCTTTCTCTTGGGCATCCCTAGGGAGTCCCCTGCGCTTGGGTTTGGATTTTATTGGCGGCACGCGCTTGCAATTGGAACTGGCCTGTAGCGCGACGGGAACTTGCTCCCAGCCCATTGATATTGATGCGGTGCGCCAGATCCTCAATGAACAGGGATTGGGCAACAGCAGCCTGCAGGTGGTTGATCAGTACGGGCTGAGCATTCGTACAACGCCCCTCAACGTGGATCGGCGCACCCGCCTCACGGATGCCCTCACCCAAAGAATTGGTAATTTTGACCCCCAGAAAACGCAGATTGAAACCGTTGGCCCTACCCTTGGCGAAGAAATCCTGCGATCTGGATTGCTGGCACTACTGGTGTCGTTTGTTGGCATTACGGTCTATCTCACGCTGCGCTTTCAGTTTGACTATGCCTGTTTTGCCCTGGTTGCCCTTGTCCACGATGTGCTGGTAACCACGGGGGTCTTTGCCATTTTGGGACTGGTGGCCGGGGTGGAAATTGACAGTCTCTTTATTGTGGCGCTGCTGACGATCATTGGCTTTTCGGTGAACGACACGGTGGTTATCTACGATCGCGTGCGGGAAACCCTGAAGCTCAACCCTGACCTTGACATTAAAGAAGTGGTGGATCAGGCGGTTGTCCAAACCCTAGGTCGCTCGATTAACACCACCCTAACGACGCTCCTGCCTTTGATGACTATCTTTATCTTTGGCGGTGACACGCTGCGCTACTTTGCCCTTGCCCTGATCATTGGTTTCACGACGGGCGCCTATTCCAGTATTTTTATTGCCAGTACGCTCCTTGCCTGGTGGCGCGATCGCCAACCTCCCCGTCCTGCGGCGAATACACTGGAGACAACGCCTACCCCCTAACCGGTTGTGCTCATTCCCCTCACCCAAGAAAAAGTCCGTCAATTGGTGCCGCTGGTGGCCACGGGTTCCCAGTATCGCTATGTCTGGGGTAAACTGCAGGACTTTCTGCGACGCTTGACCTTCTCCGTTGTCGGCGTAGCCTTAGTGGCCTTTGGTTTGAATTTTTTAGGGGATAGCACTCAACTGGTGTTGGGGCTGATTGCCGGTCTCTATTGGCTGTGGGCACCGGCAGTACTGGCCACCTTTCGCAATCGTCGCCATCGGCGGTTTCCCTATGGGGGTTTTTGGCGCGGGCGCGTTTTGGAGGTCTATGTTACGGAAGAGTTAGTGGGCAAAGAGGAGACCGTTAACGACAAGGGGGAACTGGTGATTATTGAGAACCGCGAACGCTGTCTGAATTTAGAGATCGGTGATAAAACGGGCTTTGAAACAAGAGTTCGTGCCAAGTTGCTGCGTCAACACCGAGGCATTCGCCCAGGGGATGTAGCGGAAATGCTGGTTCTCTCCCGTCGCCCCGATTTGGCAGAGATTGGGCTGATTTCTGAAGTCTTCCTGCCCCGCCATCGCCTCTGGGTGGGCACCTACCCCATCTTGCAGCGGGATGTTTTTGAGGATCTCTCGGAGAGGCTGCGGCGCAAAGCCCGTCCTCAAGCTCCTCGGCGATCGCCCCGCCCACGCGGTTCCCGCCTGTGATACCTTAGAGGAGAGAAATAAAAGTTAACAATTTTAGATCTTCCCTTGACTGCTCTTACTTTCTCCTCTGTTTTCCCTTTACTGCGCTTTGGCACACGGCTAGGTTGGTTGCTCTTTGGCTTTGCTGCCTTTTTGGTGTCCATTCCTGTTTTTATTGAGGCGCCTTTGGTGCGAACCCTGCCCTGGCTGAGTTTGGCCCTGACGCCACTCCTGCTGGGTCTGAGTTTCTCTCTGCAATGTCAACCTCGCTACCGCTATTGGGGGGAGATGCTCTATGGCTTTAGCTGGTGCTGGGGGGCAGGTTCCCTCTACTGGGGGTGGTTGCGCTGGGAACCCCTGTGGCACTTGCCCATTGAGGCGCTCCCCATGCCGCTCATGCTCTGGCACCTCCGGCAGCGGCAGCAACTGGTGGGGGTGTTCTTTTTTGGAGGCTCTTTTTTGGGTACAGCGATCACCGATGCTTATTTTTACCTGATTGATGTGATTCCCCATTGGCGAGCGATCATGTATCTTGAGGGGGATGTTATTTCTGTTCAGGAGATGCTGGCGCAGGCGATCGCCCAAGCCCAGACGTTCAGTGGCCAAGTGTGGGGAGTTCTTTTGAGTTTAAGTTTGCTTCTCATTGGTTTGCTGCCCCTCTTTGAATCCCGGATTCGTCGTGGCCACCCCTCCGTCTTGCCTGTGTGGGGATTTATGGGTGCTGTCTTGAGCACACTCGTTGTGGATGGTCTTTTTGGCCTTACCGTTGGCTTGGTATCTGTAAGTTAAAAGGGTGACTCTCTCTTAGCGCAAGTGACTAAAATCAGCACAGAGGGATTCAACGGCAGTCATGGGGGTTTTTTCTCACCTTTGCTTCATAGGTTCGGCTCTTCTCTTTTGCCTTGAGGGCTATTATCGGCTGAAGCTAAAGGGCATGAAGGTGGCCAGCCCTAGCTCCATTGGCGAGTTACAGCAATGCCAGCGGCAGGTGGCACAGGAAATAGGCAGCGGCAGTTGGCGCGAGTACGTGCAGGTGTTTGGTCAAGTGACCACTTCTCAGCCGCTGCTCTCAGAGGTGAAGCGGATTCCCTGCGTCTATTACAAAACCATCATCAGCCGCGAGGATAAAAAAGAGGGGAGCGATCGCCGCAATCGTCGAGAACGCCACTCGGAAATCATTGGCCGCCATGAGCAGTCCACCCTCTTCTTTCTGCAAGATCAGCAAGGGCAGATTGAGGTGAACCCCCTCGGTGCTGAGATTGAGGCAGTGCAGGTCCTAGACGAGCTGCGGCCAGCGGATAAACCCCATTCTTTTTCCCTCTCGCTGGGGTTTTTGTCCTTGAACTGGCGCTTTGGCAATCCGCCAACCCTCGGCTATCGCTACCAGGAGTGGGTGTTGCCTTTGGGACAGCCTGTCTCAGTAGTGGGCATGGCCTCAGATCAAGGGGGGGTTCTCCGCCTGCAAAAGCCGCAAAGCAGGGGACAGAAATTCATCATTTCCCTGAGTTTTGAAGATCAGCTTATCCGGGAGTACAAACAGCAAAGACGGAAAATAACCTATGCTTCCCTGAGTGCTGCCCTCTGTGGTGTCTGTGGCCTAGTCTTGAGCTTGTTTTAGTCAGGTTCTTACTGCGGGTTTTTAGGGTGTACCCAGATGATCCGCCGCTGATTGGCGGCAATTAAATTGGCCTCCTCCTGGGCAATGCGCTGCCGTGCTTGGGGCTGGCGATCGCGCTCCTGTTTCAGTTGCAATTCTTTGACCCGTGCCTCCAGTTGCCCTACTTCTGCTTCGAGGGCATGGAGTTTTTGCAGTTGACTGCGCTGATAGGGCACGAGCTTAGCGATCGCCCCAAGGGCAAAAGCGAGTAGCACTAGGTTCACTGTAATTTTAGCACCGGCTTCCCAGGCGATCGCGGGAATTCTTCGAGGAGAGTGAATCATGACTCAACCGTGAACGGCGATTTGTTTATCAATCAGTATAAAAAGAAAGAAGCAGCTCCCCTGCCTCAGCAACCACATTGGGAACCGCCTCAAGGTTAGTGTGGAAAAATAAAGTAATGCAGCCGGTGGTCAGCAACTGTGACGACTACTTGTACAACTCAGTGGAGAGACGAAATGCCAGCACCGCAGGCAGCAGAGCAATCACAAGAGCAACGTAAACTTGGGTATCGGTCAGTGCCATGAACAACTCCTTTGGGGAATAACAGTCGCGATCAAGCGCTGTATTTATTACTCCATAGGCGCTTCCCTTTGGCAACGCTTGCTCATAGTTTTTAACATTTCCCCTCTAGGTCTGTGGGGTAACCCTAGGACGCCGCTGGGGCAGCCGCCGCAGAATCGCCAGCATTGGAAGTCCTGTGCCCACAAGTGTTAGCAAACTCAGCCCCACCAAGAGAACATAGAAGGGACGCCCCACCTCCCCCCAATAGGTGCCCTGATGTAGGCTCAGGAAAATTGCCGCCTGTTCTTTGGAGAGGCCAAACCAGTTGCGCCCAAGGCGATAGGCCATTCCCGTCGTGGCGCTCACCAGCAGGGGCAAGGCTGCAATGGCCGCCAAAAGATGATGCAGCCACCGTGCAGACCACTGGGCAGGGAGCGATCGCCCCCACAGGAGACCCAAACCCGTGGCAATGATTCCCAGCAAGCCCAAACCAAGGATCAACACATACAGCGGTACCCCCCATTCCCCCAGATAGCGGCCTTCATGCAGCGTCATCATTGCCCGCCCAAAGTCCTTGGAGAGTCCAAACCAACTGCGCCCCAGACGATGGGCGATTCCCGTGGTGGCAGAGATCAATAGGGGCAGGGCAAAGAGCAGAACCAAGAGTTGATGCCCCTGACTGCTTATTTTGGTAAGGCGCTGTTTGAGAGTACTCATGGCTACACCTTTACAGGCAAAGGAATCCACAGTGTAAAAGCAGTACCGCGATCGCCTGTGTAGGGACTGGTAACCTGCAAGCTCAGACCATAGGGGCGGAGCAAATCCTGAGCGATCGCCAACCCCAAACCACTGCCCTCAATTTCGCTGTCCGCTTGAATCCCGCGATAGCCGCGTTCAAAGAGCCGCGACTGTGCCTCTGCGGGAATCCCACAGCCCGTATCCCAAACCGTTAATTCTAAGACAACCGGCGTGAGGGTCAAACGCAAACCAATCGTGCCCCCCTTGGGGGTGTACTTAAAAGCATTGTCCAGTAAGTTGCCCACCACCTCCTGCAGCACCCGTTCCTCTAGCCAGATGGGCGGGAGTTGGGGCGGCATTTCCACAATAAAGGTTTTGCCCTCCATTTCCGCACGGGCTTGGGCGGCGGTGATCAGGGGAGAGAGGGTTTCCGACAGATCTAGAGGTTTACCGGCAAGGGGCAGGGGTTGACTGCCCCTCAAGGCAGGAGTCTTGTTGCGCTGTTGGCGATAGTCCTCCAACAGTGCCATGAGCCGCTCTGTTTCCTTGGCAATCCCTTCGGCGAGGGGGCGCCCCTGGTGATCGGGTTCCAACCGTTTGAGCAGCAGCTTGACAAACGTACGAATGGCGGCCACGGGATTGCGCAGTTGATGGAGTAAATCCTCAAAGCGTTGCTGCTGATCCAGCGGGTTGGCGGGAGAGTGGCTGAGCCATTGTTGCCGTTGATCTAGGACGCAGGCGATCGCTAGCGTTTGAGCCACTTGTTGCAGTTGTGCCTGCTCTGCGGCCAACCAAGGCCGCTGCTGCCGCTGCGCCACGAGCACTCCCAAGACCCAATTCTGGTACATCAGGGGCAGAATCAGTTGATTCGTCAATGACGACACCACCTGTTGAGGGCGATACGTCAAAGGGATCTCTGGCTCTGACGTGGGCAGTGGTAGGGTTGGTGGAATCGGTAGGCTCAGGGGGGCTGCCGCTTCTGGATAGACGGCCACAGGGAACCATGAAGGGGAATCATTGAGAGTTTCACTGAGATAGACCGCCAGTGAAGAGGCCCCCAAGCTGTTGACAATCAACTCCAACTGGGTGCGACAGAGGGCAGCAAACTCTTCGCTGGCCGGCCAAAGCATCTAGGCAGTAACCTCAGAGTGACTCGACGATTGCGGGAGCAAGGCTTGGAAATCAACATTCCCCCTTGTATATTCTTCCAGCAATTGCTTTTCCAGGGGAAGGAGATTGGGGTCGGGGTCAGCCTCCTGTTCCCGCAGGGTTTCTTCAATGAGTTCCATTTGCTCCTCGGCTTCCGCAAGGGCAGTGAGGAGTTCCTCATTGACGGGCGCACTACCGTTTTGATTCACAAGCAATTGGTAGCGATCGCGCAAGTCATTGAGTTCCCGCTGCAGCGCCTCTTTTTCAGCCCTGAGCTGCTCTGTCATTTGTTTGTAATATTTGAACGCCATCAGAAAAGGGACGAGCTTTTCCCGAAGCGTCATGTGGTCAATATCGAGTTTGGTATAGCGTTCTGCCAGTTGGCTATAGGCTTGGCACAGACGAAGGTAACGTTGGCTGAGGTTATCCATAGGTTATCTAAAGAAATGGCCGGTTGATGCGCTACCCCCTATCATAAACGGGCAGCCCATCGGTCACCATTGTGACGGGTTCACAAATCAAAACAGTGTAAACTAAGCTACAAAAATTTTAATTGAGTTGTGATCTGCGACTCACCAGTGCCAGTGCCCAGATGGCCATGGGGCGCAGGTACATACACGCACGGAAAGTGCCATTGGCCGTGATCGCCTCTGGGGTACGAAATTGCAGGCCATTCTCGTAGATTTGACGTACCACCACCTCGGCTAAGCGCCATGCTTCTTGGATCATGCCCCGTTGCCACAAAAAGGCAGCTAAGCCAAAGTTAATCCCGATCCAGACTTCGAGGGGATGGGTAGCGTGGGGGTTTTCGGGTTGACCGTTGGGTAATAGACCATTGGCGGCGCCAAATTGGCCGTTGTGAAATCCAAGAAAGCAAGTGTTATAGATTTTGCGCAGGGCGCGATCGCAACAGTCCGAGGGCACAATATCCTCTAAGCCCAGCAGTTGGGCATAGAACTGGCCACAGAGCTGGTCGGCCATGACGACCTCTGAACCGCTCTCACTGTCAAGACGATAGTACTCCCCGTTCCAAAGGAGCCGATGGTAACGGGGGCGGGCGTGGCTCAGCCACTGGCGGTAGGTCTCCACCTGCGGTTCTTGGAGAATGGTGCCGAGGGCGATCGCTGCCTCTAGGGCTGCCAACCACAAGCCGCCACAGTAGGCACTGACTCCTTGGAGTTTCCAGTCATCGTAGGTTTGATCTGGGGCGCCGCCATTTTCCGGCAGACCATCGCCATCGCGGTCAAATTGTTTCAAGTAGTTCAAAGCCGCTACCACCGCCGGCCAGCACTCGCGGGCAAAGTCGAGATCCGTTCCCCCTGTAAACAGAAAGTCCCGATAGACCAACAGGACAAAGTCCGAGGCCAAGTCTTTCCAGAGATTGCAGTCTTGGTAGGCCGTGTAGTTAGTCTGCTCCCAGGGGTGCTCATTGGGGGCACCGAGATCGTGGGGCACCGCATTGGCGAGTTTGCGGGGCGCTTTGTAGGCAGTTTTGGGATCACCGCGGTAGAAGTAGCCAATGATTCGCAGGGTTGCATCTGCGGTTGGAATTGCCCGCGCAAAGGCACGCATTACGGACTTTTCCAGTTCTGGCCACAATTGCAGCAGGGCGAAGGAGCCATAGAGGCGCACATCGAGACTTTCATACCAACGGTAGTCAAGGCATTCGAGAACCGCAAACTGCCCCACGGGGTCGCGATCGCTGGCGGCACTCCAGAGGCTACCGCCACTGCTGAGAACGTATAGCTCATTACAGAGAGCCATCTTGAACCAGTCAGGCCATGCGGGATGTTTGAGGATAGGTTCCTGCCAAGCACGAATCTGCTCTTGCCAACTGGCATAGGCAGCAAGGCCTCTGGCAGCTAGGGTGACGGCATTGGTTCCTTGGCGATCGCAAAAATCCGTGTAGCGACGATAATAGATTACCCCCTGGCCAAACTCAGTGACAGGAAAGTCCCACGCCAAGACTACGGGAATTTGCTTTGTGTCTCCCGCTGCCAAGGAAAAGCGCAGGGCAAAGGCGGCGGCCACCTGTTCTGCCGCTGCCGCTGGGGTTGGATCATTGACAATGGGGAGGGAGCCATCCACAGCAAAGGATTGCCACAGTTCTGCGCCATCCCCCTCTGGCTGCCAGCGACTATGGCCGAAAAACTCCCCCAAGCCTGTGGGAATCAGGGCTGCCCATTCGCCATCCCCCTCTTGGGGTGGGTTTGGGTGGGGGCGGCGCCGCAATCGCCAACCTTGATAGGACGCCGTTTGAACCAGTTCATTAAAATTCCCATCACTTTGACCCCAGCGGGGCGTGTAGGTGTAGATGGGGCTGCCATCCTCGCGAATTTCAATGGCTGAAGAGGGGGTGGTATTGCAAAACCAGCCGACCGTGTTTTGCCATGAGAACATCAAGCTCAGGGTGAGGGGCTGATCCGTGGGATTGGTAAACGTCCACAGAAACACCGCTACGGGATAACTGGTTTCTTGGTAGTTGTGGGGCAAAATCGGCGAAAACTGTTCGCAGGTGATCTGGGCGCTAAAGACCCCCTCATAGACAAACCAACTGCGGGGATAGCGGGCGGCGTAAAGACCTTTGCCCGCAGGATACCATTTCCAACTGCTGAGGCGGCCATCGTTGGGGGGAGTCCCTAGGGCGTAGGCCTGTGTCTGTTCTCCCTGCTCAAAGAGGCTGAATTGACAAGCGGGTAGGGTGCCAAAGAGATGCTCTCCCCCATCGAGGTGCCAGAGGTTAAAGTCGCCGCCAGAGGAACGGCCAATACAGCCCGCGCCAAAGCCGCCAAGAGGCATCCCATGCCAAGGGCCATCGTCTAAATTGCTGGTGTAGCGAACGCGATAAGGATTCTGCCAGCCTTGGGCGATCGCCCGTGTCCAAGCACAATTGGCAAATTCAATCACACTACTTTCTACTGTCTGAAGACGCGCCTGATCCAGAATACCGCTTCAGCGCTGTGCCATGACTTGGCACTTGGCACAGAGGCCAAAAAACTCAAGGGTGTGGTAGAAAATCTCAAAGTGATGGGACTGTTGTAGCTCCGTTTCTAGATGCTGCACTGGACAATGATCAATTTTTACCGATATGCCACACTGCAAACAGGTGAGATAGTGCTGATCCTGCTGCACCAAGCTATAGACCAGTTCCCCGCTGGGTAAGGGGCGTGCTTGCACTTTACCATTGATGCGCAGATACTCTAGGGTGCGATAAACCGTTGCAAGACCTAGGGGCGTTTGCCGTTGCCGCAGTTCTAAAAAAAGTTCCTGCGCCGAGAGCGAGCGGCCACTGGCTCTAAGGGCATCGAGAACAATAACCTGACTACGGGTGCGTCGCCGTGGCATATCAATAGAGCAACATTACCTTAGATTTTACCCCTCCCCTTGGGGCCGCAATGAAGTAACAGATGAGAACTCGCGGCCAATCCGTTAGATTAGCCAGCCCCGACCCCGATGGCCTTGACCTGGTGCGCGGCAAGCCCCGCCGTACCGCTGCGCGGGCGCAAGCTAATAGGCCGGGGCGGATGTCAAATGGCGATTAAGATCAATCAGGTCTCACGTTGCTTGAAAGTCTGGGCTTGCGATCGCCCCCAAAACATGAGCGATTAAATAGAGGGAGCCA
>NZ_CALJEM010000002.1 GCF_938074695.1 uncultured Thermosynechococcus sp.
CACTGACAGCGGCAAGACATCAAGCACGTACCCACAGGTCGAACAGCTCTTGCTGCTGGCGAAGAAGCGATCAACGACCACCACCTGCCCGCCACGCATCGCTGCCTTGTACTCAAGCTGCCGTCGGAACTCGAAGAAGCCTATGTCGGCAATTGAGCGCGACAAGTGCCGATTCTTCAGCGTGCCGCGCACATTCAGATTCTCAACGCAAATCGTATCGAATCTTGCGGAACTGCGGGTAGCGGGCGCGACCGGCAAAGAAGTTCTTGAAGGCTTCCCCCAGTTGAATGATCGCCATCTGCGGCGCGCACTTGGTGACTTGTAGCATCCACGGGCATTGACTGCGCTTGATTGCGTTCAACTGCCGACGCAGCGCAGTCTCTGACGGTTTTGGTAGACTGTTGTCCAGCTTCCATGCCTCATATTGCCGCTTTCACTCGACCAGCGCCCAGTTGTAGGCAAAACGCGCTGTGCCCGCCGCTTTGGCAAAGTAGGTGGCTTGCCCGTTGTTGGGGTCGAGCGCGATCTTGTGGGCGACGATCATGCGCGAGCCTCCTCAACAGCCTTTCTGACGCCATCGAGTAGTTTCTGGTTCTTTCGGGAACTCACCTTGAATGTCCTCTTTCTGAGCGTAACTGGAGACACGGGCATAGGCAAGGGTGCGACGGTGTGCATCGGCTTGGGCGCGGAACAGTTTGGGTTTGAGCTTGGCGAGGTCGTAGCGTCGGTGGCCGCCCGCCGTGTTTTCCCGATGCCTCCCCGCGGCGTAGCGTCGTAATCGACACACCCAAGGCCGAAGCAGCTTCGCCTATGCTCACCAATCTTTCCATATTGGAAGGTATTGCACAGTCTTGGTGATATTTCAAGTGAACTGCTCAAACCCCACTGCCGCAGCCGCTCAAGAAAGGGTTCTACCATGCCGAGGTCTTCAGCGTTGCCGTGACTAAAAAGCACTGTAAAGTGAGCGTCTGGGTTGGAGACATACCGCACCGCAAGACGATCGCCCTGACCCACTGGAATCAGCGTGAATCCTGCAGAAAGGGAATAAGTAGGAGGCGGCGGATGGAAGATGAGCGCATCGGCGCCAAAGTAGAGATAGGCCGCAATAATCAAGTAAATGAGGAGTGCTGATCGCCCCAGGCGCAGCCAATTCCACTCCCCTAGTACCCAATCTCGTAGCCAACTCATTTAGAGGTAGCGTGCAGACTGGGTGCCGCTATAGGCAGCGTCCCTAGGGGTTGATCTCCCTGCTGAGCCAGTGTGGGTACCACTTCTCGCACGCGGGCAATCACCTGACCTGTGGTGGCATCGTAAATCTGTGTCAATAGCTTAGGATAGAGGCCAATGCCGATAATCGGCACCAACAGACAGGCAATGATAAACACCTCACGGGGTTCGGCATCCACAAGGGCTTCCTGCTCAACCAGTTCCTTGTTTTCGGGGCCGTAGAAAATTTCCCGCAGCATCGAAAGCAGGTAAATCGGCGTCAGAATTACCCCCACTGCGGCCAAAAAGACCACAATCACTCGGAAGGGCAGAGAATAGGCATCACTGGTGGCAAAGCCAATAAAGACCATCAGTTCAGCCACAAAACCACTCATCCCCGGCAAGGCAAGGGAGGCCAAGGAGCAGGCCGTAAACATAGCAAAGATCTTCTTCATTTTCTGGCCGACCCCGCCCATTTCCTCAAGAATCAGCGTATGGGTACGGTCATAGGTGGCTCCCACCAAGAAAAAGAGGCTCGCCCCGATTAAGCCGTGGGAGACCATTTGTAGCACTGCCCCACTCATCCCCAGATTGGTAAAGGAGGCAATCCCAATCAGCACAAAGCCCATGTGGGAAATTGAGGAATAGGCAATTTTGCGTTTCAAATTCCGCTGGGCATAGGAAGTCAACGCTGCATAAATAATATTGACTACCCCCAAAATCACCAGCACGGGCGCAAACTTGGCATGGGCTGCCGGCAGCATATCCACATTCATGCGAATCAGGGCATAGCCCCCCATCTTGAGGAGAATTCCCGCCAACAGCATGTGCACCGGCGCCGTTGCTTCCCCGTGGGCATCGGGCAGCCAGGTGTGGAGAGGCACAATTGGCAGCTTGACGCCGTAGGCAACTAAAAAGCCCGCATAGACCAAGAGTTGAAAACCAACGGCATAGTCCTTAGCCGCTAAGGTTTGCATGTCAAAGCTAATCGTGTCACCGTAGAAGGCCATGGCCAAGCCCGCCACCAAAATAAAGAGGGAGCTACCGGCGGTGTAGAGAATGAACTTGGTTGCGGCGTATTGACGCTTGGGGCCGCCCCAAATTGCCAAGAGCAGGTACACCGGAATGAGTTCTAATTCCCACGCAAGGAAAAAGACCAGCATATCCTGCACGGCGAAAACGGCAATCTGCCCCCCATACATCGCCAGCATTAAGAAGTAAAACAGTCGTGGCTTCAGGGTCACCGGCCAAGCGGCCAAAATCGCCAGCGTCGTAATAAAGCCCGTGAGCAAAATCAGCGGCATCGAGAGGCCATCGGCTCCCACCGACCAGCGCAGGCCGATTTCCGGAATCCAGTCATAGCTTTCCCACAGTTGCATGCCGGGGGTATTCAGGTCATAGGCAGTCGTGAAGGCATAGACCATCAAGGCAAAGTCAATTAGCCCCACCGTTAAGGCATACCAGCGAATCGGGCGCCCTTTGCCGCTGGGATCAGGGATGAAGGGAATCGCCAAGGCAGCCACAATGGGGAACAGGATAATCGTTGTCAGCCAAGGAAACGTACTCATGGCAATTGTCTTTACTCCTCCAGCAGTTAAGAAAGAACCCTGAGGGGGGTTAGGCTTGCACCGAGAAGATGACAAATCCCAACACCGCCAGCAGCACAATCAGGGCGTAAAATTGCGCTCGGCCATTTTGAAGGTATTTCAGCCCCTCGCCGGTAACCATGGTGACAAAGCCCGTGAGGTTCACTACCCCATCCACCACGTTGTAGTCCACCTCCAAGACCTGACGCGCCAAGCGACGACAGCCTTTGATGAAGACCGCTTCGTAAAGTTCATCGAAGTACCACTTGTGCAGCGAGAACTGATACAGGGGTTGAATTGCTTTGGCGATCGCCTGCGGACTGGGACTCCCCTTGAGATACATCAGGAAGGCCATGGTAATGCCAATCAGGCCAATCCCCACAGAGCTGCTGCCAAGGACGAGGAACTCTGTCAAATCCGGCGCGTGCTCCGCCATTATCTCCTTACCGGGGGCATGGATAAAGGTTTCAAAGAGATTGTTGAAGGGAGTACCCACAAAACCAATGAATGTCGAGGGAATCGCTAGCACCACCAAGGGCAGCGTCATTGTCCAAGGAGATTCATGGGGTGCAGCAGCGGGGTCATCGTGGTGCCCAGGGTGATCATGGTGCTCCTGTAACTCTGGGGGCACATTGCGGAACTTGCCCTCAAAGGTCAGGAAGTACATGCGGAACATGTAAAAGGCGGTTAGGCCAGCCGTGAGCCACGTCAGTGCCCACATCGCCGGGTTGGCATGAAAAACTGCACCTAAAATTTCATCCTTCGACCAAAAGCCGGCAAAGGGAGGCACGCCAGAAATGGCCAAGCACCCCACTAGAAAGGTTGCCCCCGTAATGGGCATATACTTGCGCAGACCCCCCATGTAGCGCATATCTTGAGCCAAATCAGGGTTATGGCCAACCACCCCTTCCATGCCATGGATCACCGACCCCGATCCCAGAAAGAGCATGGCTTTGAAGTAGGCATGGGTCATCAGGTGAAAGAGGCCGGCACTGTAGGCACCCACGCCCATCCCCATGACCATGTAGCCCAGTTGGGAAATGGTTGAATAGGCCAAGCTCTTCTTGATGTCGTTTTGGGTGATGGCAATCGTTGCCCCCATAAAGGCGGTAAAGGCACCCGTCCAAGCAATGAGCGCCATGACTTGGGGCAGTTGCTCAAATACAGGGAACATGCGCGCAATCAGAAATACCCCGGCTGCCACCATTGTTGCCGCGTGAATCAAAGCAGAAATGGGTGTCGGGCCTTCCATTGCATCCGGCAGCCATACGTGCAGGGGAAATTGGGCAGATTTAGCTACAGGACCAAGGAAGACCAAGATGGCGAGAATGGCCGCAAGGCTGGGGGACAGCAGCCCCGTATTCACCAGCTCCGTCAGGCGATCGCCCATTTCCCCAAACTCAAATGTGCCCGTTGCCCAGAACAGACCCACCATGCCCAACAGAAGGCCAAAATCCCCAACGCGGTTGGTAACAAAGGCTTTTTGTGCTGCTTCCGCTGCGCTTTTGCGGTCATACCAGAAGCCGATCAGCAGGTAGGAGCACATCCCCACCAGTTCCCAAAAGATATAAACCTGCACCAAGTTGGGGCTGACCACCAACCCCAGCATAGAGGAACCAAACAGGCTCAAGTAGGCAAAAAAGCGCACATAGCCAGGATCGTGAGCCATGTAGCCATCGCTGTAGAGCATGACCAAAAAGGCCACCGTGGTAACGATGACCAACATCAAAGCCGCTAGGGGGTCAATCACGTATCCCATGGCAATGTGGAGATTGCCCGCCGCTGCCCATTCAATCATTTGTGTGTAGGGGGCGTGGCCTTGAACTTGGCTCCAAAAGAGACCCAGCGAGTGCCCCATGGCAATGGCCATCAGGGTCATGATAAAAATGGCACTGGGTCGTCGCAGTTTCGAGGTGGTCTCTGAGAAGGCAATCAAGCCAAAGCCAACAATCAGCGCTCCCAACAGGGGTAAAACGGGAATCAGCCAAGCGTATTGATATAGGGGTTCCATGCGTGCCACCTAACTTTCCACAAGAGCTGCCTGCCTAGAAAACCCAATAGGTATGAATCGCTAGCGTAGGCAAAACCCTCTACATTTTGCCACATCCCTTTTAGCAAGCGACGAGGGGTACCGGTTACGGAAAATAAAAAAACAGATTTTCTTCAACATTGCCACCATCAAAAGGCATGATTACCCCTGCCTTTCTGCAACATGGGGGACATGTCAAAAAAAATGAGATGATCCCTTGCAATAGCTTTTGCAGCGTTGTGTGTCTTGCGGTCTTGCAAAAAGGGGTGTAGGGATGGAACAAGTCAAAAAGGGTTACCCGTCTAACGATACATTGATGCAGTGACAGGGGAGAGCGCGATGAGATTGGGGTTTGTTATAGGACGCTTATGCTGGTCAGGATCTGTTATTGGGGGAGCGATCGCTTTGATGTTTATCCCCCCTACCACCGTTGCCCAAAATCCCCCCGATTCCCGCATGGTGCAACGGGTCGAGAACGCCACATTTGTCCTTGGGGAGTTTACATTTAACAACACCAATCGCATTCCTCCGAGGATTATCCAGCGTGCCCAAGGAATTGCCATTATTCCCAATGTGGTTCAGGCAGGCTTTATTTTTGGGGGCCGCCGCGGCGCTGGGATTCTTTTAGTGCGCAATGAAAATAACCAATGGAGCAAGCCCGCCTTTATCACCCTCACGGGGGGGAGCTTTGGTCTGCAAATTGGCGCCCAATCCACGGATGTGGTGCTGGCCTTTATGGATAAATCTGTAGTTATGCGCAGCTTGGCGCAGTCGTTTCGCCTAGGAGGCAATGTCTCCGTTGCCGCAGGCCCAGTGGGCGGGGAAGTTGTGAGTCCCACCGACCCTAGTCCTCAAGTCTTTTCCTATACTCGCAGTGCTGGGCTATTTGCAGGGGTTGCTCTTGAAGGAGCCAAAATTGGCTTTGACCAAACTGCCAATACCCAGTTCTATGGTCGCCGCAACCTTACCCCCAGCCAAATTTTTGAGAATTCGCCGCCCCTCCCTTCGCCTCCTGTTCTCAACGGCCTTTATAATGCCCTTGCCCGTGCGGCTCGCTAATGCCTTATCCAGACAGTGGTAAGATAGCAGTCAATAGTCTGCATTCTAAAGCTAAGGAACACTATGGCAAAGGGACAGGGTTTTGGCTTCGGTTTGGGCAAAATGAAGGAGCTGGCCGCAGCCATCCAAAAAGCGCAACAAGTTCAAGAGGGCGCCAAGAAGCTGCAAGAAGACCTAGAAAAAATGGACATTGAGGGTCAAGCGGCAGGCGGTGCCGTCAAAGTGATTATGAGCGGTACCCAAGAACCCCGCCGCGTTGAAATCAGCCCAGATCTCCTCAGTGAAGGGGCAGAAGTCCTCTCCGACTTGGTCACAGCTGCCATGCGCGATGCTTACCAAAAATCCACCGCCACCATGCGCGAACGGATGGAAGAGTTAACAGGTGACTTAAACGTTCCGGGTCTGGGTTGATGCACTCCTCTTGCCCACTATGGCACCCAAGCTGCGGCTGCTGATTGTTGAGATGCTCCAATGATGCAACTGGGGCCAAGACAAGACCTAGGGGATCAGTTTGCTGTGGTGGGTTATGCCGAAGATGGCTAGGGCACCATTGATTTAACGACAATTGCAGCCTCAAGTCCTACAAAGGGCGACCGATCAAAGCTTAAGGAACCTCGCGGTGTCCGGCGATCGCTAAGGGTGGGCAGCCGCTGGGGAACAAAGTCGGGTGCTGGTTAGTGCTTTCCCGCTAAAGTTCGCAATCTTTACAGGTTAGAAATCGCCACCCCAGCCCCCCAGGTCCGTAGCGGTTCCCAAGAGGAGATTATCCTCCGACACCTCAGCGAGAACGGGGGCAGGTGGCAACCCCAGGTACTCAATCTGCACCGTGGCACTGTGCGTGCCCTCTCTATCTATTATCTCCAAGGCCAAGGATTTGTGCCGGTGGTGATGAGGGATGGCTCTGTTATTGGCAGCAAATTCAACTGAGTTACTTCAAAGAGCCTAAGAATACTTCACAACCCTTGCTTGGCATCCCAAGGGAGCGTATTTAGCCCCAGGGGGCACCGAAGGGGAACTGTGGGTTTGGCAAGCAAACTAGAGAGAACCTGTGTGGTAGGATGTTGCTGCGGGTTTGAGCTAGAGTGCCGATGAAACTCATTGATCGCTATGGCCGCCTTTTTGGCAAGGTAAGTCTTCTAGATCTGGGGGCAGGGGTTGTTCTCCTGTGTGTTTTGGCGGGATTATTCCTTCTGCCGGGGCGATCGGGCACCTCCCTAGCACAACTGGCGGCTGCACAACCCATTGAAGTGGATGTCCTGGTTCTAGGTTTGAGCACGCCCACTCCCCAAGATCTGATTCCTGAGGGCAGTACCGCCAACTTTATCATTCGCAACCAGCCCTATGGGCAAATTACTGTGAAAAATGTACAGGTACTGCCGCGGACAGTCACCGTTTCCCAGCCCGATGGATCGGTTAAGGCACTGCCAGACCCCCGCCCAGAGATGGCCTTTAGCAGTAATCTACTGCTGACCCTTGAAGGGCGAGGCCAAATCACCAAAAATGGCCCTGTATTGGGAAATACTGGCATCAAAGTAGGGACACCCGTAGAACTAGAGGGCAAAGACTATAATTTTCGTGCCTCTGTAATTGCCGTTAGGTCGTTGTAGGGCAATAGGCAATGCAGTCAATTTCAACCTTGACCCCCTTAGGAAGGCGTGAGACCTCCACACAGGCTCGGGCAGGCGCTGTGGCGGTATCCACGTACTTAGCATAGATTTCATTCATGGCTGTGAAGTCATTGAGGTCTGCGAGATACACGGTTGTTTTCACTACCTGTGACCAATCACTGCCAGCAGCCTTGAGGACAGCACCGAGGTTGTCCATCACTTGGCGGGTCTGCTCCTTAACATCTTCCTCACCGACCATCTCACCCGTTTTGGGATCGAGGGCAATTTGCCCTGCAAGAAAGACCCATTCCCCTTGCCGCACGGCTTGGCTATAGGGGCCGACGGGCAGAGGTGCATCAGGGGTATAAATAATCACTTTTGTCATAAAACTTAAAACAATTACATCGAGGGCGCGATCGCCCTAAACCCTGATTTTACAGTGGATTGAGCCACATCTACCTGTATCAAATCAATGGATATGATAGCCAATATATTATGCATTTATACCCTCACAATCATGTCAAGAATTCAAGCATCTTAAATAATGTTAATTATCGGCAAAGTCTGTACTCCCCTTCTATAATGCTGAATTGAGCATTCGCCTCCCGAACGGGCTTTATCGTTCCATTCTGGGTCTTTAGATTCACGATTCTTCACAATCATTGATCTAAGGATCTTTCTATATTGCCGAGGTGAATGCCCTCGTTCCTTCCTTGCCTAAGAGAGAGGAGAGACTCGATGACCATCAGTCCACCGGAGCGAGAGCCAAAGGTCAGAGTCGTGGTTGACAATGACCCGGTGCCCACCTCGTTTGAAAAATGGGCAAAACCCGGACATTTTGACCGCACTTTGGCCAGAGGCCCCCAAACCACCACATGGATTTGGAACCTCCACGCTCTTGCCCACGATTTTGATACACACACGAGCGACCTTGAAGATATTTCCCGCAAAATCTTCAGTGCACACTTCGGCCATCTGGCTGTGGTGTTCATCTGGCTAAGTGGGATGTACTTCCACGGTGCAAAATTCTCAAACTATGAGGCTTGGCTGGCCGATCCCACCGGTGTCAAGCCCAGTGCTCAAGTAGTCTGGCCCATTGTGGGTCAAGGCATTCTCAATGGGGATGTCGGCGGTGGTTTCCACGGCATCCAAATCACTTCGGGGCTATTCCAACTGTGGCGTGCCTCTGGGATCACCAATGAGTTCCAGCTTTACTGCACCGCCATCGGTGGCTTGGTCATGGCTGGCTTAATGCTCTTTGCAGGCTGGTTCCACTATCACAAGCGCGCTCCTAAGCTGGAATGGTTCCAAAACGTGGAATCCATGCTCAACCACCACCTCGCCGGACTACTTGGCTTAGGGTCTTTGGCTTGGGCAGGTCACCAGATCCACGTGTCGCTACCCATCAACAAACTCTTGGATGCAGGGGTGGCAGTAAAGGATATTCCCTTGCCCCATGAGTTTATCCTCAACCCTAGCTTGATGGCTGAACTATATCCCAAAGTGGATTGGGGCTTCTTTAGTGGCGTCGTTCCCTTTTTCACCTTCAATTGGGCTGCCTACTCAGATTTCCTCACCTTTAATGGTGGCTTGAACCCGGTTACCGGCGGTCTGTGGCTGTCGGATACCGCTCACCACCATCTGGCGATCGCCGTTCTCTTTATTATTGCTGGTCACATGTACCGCACCAACTGGGGGATCGGCCACAGCCTCAAAGAAATCCTTGAAGCCCACAAAGGCCCCTTCACCGGTGCCGGCCACAAAGGTCTTTATGAAGTGCTGACCACCTCTTGGCATGCCCAACTGGCCATCAACCTTGCCATGATGGGGTCGCTGAGCATTATTGTGGCGCAGCACATGTATGCCATGCCCCCCTATCCCTACTTGGCCACCGACTATCCCACTCAACTGTCGCTGTTTACCCACCACATGTGGATTGGCGGCTTTCTAATTGTGGGGGGAGCTGCCCATGGTGCCATCTATATGGTGCGTGACTACGATCCGGCAATGAATCAAAACAACGTTTTGGATCGCGTCCTGCGCCATCGCGATGCCATCATTTCTCACCTAAACTGGGTGTGCATCTTCTTGGGCTTCCACAGTTTTGGCCTGTACGTCCACAACGACACGATGCGCGCCTTTGGTCGTCCTCAAGACATGTTCTCCGACACGGGGATTCAACTTCAGCCCGTGTTTGCCCAATGGGTACAACATCTGCACACCCTAGCTCCTGGTGGCACTGCGCCCAATGCAGCAGCGACCGCCAGTGTGGCCTTTGGCGGTGATGTGGTTGCCGTCGGCGGCAAAGTCGCTATGATGCCCATTGTCTTGGGAACTGCCGATTTCATGGTGCACCATATTCACGCTTTCACGATCCACGTGACAGTGCTGATTCTGCTGAAGGGCGTACTCTTTGCCCGCAGCTCTCGCCTTATTCCCGATAAAGCCAACTTGGGCTTCCGCTTCCCCTGCGATGGTCCCGGTCGTGGCGGCACCTGCCAAGTCTCTGCTTGGGATCACGTCTTTCTGGGTCTGTTCTGGATGTACAACTGCATCTCCGTTGTGATTTTCCACTTCAGTTGGAAGATGCAGTCGGATGTCTGGGGAACTGTTGCTCCCGATGGCACGGTATCTCACATCACGGGCGGTAACTTTGCCCAAAGTGCCATCACCATCAATGGCTGGCTACGGGACTTCCTGTGGGCACAATCGTCTCAGGTGATTGGCTCCTATGGTTCAGCCCTATCCGCCTATGGTTTGTTGTTCTTGGGTGCTCACTTCATTTGGGCCTTCAGCCTCATGTTCCTCTTCAGTGGCCGTGGCTACTGGCAAGAGCTGATTGAGTCTATTGTTTGGGCCCACAACAAACTGAAGGTGGCACCGGCAATCCAGCCCCGTGCCCTGAGCATCATTCAAGGCCGTGCTGTCGGTGTAGCCCATTACCTCCTAGGGGGAATCGCCACCACTTGGGCATTCTTCCTAGCTCGGATTATTTCTGTAGGATAGGGGCGAGGAGGAGATAACTCACTATGGCAACTAAATTTCCGAAGTTTAGCCAAGACCTCGCACAGGATCCGACCACACGCCGGATTTGGTACGCCATCGCCATGGCTCACGACTTTGAAAGCCACGATGGCATGACCGAGGAAAATCTTTACCAAAAGATTTTTGCCTCCCACTTTGGGCATCTGGCCATCATCTTCCTGTGGGTGTCTGGCAGTCTATTCCATGTGGCATGGCAGGGAAACTTTGAGCAATGGATTCAAGACCCTGTCAACACCCGTCCCATCGCCCATGCGATCTGGGATCCCCAATTTGGCAAAGCCGCAGTGGATGCTTTCACCCAAGCGGGAGCTTCTAACCCTGTGGATATTGCCTACTCTGGTGTCTATCACTGGTGGTACACCATTGGTATGCGCACCAACGGCGACCTGTACCAAGGTGCCATCTTCCTACTGATTCTGGCTTCGCTGGCCCTCTTTGCCGGCTGGCTGCACCTGCAACCCAAGTTCCGTCCTAGCCTCTCTTGGTTCAAAAATGCCGAATCGCGGCTGAACCACCACTTGGCGGGTCTGTTTGGGGTGAGTTCCCTGGCTTGGGCGGGTCACCTAATCCACGTGGCCATTCCTGAGTCCCGTGGTCAGCACGTGGGCTGGGATAACTTCCTCAGCACCATGCCCCACCCCGCCGGTCTAGCGCCTTTCTTCACGGGCAACTGGGGCGTTTACGCCCAAAACCCGGACACGGCTAGCCATATCTTTGGCACCGCAGAGGGGGCAGGAACTGCGATTCTCACCTTCTTGGGTGGTTTCCATCCGCAAACTGAGTCCCTCTGGCTCACGGATATGGCGCACCACCACCTTGCGATCGCTGTGCTCTTTATTGTGGCGGGCCACATGTACCGCACCCAGTTTGGGATTGGCCACAGCATTAAAGAGATGATGGATGCCAAGGACTTCTTTGGCACGAAGGTGGAAGGGCCTTTCAACATGCCTCACAAAGGCATCTATGAGACCTACAACAACTCGCTGCACTTCCAGTTGGGTTTGCACTTGGCCTGTTTGGGGGTGATCACCTCTTTGGTGGCTCAGCATATGTACTCGCTGCCACCCTATGCCTTCATTGCCCAAGACCACACCACCATGGCCGCCCTTTACACTCACCACCAGTACATTGCCGGCTTTTTGATGGTGGGAGCTTTTGCCCATGGCGCCATCTTCCTGGTGCGGGATTATGATCCAGCCCAAAATAAAGGCAACGTGTTGGATCGGGTGCTGCAACACAAAGAGGCGATCATTTCCCACCTGAGCTGGGTGTCTCTCTTCTTGGGCTTCCACACGTTGGGTCTCTATGTCCACAACGATGTTGTGGTTGCCTTTGGTACCCCTGAGAAGCAAATTCTCATTGAGCCGGTGTTTGCTCAATTTATTCAGGCGGCCCATGGCAAACTGCTCTATGGCTTCGATACGCTGCTGTCGAATCCCGATAGCATTGCGAGCACCGCTTGGCCTAACTACGGCAACGTCTGGCTACCCGGCTGGCTTGATGCCATCAACAGTGGCACTAACTCTCTGTTCTTAACAATTGGTCCTGGGGACTTCTTGGTACACCATGCCATTGCCTTGGGGCTGCACACCACCACCTTAATCTTGGTCAAAGGCGCCTTGGATGCCCGTGGCTCCAAACTAATGCCAGATAAAAAAGACTTCGGCTATGCCTTCCCCTGCGATGGCCCCGGCCGCGGCGGTACCTGCGACATCTCCGCATGGGATGCCTTCTATCTGGCCATGTTCTGGATGCTGAACACCATTGGTTGGGTGACCTTCTACTGGCACTGGAAACACCTCGGTGTCTGGGAAGGCAATGTGGCTCAGTTCAACGAAAACTCCACCTACCTCATGGGCTGGCTGCGCGATTACCTCTGGTTGAACTCGTCCCAACTCATCAATGGTTACAATCCCTTTGGCACCAATAACCTGTCGGTCTGGGCATGGATGTTCCTGTTTGGTCACCTTGTGTGGGCGACGGGCTTCATGTTCCTCATTAGCTGGCGTGGTTATTGGCAAGAGCTGATTGAAACCTTGGTTTGGGCGCACGAGCGCACGCCCTTGGCCAACTTGGTGCGTTGGAAAGATAAGCCCGTTGCCCTCTCGATTGTGCAGGCTCGCCTCGTGGGTCTGGCTCACTTTAGTGTGGGCTATGTTCTCACTTACGCAGCCTTTCTCATTGCTTCAACAGCAGCCAAATTTGGCTGATTTGCCTGAGCTGACCTGAGTTTTTGAAATCCCCTGCCCTAGGGTGGGGGATTTTCCTTTTGCATTAAGAGTTTGCAAAGTTTGTATGGAAAATTTTTTCTCTGGTAGGATAGGGCTAGCTTTTAACGTTGGGCTGCTTTCATTGTGACTGAGGAAGAACAAGATGCTTGATAAGCTGCTAAACCTCTGGGGGTTGCCAAGAGCTTCTTTTGCCCAGTTCATGCAAGAATCTCCCTCTATGGGTGAGCAACTTCAAGAAAGCATTGGTCTTAACTTGAATGACTTAAGGGGACTGCTCATTCAATTGATTACAGCAGTAGCACTCCTCATCTTGGGCTGGATTGTGGCGCTAATTCTAGCAAAACTGACCCACCTCCTTTTGAAGCGTCTTCAGTTTGACACGCGGCTGGCTCAATTCCTAGGTGGGGATAGTGAAGCAGTGCGGAGGGTTTCTATTGCCAGTATTATCAGCGGCATTGTCTTTTGGGTCATCTTTCTGGTGGCCGTAGTGATGTTTTTAGATGCCCTGCGGTTAACCACAGCCTCTCAACCCCTCAACGCATTTCTGAATCAGATCTTTAGCTTCCTGCCTAAGCTGGGAGCAGCGATCATTTTAGGTGCGGTGGCTTGGCTGGTGGCGACGTTGGCTAAGTTGGTGGCTGTGCGGTCGGCCCAAGCACTGAATTTAGACCGTCCCCTGGAGCAGTTGGCCGAGGGGGAAGCAGCATCTCCCCCTATTTTGTTTAGTGACATGTTGGGGAATGGGCTCTATTGGTTTGTGTTGTTATTTTTCCTGCCCTTGATTTTAGGAGTTCTTGACCTTCAGGGGGCTCTTCAGCCAGTGCAAAATCTGCTCAACGATATTCTGGGGGCGCTGCCCTTTATCTTGAAGGCGGCAATTATTGCGGTTGTGGGCTGGCTAATTGCACGGATTGTGCGCGGCTTGGTGGTGAATTTAATGACCGCTTTAGGTGTGCAGCGCTTTGGTGAACGGCTGAGGTTGGGACAAGGAACACTGGGGGAATCCCTAGCAACCGGTGCGGGCACGTTGGTCTATGTGTTAATTTTGATTCCCACGGCAATCGCGGCTTTGGAGGCGCTGCAAATTGCAGCCATTAGTGCCCCAGCAACAGCAATGCTCAATCAGATTCTGCTGGCACTGCCGCGCATCTTTACGGCGGGGGTGATTTTGGTGCTGGCCTATCTCATTGGCCGCTTTGTGGCGGAGACACTGACGGGCTTTTTGGCCAGCTTGGGCTTTGACCAAGTATCTATTTGGCTAGGCTTACCAACCCCTCCTGCCGAAGGAGAACAGACCCCTGAGACGCAACGCCAGTGGCGTCAGCCTTCGGAAATCGCTGGCATTGTTGTATTGGTTGGCATTATCTTGGTAGGCGCGATCGCTGCCGTTGAAGTGCTCGAAATTCCGGCGTTGACGGCATTTGTCAGTGCCCTACTGGTCATTTTGGGTCAAGTGCTGGTGGGGATTGTCATCTTTGCGGTGGGTCTGTATTTGGGAAATTTAGCTTTTCGCGTGGTTGCCGCTACGGGTGGATCCCAAGCCCGCTTTTTGGCGCAGGCGGCGCGAATTGCTATTCTTGCCTTTGTCGGGGCAATGGCACTGCAACAAATGGGCATTGCGGCCAGTATTGTCAATCTGGCCTTTGGCTTGCTCTTTGGTTCCATTGCGGTGGCGATCGCCCTCGCTTTTGGGTTGGGATGTCGCCAAATTGCAGCGGCGCAGGTGGAGGAGTGGATTGCGTTGCTCAAGGGCAAGCAGTCTGATTCGCAATAACTGGGCAACAACGGACAGCCCTTACAAGAGACAAGAGATCCTAGGACTCAACAGGGCTGTCCTCTTCCCCTTAGTAGCGCACAAAACACTGTTTGAGCTGATTGTTTCCTGGCTGGTAGAGGACGTAACTAGCCATACCGGACTGTCGCCCCACGGAACCCACGCCAATGAGACGCCGCTGTGGCAGGTCAAAGGTTTGTGTCTCCCTGCCGTCTAGGGTTTTCACTTCACTGGTTAAGGCTTCTGCACGAACCCAGCAGTCAAACAGTTCTCCAGAACGTCCACAGAATAGCTGATTGGCATCGGCTCGAATTAGGCGATCGCACAACACCGCCGGAGAAGTAGCCGGCGTTAAAACCTCTGAGGCACTGACCGGGCTGCCATGAACTAAGAGACAATCTAACTCATGGAAACCAAAGGGGAGCGATCGCAACCACTGCACTGAAGAGCGGGAAATGGACTCCCACAGTTGGCCCACTGCTGCCTCTCCCTGCTGGGCAATCAACTCAGGAACTTCGCCCGACAGGCCAACACCGAATAGATTAAAGCATTGCTCCTCCCACCAGCCTATACAAATCTGGGGGTCTAAAGGCTCTAGGTCAGGCATTTGCAAACGTTGCACCACAGCATCGTTTTGCCCCTTAAGACCAATGATGTCTCCTAGAACGTAAAGGGTCGTAATGGGGGGACGTTGTCGCTGTAAATCCCTAAGCACTGCCTCCAGTGCCCTCAGATTCCCCTCAATACCGCTGAGGATAGCCCAGTGAGCGATCATCGCTGGCAAACGTGATGAGGATCATCCGCTCGTTCTGCAAACTCCATGCCCCGCGCCAATCGCCATGCAAAAATTGGCGGCAACCCCTGCTCAAGAATGGCGGCGCAGGTTTTCTGGTAATCATAGGGAACTTCCCGTAGCGTGACTTCTTGGGTATCAGTGTCGTAGATAACGTAGGTGGCATTGGGACGGCCATGGCGTGGCTCTCCTACCGAGCCGGCATTGACAATCATCTTGACGCTAGCTTGAAATTCTTGGGGGGTTTCTCCCCTGTGGTGGACTCGAATCTTTCCCTCCCGTAAGTAGCGCACATAGGGAATGTGGGTGTGGCCACAGAAGAGCACATCTGCTTGAGCGGCTAGGACTCGCTCAAGGGCAGCAAATCCATGCATCCTGGGAAGGAGATATTCATGTTGGCTGTTAGGACTGCCGTGGACAAAGCACAGGTTTCCCTGGCGTAGGCTCATTGGCAATTGGGCAAGGTATTCGCGAACTTCAGGATGCAGCACCCGATTCGTCCACTCATGGGCACGTCGCCCCCGTTTTTCGGCCAATTGAGAAGGATAGCTACATTCACAGGCATTCAAACCCATGACAATATCTTCATCCCAGCACCCCTGACAGGTGGGAATGTCGAGGGAGCGAATCATCTCCACCACTTCATTGGGATAGGGACCATAGCCCACAAGATCACCCAGACAGTAAATTTGATCTACTCGCTGGCGATCAATATCTAACAAGACCGCATTCAGGGCTTCGTAATTGCCGTGAATACAAGAAATGACGGCGTACTTCATCCTTCAGCCTCCACCTGTGTGCGGTAGTGAACTTGGTATTGCGCTAAAACAGTGTCACTGAGGACGGCATCGGCAATGAGTTCGCGGACGGCGGCTTTGTCTAGGTGATAGCCAATCAGTTCTAAACCGCTCCAGCGTTGGGGGCGCCCTTCTAACCATGGTGGGACGTTGAGGTTGGTGTACTCGATCTCCCCAAGACCCAGACAAAAATCAACGGCAAAGGCTTGACCATCCGGCAGTTCAAAAATTCCCTTTAGCCGCTGCACTTGACCATAGGCGCCCTCTGTGAGTTCAAGGAGCAGCTCATCTAAACTGGGAGGATCAAAGACTTGGCCGGTGAGTTCTACTTGCCACAGCTCGGGCAAAGTGGGGGCGATCGCCGGCAAGGACACGGCGGGTTCAATCACTTCATCGGCCCAGTGGCAAAATTCTGTCTCCTGGGGGGTGGCGATCGCCACCCGCTTAACCGAAGCCACCGGAAGCTGCAACCGGTGGACATCCAAGTGATAGCCAACCTCCAGGAAAAATTGCCCCTCCTTTGGCAAAGTGTTCCAGCATTTCTCTAGGCTTATTGTGGGCAAGACTTGTAATCGTGGATAGAGATACCCCATGCGTACCAAATCTACCCCCATTGCCCCATACCCCGGACAGGCGTAAAAAAGGGCTTCCTGCCAACTCTGGGCCGCTAATTGCTGCCGAATCCAGTGGGTCTTGCCGGCACCCCAACGACCGGCGACAACAATGACTTGGCAGGTATCCATGGCGTTGTTTAGTGGAAGGAGGGTTGATGGCGAATCAGGTCAAGAAATTCTTGACGGGTGCGGGCATCCTCTGCAAAAACCCCCTGCATTGAACTGGTGACCGTCCATGACCCCGGCTTTTGAACCCCGCGCATGACCATACACATGTGGGTGGCTTCAATCACCACTGCCACACCTTGGGGCTGGAGCAACCCCTGCAGGGCATCGGCAATTTGCTGGGTCAATCGCTCTTGGACTTGAAGACGCCGCGCATACATTTCACAAATGCGGGCAATTTTCGACAATCCAATCACTTTGCCATTGGGAATATAGGCCACATGGGCGCGACCAATAATCGGCAAAATATGGTGCTCACAGGAACTAAATAGATCAATGTCGCGCACTAAGACCATTTCGTTGGTGTCTTCGTGAAAAACCGCCCCATTGAGAATCTCATCAAGGGATTGATAATAGCCGGAGGTTAAAAATTTCAAGGCCTTGACCACTCGCTTGGGGGTGTCCCGCAGTCCCTCGCGATCTGGATTTTCACCCAACCCCATCAGTAATACGCGCACAGCCTGCTCCATCTCGGCCTCGGAAACGCGGGGAGAGGGAGTCATTGGGAGTGCAGCAATAGCAGCATCTGCCGTGGCTAGTTCAGGAAGGGAAAACTGGGTCATGGCTTGAAGTTTCTAACAATTTGATAACGATTATCATTCTATTTCAGTAGCTTCCAAATGTAAAGAAAAGGTGTAGGGCAAACCCCACACCTAAACATATGAAATTAATTGAAAAAGAGCTATAGCTGCTCTTAAAGTTGCGGCACAAACTGCTCTTTATCAGGAACAACAGTGTACTCGGCAACAATTTGGCGAAACTCCTCGCCATCAATGGTTTCTTTTTCCACCAACAGATCCACCAAGCGGTCAATGACCACCCGATTTTCGCGGATGATTTTGATAGCTAATTCGTAGCTGTGCTGGACTAATTCCCGCACTTGGGCGTCAATGCGAGCGGCAATTTCCTCGGAGTATTCAGTTCGAGACACCAGATCACGCCCTAGGAACACTTCACCGTTTTGGGTCTCCAACGACAGAGGCCCTAGGTCGGACATGCCAAAGCGGGTGACCATCTGCCGAGCCATGGCCGTTACCTGTTGCAGGTCATTCCCTGCGCCAGTGGTCACCTCGGCATCCCCAAAGACAACGTATTCGGCAGCGCGACCCCCTAGAGCACCTGCCATTCGCGCCATTAACTGCGATCGCGAGATGAGACCCGCATCCTCTGAGGGCATAAACCAAGTGAGACCGCGGGCTTGGCCGCGAGGCACCAAGGTGACTTTTTGCACCGGATCGTGATCCTTCAGCAATGTACCGACAATGGCGTGACCCACCTCGTGGTAGGCAATCAGCCGCTTGCTCTTGCCGTCAATGAGCGGGGTACCCTCCATGCCTGCCACCACCCGATCCACGGCATCGTCTATTTCCAACATTGTAATTGCCGGTTTGCGGCGGCGGGCGGTGAGGATCGCTGCTTCATTGAGGAGGTTAGCCAAATCGGCTCCTGTAAACCCAGGGGTGCGGCGGGCGATCGCTTCAAGGGAGACTTCAGGCGCCAGTTTTTTGTTACGGGCATGGACACTGAGGATTGCCAAACGCCCTTTAATATCAGGGGCGTCAACAATGACTTGCCGGTCAAAGCGGCCAGGACGCAACAGCGCCGCATCCAGCACGTCAGGACGGTTGGTTGCCGCAATCACAATGATGCCGGTATTGCCCTCAAAGCCGTCCATTTCCGTCAGGAGCTGGTTGAGGGTTTGCTCCCGCTCATCGTTGCCGCCGCCGATGCCGGCACCCCGCTGGCGACCCACGGCATCAATCTCATCAATAAAGATCAAACAGGGCGCATTTTCCTTGGCTTTGCGGAAAAGATCCCGCACACGGGAGGCACCCACCCCCACAAACATTTCCACAAATTCTGACCCTGAAATGGAGAAGAAGGGCACTCCCGCCTCGCCAGCGATCGCCTTGGCTAGCATTGTTTTACCCGTCCCAGGAGGCCCGACCAACAACACCCCTTTGGGAATACGGGCACCCACCGCCGTAAATTTCTCCGGCTTTTTCAGGAAAGTGACCACCTCTTGCAGTTCTTCCTTGGCTTCATCCACACCGGCCACATCGTCAAAGGTAACGCCCGTTTTGGCCTCCATTTGGAAGCGGGCACGGGATTTACCAAAGTTCATCGCTTGCCCCGGCCCTCCCGGCACGTTGCTGGAACGGCGGAAGAGGAAGAAGAGTCCCCCCAAAAGTAAAACAGGGAAGAGCAGGTTCCCCAAAAGACCCCATAGGGCTCCATCATTGCGAGCCGGATGCACATCAATTTCCACGTGCTGCTCCCGCAGTTTACTAATGACTTCTGGAGCCGTGCCTGGCATATCCACCCGTACCCGCAGGGGGCGACCGTTAATCAACTCCGGATCAGAGACATCAACAATGGCAGTGCGACCGTTGTCGAAAAGGTCCACTTTGCTAATCCGACCTGCATCCAGATAGTTGAGGAATCGCCCATAGCTCATGCGGGTACTCGCCGTATTGAGGGGAGGCTGACTTTGATAGAGCATTAGGTTGCTCGCCCCCTGCCAGAGGAGAACGCCCACTAACAGTACGGGTATTGACCAAAGGAGAACAGTTTTCCAAGAGACTTTCATTGGCGGCGCTTTTTATCAGGTTCTTAACTAAATTTAACATATCCCTCCCAAAGACGGGGTATTAGTTCATCATGCCCTCCAGAAGGCGATCGCGCCGTTGTTGGAGAACTGCCTGCAGCAGGGGATAGCTCTGTAACTGAGGATCCTGGGCAATCAGCTCACTGGCTGCCGATCGCGCTGCCTCTAGGCAGTCTTGATCCTCCACGAGGCTGGCCAGGGCCAAGTCTGGCAACCCCGATTGCCGCGTCCCCAGCACCTCCCCCGGACCGCGCAGCCGCAGATCCATCTCGGCGATAAAGAAGCCATCTTGGGACTGCGCCAACACATTCAACCGCTGCTTGGCAGCCTCATTGCGGGAACTATTCAGCAGTAGGCAATAGGACTGTTGAGCACCCCGCCCCACCCGCCCGCGCAGTTGATGCAGTTGGGAGAGGCCAAAGCGTTCGGCATGTTCAATGAGCATCACCGTGGCATTGGGGACATCTACCCCCACCTCAACCACCGTTGTAGTTACAAGAATATCCAGCTCCCCCTTAGCAAAGGCCTGAATCGTGGCATCCTTTTCGCCGGCGGCCATACGACCGTGGAGCAGCCCCACTCGAAAATTGGGAAAAATCTCCCTTTGTAATCGCTCGTGCTCAGCAATTGCAGATTTGAGATCTACTTTCTCCGATTCCTCCACTAGGGGCAACACAATATAGGCTTGGTGCCCCTGAGCCACTTCACGGCGAATTAAATCATAGGCATAGGGGCGATCGCCCCGTGCCAACACGGTAGTTTGAATCGGTCGGCGCCCCGGCGGCAATTCATCAATTTGACTGACATCGAGATCCCCATGGAGGGTCAACGCAAGGGTACGGGGAATTGGCGTTGCGGTCATGGTTAAGACATGGGGCAGGAGTCCTTTAGCTTGCAGCTTTGCCCGTTGGGTCACCCCAAAACGATGCTGCTCATCAATGATCACCAGCCCCAGTCGTTGAAACGTCACTCCCTCTTGGATCAAGGCATGGGTACCCACGAGCACGGGGAGTTCCCCCGTTGCCAATTGACTTAAAATCTGGCGGCGCTTAGCGAGGCGAGTCGAGCCTGTGAGCAGTTCCACCGGCACATGGAGGGGGGTGAGCCATTCCAAAAGCTTGCGATAGTGTTGCTCCGCCAGAACCTCTGTGGGGGCCATCAGTGCCCCTTGATACCCGGACTGCACTGCCGCCAATAGGGCAATTACGGCCACCACGGTTTTCCCTGACCCCACATCCCCTTGGACAAGGCGATTCATGGGAATCGGGCGCTCCAAATCCGCCAAAATTTCCGCCACCACCCGCTGCTGTGCCCCCGTCAGTTGAAAGGGCAACCGTTGGTAAAACTGCTCAATCAGTTTGCCCTGGGGGTTAAGGGGGGCGCCGGCCTGCTGCTGCTGCTGTCGCCGTCGTTGGAGTAACCCCAGTTGTAGGTAGAAAAATTCATCAAAAACTAGTCGCCGCCGCGCTAGACTCAGCTCTCTTTGATCGGGGGGAAAGTGAATATATTGCAGCGCCCTGTCGAGGGGAATGAGGTGGTGACGTTGGCGCAGACTCTGCGGTAAAGGATCAGGATAGCCCTGCACCAACGGCAAAATGCAATTCACTGCCCGGCGGATGACATCGGGGGAAACGCCCTCCGTGAGCGGATAGACGGGCACAATTCGGCCAATGGTCAGGGAGTCGATCTCTGCCCCGGCCCGATCGAGGACTTCCAACTGCGGCTCCTCAAGGGTGAGGCCGTACTTGGTCAGTTTCACAAGGCCAGAGGCGGCGACGATTGTCTGGGGCGCATAAAGACGTTTTTGCTGCTCTTGCCACGCCCGTTGAGCATAGCGAGCACCGGCATAAAAGCGACTGAGGCGAATTTGCCCACTGGAGTCCTGAAGGATAATTTCTAAGATGGTCAGCTTGGCATTGCGGGGACTGGTAAAACAGTTGCAACGGCGGACTTTACCCACCACCGTTACCGTCTCCCCCGCTTGAAGTTGGCCAATCGGCACTTGGCGGGCATAGTCAATGTGCTCGCGGGGGAAATAGTAAATAAGATCGGCAACCGTGTAAAGTCCTAGTTTTTCCAGTTTTGCTGCACTGCGATCGCCAATCCCCTTCACCGTCTTGAGCGCCTGATTGAGGGAAGGGGAGCGCGGGGGTGGACTCGTGAGTTGGCGGTGGACATCGTAGAGCAGTTGGCGCGTTTGTACCACCAGATGCCGGCGTTGGCTGGGGGATAGATCGTTGTAGTGGGCGTAGGCAGCTGCCGTTTCCTGCCAGCGATCGCGCACCGACAGGGGCAACTGTTGTAGCGGTGTTTGAGTCAAAGCTTCATGTAAATATTCATTGAAGCGATAGGTATTGCCCTGAAGGTTGCAAAAACCCCGCTCCGTTTCAATGGCAAGGGCGCGTTGTAGGCGTGGCCAGTCAAGAGACATAGTAGGCCTCCTTACTTAGTGCTCACCATCCGTTGCCTCCTCGGGGACACTTGTGGCTGCGTCTGGGGCTTCATTGGCTTTCCAAGTTTGCCACCATGCCCGACTTGCTTTGAGCACTAGATATTGCCGTTGTTTTTTATGGAGTTGCTGCTGGAGGCTGGCCAAGCGAGCTTCTAGTTGGCGAATTTGACTGCGCTGTTTGGCAAGGGGTGGGTGCTGAAACTCCAATTCTTCCAGTTGGAGGTAAATAGCTGCCATCGGCTGGTGACCAGACCATTCCCCTTGAGACTCAGCCGTGTTTTGCTCCTCTTCTCCTTCTCCTTTTGTCTTTTGCTCATCCAGCATCACGGTCAACAAATGGGGAATTCGCCCCAAGGGACGATTTTCGGCCTTACTGGCAATCTCTAAAATGACAGCAATCGGAGCAGGGGGTAAGATAGCTGCCCGTTGTAACAAATGATTAATCTTGAGTGAACTCTGGTAGAGGACGTGGCTCAATTGCTCCCCTAGGGAGGGAGTTTCCTGTTCCTTGCCTGAGTTTGCCTCTAACGGTTCTTCCCCATTCATCGCCTCTTGCATCAGGCCTTTTTGGCGACGGGGCTGTAACTCCAAAATAGCAGCTTCCAAAGCTGTGGCCAGTTCAACAATCTGATGCTGGAGTTCCTGCCGCTCTGCGCCTTCAAGATTCAAAAATTGCTCTGGAAAGACTTGGGTACAGACCTGATACGTAACCGTAATCAACTGCTGGCGGGCGATGGGGGCGAGCATCTCTAAATAGAGATCATAGAGCTGGCGCATCTCGGCCCCTCCGGCCAATAGCATCCCCTGTAACCCTAAAATTTCCCGCTCAACGGCTTCTAAGCTACCCGACATACAGGCCCAGAACTGCAAAACGGCAAAAAACAGTACTGCTGCATTTAGAGGACTGTTTCTACAATCTATTACAAAATCTTGATGAGGACAGCCTACTCACCGACTCGTGGCAAGATGGTAAAGCTACAACGCTGAAGCAAAAACATGGAGATTGTTCTTTGGCTGCAGGCCGTCATTCTCGGCTTGGTGCAAGGCATTACCGAGTTTTTACCCATTAGCAGCACGGCTCACCTGATTCTCTTTAGTGACCTGTTGGGATGGAAGAGTATTTGGCATAAAACTGCCCTAGATGCAATGCAGTTTGGGAGTGTGATTGCCGTTTTTGGCTACTTTTGGCAAGACATTCGCCAAATTCTCCAAGGGGCTTGGCGGGCATGGCAACAGCGGGATTGGCAGCAAGAGGAATGGAAGCTATTGGTGGGGATCAGTGTGGGTACGATTCCCGCATTGGCGGCTGGATTCATTCTGAAATTGGCTAAAGTAGCGCTGGATCGCCCTCAGATCATTGCCACCATGGCGATCGCCATGGCCCTTCTTTTGGGACTGGCGGAGAAATGGGGTTCGCGCAAGCGCACGTACCAAGACATTACGGTTCTCGATGGCTTTTTGGTGGGCTGTGGGCAGATGATTGCCCTTTTGCCAGGGGCTTCGCGATCGGGTTCCACCTTAACCACCGCCTTGTTTTTGGGTCTAGAGCGGCAAGCGGCCGCTCGCTTTTCCTTTCTTTTGGGCATTCCCACACTGACAATTGCCACCCTTGTGCAAGCCAAGGATGTGTTTGATGAGGGAACACTCTGGATTCCCTTGGTGATTGCCACCCTCTCCAGCATGGTGTTTTCCTACTTGGCGATCGCTTGGCTGCTACAATTTTTGCAGCGCCATTCCACTTGGGTCTTTATTTGGTATCGGATTGGCCTAGGAGCCGCCCTGTGGGGCGCGATCGCCCTTGGTGGCCTGTGAACCGAGGGAAGAACATTTAGCAAAATTTAACCAACCCTGTGGTCGAGATCACAGAGAAATCATCGGTGCCCTGCCATACTAGATGTGAAATCCCGAAAATAGGCGAATCCATAGAAAAAGCCTATACACGCTTAATTATTCATTCAATAGCGGCAGAAATACCTGATGCATTTATCTTAGGTAATGCGGGGGAATTAAAACTGTGTGTTCTATGCCCAGCACGACAGCCAATAGTGAGCTAAAGAATTCCACCCTCTCGTTGTTGCAGGCATACCGAGAGAACCCTGCACCGGAATTGCGGAATCGCCTTGTCGAGTTAAACATGGGACTGGTGCGCAGGGAAGCCCACCGCTGGGTACAGTGCAGCCAAGAAAGTTTTGACGACCTCATGCAAGTGGGCACCTTTGGCCTTATTCACGCCATTGAACGCTTTGACCCGAGTAAGGGGGTGGCTTTTAGTTCTTTTGCTATTCCCTACATTCGCGGTGAAATTCAACACTACCTGCGAGATAAAAGCCCCCAAATTCGTGTGCCTCGCCGTTGGCAAACATTGCAAAGTCAAGGGAAACGAGTGATTCAGGAGTTAAGCAAACAACTGCATCGCCCTCCCACCGATAGTGAAATTGCCCAGGCTCTCGATGTCTCCCTGGAGGAATGGCAAGCGGCCAAATTTGCCGGCTATCACACCACTCCGGTGAGCCTAGATGCCCCTACCTTTGAAGACGAAGAAGACACTGTTTCTCTTGGGGAAATTGTCCCCGATCAGCGGTACCAAAGTTTTCAACTCGCCCAAGAGGATCGCATTCGTTTGCAGCAGTGCCTGCAAAAACTGGAAGCTCGCACCTGTCAAATTCTGGAATTTGTCTTTTTGCACGATTTGAGTCAAAAAGAAACCGCTGAACTTTTGGGGCTAAGTGCGGTCACGGTCTCTCGACAGATTAAAAAAGGTCTGCAAGCCCTACAACGAATGATGAGCCGCGACGAGGCGGACTGAAAACACATAAAATATAACTATGGCTGATTTTGCTGCTCCCCTCGCGGCTTTAAGGGCACATCGTTGGTTCAAACTGATTAACGGTGCCAGTTTCCAAGATGTTGCCCAAATCTACAATCTGACATTGGCTTATACGCTGGCAGGGGCTGACTGTATTGATGTGGCCGCCGATCCGGCGGTGATCTACACTGCCAATGACGCTTTGACCGTTGCCGAACGCCTTGGTGCAACTCGCCCCCTACTAATGGTGAGTATTAATGATGGGGCTGATCCCCATTTTCGTAAGGCGACATTTGATCCGCATCGCTGCCCACCGGGGTGCGATCGCCCCTGTGAACGTATCTGCCCTGCCCAGGCCATTCAGTTCAATGCCTCGGTACAAGGGGTGCTGCGCGATCGCTGTTATGGCTGTGGCCGCTGCTTGCCCCTCTGCCCCTTGAACTTGATTACCACTGCGGAACAACCCGCAGTATTTGAGGACATTACTCCCTTGATTGCCGATGGCACGATTCAAGCCCTTGAAATTCATACCCAACCTCGGCGCTATAGGGCTTTTGCCGAGCTTTGGCAGCGCGTGCGTCCTTGGGTGCGGTATTTACAGGTGCTGGCGATTAGTTGTCCCCAAGGGGAGGGAGTCATTGACTATTTGCGCTGGATCAATAGCCAGATTCAACCCTTGGAGTGTGCCCTCATTTGGCAGGCGGATGGTCGTCCCATGAGTGGCGATATTGGCGATGGGGCAACGCGAGCCACAATCCAGTTTGGTCAAGCAATTTTAGGGGCAAATTTACCCGGATTTGTGCAGTTAGCGGGGGGCACAAATGGCCATACGGTTGCTAAACTCAGGGCAATGGGATTGTTAGATCCACAGGGAATTGCCGGTGTTGCCTATGGTAGTTATGCCCGCAAACGCCTTGCCCCTTTCCACGCGATCGCCGACCAACCATGGCAAACTGTGCCTGCCGTCCTTGCAGCGGCTGTTGCTGAAGCAGCAACCCTTGTCTCTCCTTTGAAATCTGTCCCGTTACCCTCTGTACCCTATGGTTGAATTGACTGCTGGACAACGCCAAGTGATTGACGATCTCGATCAATTGTTGGCCATCCTGCCGCCGCCCCTTGGCCAGTCCCTCACCGATCACCCGCAGCGGGAAGAACTGCTAGAAATTGTCCTAGATTTGGGGCGTTTACCAGAAGCGCGGTTTATCCACAGCACCCAATACCTTGCCGAGACTCCCGTCAGCCGTGAGATGTTGCAATATGCCGTGGATCGAGTGGGCGAGTTTAGCGGCGATAATCGAGCCGGGATTGAGCGTACCTTGCACCGGATTAGTGCCCTGCGCAATCGTCAAGGAACGATTATTGGCTTGACTTGCCGCGTAGGTCGGGCGGTCTTTGGCACAATTGGCATGATTCGCGACTTGGTCGAAAGTGGCCAGTCCATCTTGCTATTAGGGCGTCCTGGCGTCGGTAAAACAACGGCACTGCGGGAAATTGCCCGCGTTCTTGCCGATGAGCTACACAAGCGGGTAGTGATTATTGACACCTCCAATGAAATTGCCGGCGATGGTGATATTCCCCATCCAGCCATTGGTAAGGCGCGACGCATGCAGGTGGCACGCCCAGAACTTCAGCATCAGGTGATGATTGAGGCGGTGGAAAACCACATGCCCCAAGTCATTATCATTGATGAAATTGGCACAGAGCTAGAGGCGCTGGCGGCTCGCACCATTGCTGAGCGAGGCGTACAACTCATTGGCACAGCCCACGGCAATCAGATTGAGAACTTGATCAAAAACCCGACCCTTGCAGACTTGGTAGGGGGCATTCAATCGGTTACTCTTGGTGACGAGGAAGCGCGGCGGCGCGGTACCCAAAAAAGTGTTCTTGAACGTAAAGCCCCGCCCACCTTTCAAATAGCGGTGGAAATGCTGGAGCGCGATCGCTGGGTTGTCCATCTTGACGTGGCTGCCAGTGTCGATCTCCTGCTGCGGGGTCGTCAGCCATCTCCTGAAATTCGTGGTGTTGCTGCCGATGGCTCGGTGGTGATTAGTCGTCCCGAATCTCCCCCCCAGCGATCGGAGGTGCAATCTCTGCCTCAGCGCCCCTCTTGGCGTGACAGTGGCCAGATGCTGCCCGTTGTTGAGGCTCATAAAGAACCCCTGCGGGCAAATTTTGCTCAACTACTGGAGGCAACTTTGGATGCACCCACAGTGGGGCCAAATGGTGAAGAACTGCCTTTGCATGTTTTCCCCTACGCCGTGAGCCGCCACCATCTGGAACAGGCCATTCGCACCCTCAACCTACCCATTGTTGTCACCAAAGATATTGATCAAGCCGATGTCATTTTGACGCTGCGCTCCCATCTCAAAGGGGAAAGCAAGCTACGGCATCTTGCCCATATTCATCATTTACCCGTACATGCTATTAAAACTAACAGCATGGCACAAATTGTGCGGGGGTTACGGCATTTGCTTGGTATTGAAGACCCTAGCCCAGCAGAGTCAGCAGATCTCTCCCTCTTTAGTCCCACAGGGAGCGATGATGAACTGGAAGCCCTTGAGGAAGCACGCCTGGCGGTTGAGGAAATTGTGATTCCCAAGGGGCAAGCGGTAGAGCTATTACCGCGATCGGCCAACATTCGGCGGATGCAACACGAGTTGGTTGAGCGTTACCAGTTAACCTCCTGTAGCTTTGGCGAAGAGCCGAATCGGCGGCTGCGGATTTATCCTAATCTCTCTCGTTGATCAAGTGGGAGAAGTCACCAACTCCTGCAACAAGATCGCCACCGGGTTAAGACGTGACTAATGATGCCCAGTTTCAGCCCCGCCCTGGGTAAAGCAAAGGAATTCGCTTTTGAGATGTGGGAGCGATCGCCCCCTAGGGTATGATTGTAGGGTCAAGCTCTAGGAACCGTAGGTAAGACCCGACCCAATGGGGTTGCTGAGCCTGCGCACCAGAGCCATGGAAAACGGTTGGAATTACAAGTTTAGGATGGCCACCCCTTTACTCCTACGTGCTGCCCGTGGTGAAAACGTTGAGCGTCCGCCCATTTGGTTGATGCGGCAAGCCGGGCGCTATATGAAGGTCTATCGTGACCTGCGCGATCGCTATCCCTCGTTTCGCCAGCGATCGGAAATTCCTGAACTCGCCATTGAAATTTCGCTCCAACCCTTTCGTGCCTTCGCCCCAGACGGGGTAATTCTCTTCTCGGATATTCTCACGCCCTTGCCGGGGGTTGGGATTCCCTTTGACATTGTGGAGAGTAAAGGGCCAATTATTGACCCACCCATCCGTACGCTTGAGCAGGTGCAGCAACTCCATCCCCTGGAACCGGAAGCGGCCTGTCCCTTTATTCGTCCGATTCTTTCGACACTGCGCCAAGAAGTGGGCGATCGCGCCACCGTCCTAGGATTTGCCGGTGCCCCTTGGACCCTTGCGGCCTATGCCATTGAGGGCAAAAGTTCCAAGGACTACATCGAAATTAAAACCATGGCCTATCGCGAGCCAGACTTGCTCCACAAGTTCTTGAGCCATTTGGCCACTGCTGTTGCCGATTATCTGTGCTACCAAATTGACTGTGGTGCTCAGGTGGTGCAACTGTTTGATTCGTGGGCGGGTCAACTGAGCCGTCAGGACTACGATGCGTTTGCCTTCCCTTACCAAAAGCAGGTGGTGCAACAGGTCAAAGCCGTCTATCCCGATGTGCCGATCATCCTCTATATCAATGGCAGTGCTGCAGTGGTGGATCGCATGGCGGCAACGGGGGTGGATATTGTCAGCCTTGATTGGACAGTGGACATCGGCACGATTCGCCAACAGTTTCCTGCCAGTGTCGGTCTGCAGGGGAATTTAGACCCGGTCATGCTCTTTGCCCCCCAACCGGTGCTCAAGGAACGGGCACTCGCGATTATCGAGGCAGGTCGCAAGGGCAAATATATTTTTAACCTAGGTCACGGCGTTCTTCAAGGAACCCCTGAGGAGAATGTGGGTTTTCTCTTTGATCTGGTGAAGTCTCTTGCCCCATGCGCATCCTAATTACGGGCGCCAGTGGTTGCATTGGTCAGTACATCTCTGAGGCGCTGATCCAGCAAACAGATCACGAACTCTTTTTGTTGGTGCGCAACCCCGCCCGGCTGCAAATTGAGCCTCGCCGGCGATCTGGGGTGAATGTGATCCAAGGGGATTTGATGGATTTGACGCCCTTGGAACCACTGTTGCCAACCCTCGATGTCGCAATTCTGACGGCAACTGCTTGGGGAGGAAAGAACGTCTTTGCCATCAATTACGAGCAAACTTGCTCTCTGCTCAAGCAACTCGATCCCCAACGCTGCCAGCGGGTCTTTTATTTTTCCACGGCAAGTATCCTCAATCATCAGATGGAACCGCTGCCGGAGGCGGGCACCTTGGGCACAGACTACATTCGCTCGAAGTATCAGTGTCTCCATGCCATTGAACAACTGCCCGTGGGCGATCGCGTGATTGAACTCTTTCCGACCATGGTGTTTGGGGGAGGGACTGATGGGAAGCGTCCCTCGTTTATCACGGAAGGGATGCGTGATGTCCTCAAGTGGTTGTGGTTAGCTCGCTTTTTCCGAGCAGAGGCCAGTTTTCACTTTATCCATGCCCGCGATATTGCCCAAGTGGTTCTCTACCTATTGCAGCATCCTGAGTATCCAGTACCGCGCCGTGTGGCTCTGGGTAACCCGCCAATTACTGTCAATGAGATGTTGGCACAGTTATGCGCTGCGGTAAAGCTGCCAATTTATGTACAAGTCCCCTTGACACTGCCGGTGATTAACTTCTTTGTGCGAGTATTTCGAGTGCAAATGTCGCCGTGGGATTATTTTTGCTTAAACTATCGCAACTTCACCTATGAGACGGTGCTCAATCCTCAAGCTCTGGGGCTAACCCCCTACTGTGCCACGGTGGCGGATTTGCTACGCTGTAGTTTGGGTACAGCAGACCTCTAAACCAACCATTGCGGAGTCTTGGATGACAGGCATTTGGCTATTGAAGTCGGAGCCAAGTGTTTTTTCTTGGCAGGATTTGAAGGCAGCTCCACAACAAACCACCTGTTGGGAAGGTGTACGCAACTACCAAGCACGCAACTTTATCCGCGATCAAATGCAGGTGGGCGATCGCGTGCTCTTTTATCACAGTAATGCCAACCCGCCGGCAATTATGGGCATTGCCGAAATTGTTAAGCCTGCCTATCCCGATCACTTTGCTTGGAATCCCGACAGCCGCTACTACGACCCCCAAAGTACCCCTGAGAATCCCCGCTGGTTTATGGTGGATATTCAGTACCGCCGTGACTTTTTGCCTCCCATCACCCTTCCAGAACTGCGGCAAACGCCCGGCCTAGAGGGGATGCTGCTATTGCAAAAAGGCTGCCGTCTTTCGGTACAACCGGTTACTGAATCAGAGTGGCAGATCATTCTCGGCCTGCGATCGCCCTAGGGTTGGCGAGGCAGACGGCGCAAATAGGGTAAATTTTTCAGGTGGCGATCGCTAGAGTATTGAAAGCCAAAATCCGCATATTCTGCGGTATTCACCAGTCGCCGAAAGGCCGAGAAACCAATCCGCCGTTTGCCATCGAGGGTACTCACCTTGGAGTTGGGGTTGTCTGGATTTCCGCCCAAGAGTCGAAAGGCCTCTTCCGGAGTGAGCCACTCCTTGCCGGGATCACCGGTGGGAATTTTTTCCTCAAGGTGTTTGAGCTTGGTGACGAGGCTTTCCCAGAGGTTGCGGCGGGGTTGGTGCTGCTGGAGGCGAGAGGTGAGCGATCGCCACAGGAGTTGCAGTTGCACCCCTAGATACTGGAAAAAACGCTTGAGCAACCGCCTAATCTGATTCAAAAGCAGGGGCAATCCCGTGGGTGGCGGTGGGGGCGATCGCTCAATGACCACGGTACTCCAACCGCACACACTACACACTTGGCGACCGGAGGACAGTGGCTTTCCTAGACGGGCAGAACAGCGAGGGCAAGTTTCCAGCATTCGTTGCTTTTATCACTGATGAATCAAATTTTAGCGGAATGGCATTCGTTAGCGAGGGCGACGATAAAAGGGGCGAGGAACCACCACTGCTGGCACGCGGCGATCGCGCACCTGTACTTCTAGTTCACGACCCGTGTGGGCAAACTCTGGAAAGACATAGCCGAGGGCGATCGCCTTCCCCAAGGTGGGAGATAGGGTGCCACTGGTGACTTCCCCGACGGCCTGTGTGCCTGCGTAGATTGGGTAGCCATGGCGAGCAATGCCTTTGCCGACGAGTTCTAGACCCACCAACTGCCGCTCAATCCCCTGCTCCTTTTGCACTAAGAGGGCAGCACGACCTACAAAATCGGGCTTTTGCCAATCAATCAACCAATCGAGACCCGCTTCAAGGGGCGTGGTTTGCTCATCCATGTCTTGGCCGTAGAGGAGCATGGCCGCCTCCAAGCGCAGGGTATCCCGCGCCCCCAAGCCACAGGGAGTAACACCGGCTGCCAGCAGGGTTTGCCACAACTGTTGCCCCAATTCCGGCGTTGCAAGAATTTCCCAACCATCTTCACCCGTGTAGCCGGTGCGGGCAATCCAAGCAGGCTGTCCCAATAGATTCACCTGAGCATGGCGATAGGCCTTAATCTCCCCTAAAGAGCGATCGCACAGGGGTGTTAGGGTTGCTGTCGCCGCAGGGCCTTGAAGGGCAATCAGCACCTGTGTTGTGGACTCATCAATAAAATCAATACCGGCGGGTAAATACTTCTGAAACCATGCCCAGTCCTTGGCAGTGGTGGCCGCATTCCCAATACAGCGTACCTCCCCATCGCCAATATAGAAAATAACATCATCCACAATACCCCCGCCTTCGTTGAGAAGGACAGTATATTTGGCTTGGCCGGGTTGCAAACGACTCAAATCCGTGGGCACCCGTTCTTGCAATGCCGCGATCGCCCTAGGATCTCGCAGGAGGAACTTCCCCATGTGGGAAATATCAAACATCCCCACCCGCTGCCGCACCGCTTGGTGTTCCTGCAAAATACTGCTGTAGTGGAGAGGCATTTCCCACTCACCAAAGGGGGTAAACCGTGCGCCTTGATGCAGGGGATAGAGGGGGGTACGACGCAACGCTTCAGCCATAGGTCACTAAGGGAAAGAGACTATCCAGTTGTTGCTGCAGTTGGGCAGGGGTCAGTGCCGGTTCGCGGCAGCGCAAGCCTTCACAGACAAGGGCAACAGGCTCAAGGTTATCCCGAACTTTGAGAACCGCTGTTGGCAAGTAACGCTCCAAGAGGGGTACCACCTGATCAGAGCGCGTTTGCACACACACCGGCTGCAAATACCACTGCAACGCCGCCAGAAGGCTCGGACAACTCTGGGGAGACTCCTTCATCAACTGGCCAAAGAAACACAGTCCCTTTTCTGCCTGTTCCAGATAAGTGGGATTCTCTGTGAGCAAGAAGAGTTGCACCAAGTTGGCGATCGCCACCCCATTGGCAGAAGGCGTGGCATTATCCAAACCTTCCCGCTGGCGCAGAATCAAGTCGGCTCGCTCTGGGGCATTGTAATAGCCTCCATCCGCGGCTCCTAGCTCCTGATCAAAAAGGGCTTGATACCGACAGGCCAACTCTAACCACGGCTGCGCCGCTTCCCCCACCGCTAAACTGGCCTGATGCAGGGCAAGAAGGGCTTGGATCCAGTAGGCATAGTCCTCGGCCTGTGCCACCTCAGTGACGGTGCCGCCATAGTTCAGGCGGTAAAGTTTGTTCTGCTGATATTGATGCTCGTGGAGCCATTGAGCTGCTTTAGCCGCTCGTTTCCAGTAGGCCTGTGCTCTCCAGACTTGGGCGGCTGTGGCGAGGCCGGTAATCATCAGGCTATTCCAGGCCAGAATCATTTTGGTATCGGTAACCGGTGGAATCCGTCCCGGCCAAGCCCGCCCCTTAGCGGTTGCATTATCGGTGGCCACAGGAAAGGGCTGATCCATAGGTGTATCGGCACCATAGCGGCGGGCAAAAAGTTTCCGCAGAATCGGTTCTAGAGTCTCAGGCTGTTCAGGGGGGCGCACTTGCTTGAGCACAATTTTGCCCTCGAAGTTGCCTTGGGGCGAAATTTCAAAGTGGGCTTGCAATTGTGCCAATTCGGTCTGGCTTAAGATCTGCTCTAGCTCCCCATACTGCCAGCAGTAAAAGGCGCCCTCCTCGGGTTCAGAATCATGGGCACTAACAAAGCTATCGGCATCTTGAGCCGCGTAGAAGTAGCCTTCGGGAGCGGTCATTTCCCGGTCTAGCCATTGAATTGTTTGGGCAATTGCCCTGGGAATCTGGGGGGAGCGATCGCCCTGTTGCCACAGCCGTGCCAGATAGGTCACAATTTGGCCATTGTCGTAGAGCATTTTCTCAAAGTGGGGCACCGTCCACTGCGGATCGACGGTGTAGCGATGCCAGCCACCCCCCACATGGTCATAGATGCCCCCCCGCAGGAGGTTGTGTCCCCGCAGCCGACACAGGTGCAACAGTTCGGGAGGATTGGGACTCAGAGCCAACCCTTGGAGAAGCATTTGGGCATAGGGCATCATGGGGAAGCAGGTGCCTTGGGGGCGATCGCGCAAAATCGGCGTGACTTGGCGAATCCCCGCCCTTAGGAGGTCTTCTGTCAGGAGGATGGTCTCTCCCCTCTCAGGGGAGGCAGCAAGATATTGCCAGAGGGTAGCCTGTTGGGCAGCCAGCTTCTCCTTTTCTTGGTCATAGAAGCGACGCACCGCCTGCAACACTTGCAAAAAGCCCGGCCGGCCATAGCGCGGTTGCACAGGAAAGTAAGTGCCGCCATAAAAGGGACGGCGATCCTGAGGGGTGAGGAAGATATTCAGCGGCCAGCCCCCCTGACCCGTCATCAGTTGCAACGCCTGCATGTAGAGGCTGTCAATATCGGGTCGCTCCTCGCGATCCACCTTAATTGGCAGGAAATAGGTGTTGAGATAGGCGGCAATTTCTGGATCGGAAAAGGCTTCCCCCTCCATAACGGTGCACCAGTGGCAACTGGAATAGCCAATCGAGAGAAAAATCACCCGATCCTCGGCAGCGGCTTTGGCAAGGGCTTCATCACACCACGGCCACCAGTCAATGGGGTTTTCGGCATGCTTGCGCAGGTAAAGACTTTGGCACTGGCTAAGGCGATTTGGCATGGGAGCGTACCATTTCAACACTAATTTGACCCGTAAAGTTGGGCACCGGCGGGGCAACTTTTGTGACGCGTACCGCTGCCCGTTGCACTTGAGGGGGGGCAAGGCAAAGGTTCATAATCGCTGCTGCGAGGGTCTCAAGGAGCTGAAAGCGCTCCCGCTGCATGAGCTGCTCAATCGCCTGCAACAGGGGGCGATAGTCAAGGGTATCCTCAAGGCGATCGCCGGCCGCCGCTTGTGCCATATCAAACCAGAGCTTAATATCAATCTCAAACCACTGGCCGAGAATTTGTTCCTCCGGTAGGGCGCCCGTATAGCCGTAGTAGCGAATTCCCGAGAGGTGGAGACAGTCAATTGATGAGTCGCTCAAGGGTATCGATCCATAACAACACAGGCAAAAATTCTGCTGGGCTTCCTGATTGTTGTGCCCCTTGCCCTCCTTGACTTAACTTTATCGTCAAAGTGCCGCCAATGGTGAGCTTGCTCCTCAGCGACCCTACCATTATTCCCCTTGCGGCTTGGATTTCCAAGTTCACATTCACCCCTAGAGAAGATGCGGATGGCGAGACTCGAACTCGCAAGGCAAAGCCACACGCCCCTCAAACGTGCGCGTATACCAATTCCGCCACATCCGCGTAGTTTTTTATCATAACGCAAAGGGTTGAATTTCCGAAAGGGGCGATCGGGGTCGTGGGGGCAGAAAATTGAGATTAGGGGGCGCCCCTCTCTCACCAACGTTTTGTCCTACCCTTGGAAGAACGCCCATGCATGCAGCCGCCTATTTGATTGGTACCGTTGCCCACGGCAGTGGTCTCCCCGTTAAGACCATTCGCTACTACGCGGAATTGGGACTGTTGCGCACAGTGGGCCGCACAAGCGGTGGGTATCGTCTCTTTGGCAAGGATGTCTTTGCCCGCCTCAGTTTCATTAAACGTGCCCAGTCCCTTGGCCTGAGCCTCAGCGACATCAAAGCCTGTCTTGAGGTGTACGATCGCGGGGAAGTTCCCTGTGACCACATCAAGGAAAAGCTAGAGGAGAAGTTGGCTGCCATTGAGGCACAAATTCAGCAGTTGCACCTTCTGCAGCAGGAATTGCAAGGTCTCCTATCGGGCTGGCGATCGCCCCCTTACCCCTCAGCGGACACCATTTGTCCCATTCTGCAACCCGTCCACCATGCCTAACTATTCGTTCATATTCTTGTAAGTAGCCACTGCCGATGGGGAAATCTGGTTGAGATAACGGAAAATCCAATACTTAAACACCGTATCCAACATCACCGGAAACGTGGCAATAAACATATTGATAAAATCCTCATTGCGGGGAAATCCAAAGTGCTCTAGGGCATTGTTAACCAGCACTTCCCAACCATGGGGGGAGTGGAATCCCACAAACACATCGGTGAATAGAATGATGATAAAGGCTTTAGCACTATCGCTAAGGCCATAGACAACCTCATCCAAGAAAGCTTTGACAATCGCCAATTGTCGTTGACCCGTAAAGACCAGCGTCAAAAAGACGGCAAATCCCAGCGTATCGGAGAGGATATTTTTCAGCGGTTCAATCAGTTCCTTTTGGTATTCTGTGGATAGCTCAATCGCCTTTTCGCGGATGCGGGCTTGGATTTCCTCTGCAGAAACCGGCACATTGCTCACCAGACTTTCAAAGCGAATTTTGTTTTCAAAGCGAGCCAGTTCATCCAGAATATTGTCCTCCAGTTGAGAGTTAATGATGCGTTCAATCTGACCCACCGCCTTAAAGTGGTTTACCAGAGGACTAACAATCAGTGCTTTGGAAATTTGCTGCGTCAACAGGGGCAGAATCACCAGCAGCAGCATGAAGCGAACGGCAAGACGGGTGCGCAGTTTAGAGGTGCGAAAATCACGAAGGACCTCAGCTTCAGTGGTTTCATCAGAGTTTAGCTCACGGCGAAAGCGATCGGCGGTGCGCAAAATAGAGCGAGGAATAAAGCTGCTACTGTCAAGCTTGGAATCATTGGTGAGGTCATCACTAATATATTCTGATAAATATAGAGAATTTTCTTCGATTTTATCTAGGGCTGCCGCCTGCTGGCGTTGTTGAGGGTCTTGACGACTGAGACTAGGACGGGCAAGGGCATTGAGTTCCTTTTCTCGCTGCCGTTTATAGCGGTTGAGGGTGGCATCAATGACGCGCAGCTTTTCATAGACGCTGGGTTCCTCAGTGGCGCTGGTTACTGGGGTGGTCACCGAATAGGTCTCCACGGCAGTGCTAACCCTGTCAGCCGGGGGAGTGGGCAAACGCTGGGGGGGCACAAGGGGCAAAATTTGCCGACTGGCGCGGAACTCTGCCATCCGCAGGCGAATGGTTTTCAGGAGTCGCTTCAGCTCTATCTCGAAATAGCTGGAAACTTCTCCCACGGGCAAATTGAGGGGGCTAATGGGTTGACCGTCAAAGTGCTCTATTTCAATTTCTCGGATTTTCAGCGCAGCTTCGTAGGCTTCCTGCAGGGCGCGGTTGGGAGTTGTGAGATACCACTGTTGTGCTCGCTTGATCCAGTCTCTGAGGCGAATAAAGGGATTGCCGGACATTGCAGTTATTCTCAACGGCTACCGCAGAAGCAAATAAATCGATAGGATAGATAGCATCGTAGCAAATTGACTTTGCGGACTTAGCCGGCAGTGTTGCAGTGGATCAGCGGCGGTAGTCGCAGCGGCAAAACCTATGCATTGGTTCAACGTTTTGGCCAGTGGATTGAGCAAGCCCAAGGCACACCCGCCGCGTTGACCCTAGGGCAGGAATCGCTTCTTTTTTTGACGGATACAGTAGAAGGCCGCCAAGCAATTCAGAAGGAAATTGAACGGCAGTTGGGCAGTGGCTATACACCCTACATTGCCACCCCCTTGGGGTTCATGCAGGATGAGGTGGAACTTTTTTGGCCGTTGCTGGTTCAAGCTCAGGCCGTTGCTTCCCGTCTCCCTGTGCATCTTAAGCCGGAAACGGAATTGCTCTGGGCACAGCGGCTGTGGCAGCCCTGGCTAGAGAAGAGCACCCTTGCCCCCCTCAGTGAGAATCGCAATCGCGCCACCCGGCACCTGCTCGATATTTTTCAATTGGCTGCCTTTGCCCGCCTCCGCCTTGATGACTTGCCCCAATTGATGAGGGATCATCAGCTTGACCTTCCCTCAGAAACGGTGGAGGCGATCGCGAGTGCCTTAGACCAATGGCAAGCTTGGTGTACTGAACATAGTCTGCTCACCTACGGCATCACCGCTGCCCTATTTGGCCATGTTCTTCTCAACCATCCGCAATACCAAGCCTCCTTAAAACAACGGTTTCAGTGTCTTTTTGCTGACAATACCCATAACTATCCAGCGGTGATGGCAGATTTGATCGAACACTTCAACCAGCAGGGGATCAAGATTGTCCTGACCCATCAACCCATCGGTGCGGTGCGTCTGGGTCTCGGTGCCGATCCCGATGCCTTCCTGGGCCTGAAACAACAGGCTAAGGTAATTGATCTGCCCGCCTGCAGAAACACAATTTTTGACACGGCCGATCTCCGGTCTTCAATTCAGGAACTGCTCAAAACCCCCCAATCCACATTGCCGACAACAATTGAGGCCATCCAGACCACCTCGCGGATGCAGCTGTTACAGGAGGTTGTTGAGACAATTGCCGGAGCTATTCACAGGGGAATTATACAGCCAACAGAGATTGCCATCCTTGCCCCCGGTTTAGATAGCGTTGCCCGCTATGTCCTCAGCACTGAGCTAAAAAAGCGCGGCATTCCCCTTGTCATCTGGAATGAACAACGGCCACTGATTCAATCTCCCTTGGTGCGTGCCCTTTTAACTCTCCTAAGTTTTGTCTATGAGGACATTGGGGTTGGCCTAGAGGCAACTGCCGTTGCGGAAATGCTGACGATTTTTCAGCCGCGCGACATTGATCCCGTGCGCGCCGGCCTATTGGCTAACTACTGCTTTCAACCCGATCCCCGACAACCCAAACTGCTGCCGACCACCTGCTATGGTCATTGGGATCGCTTTGGCTATCGCGCCACCGAAGCCTATAACCAGTTCTGCAATTGGTTAGGTGGTCTTGATGGCCGGCAATTTCCGGCCTATGTGCTTGAGGCGGCGATCCAACGCTACATCCGGCCCCAGAACCTAACGGCCAGTGAACTAGCCCCTTTGCGATCCCTCCTAGAGAGCATAGCTACCTACTGGCAAGTTTATGACCACCTGGCGGAATACCGAGCCACGCCAATCGCTGAGCGACTCCGGGAATGGATCTCCCTACTGCGGCAGGGCACCGTGACAGCGAATCCGGCCCCACTCCTGTGGCAACCCCAAGGGGTCTTACTAGCAACAACATTTCAATATCGCAGTGCCCGACTGGCCCATCGCTGGCATTTTTGGCTGGATGCGGGGAGTCCGCGTTGGCAGGATGGTGGCTTGCAATGTCTCTGGCAGGCACCCCTCTTTTTGCGGCGGGGGGCAGCAAGTCCCAGTGCACGGGTATGGCAATTGGAGTCAGAACGTCTGGAGCATTTACTGGTGGATCTGTGCTCACGGGTGAGCGATCGCCTGTACCTGTGCCACAGTGACTTAGCGGCCAACGGCAGGGAACAGGAAGGCCCCTTCAGTCCTTGGGTGGATTTGGCGGTGGGCGATCGCCTGCAGGCCGTCGGCGATGGCACTATAGATAAATAACGATAAATAACGCCCTTTGTTTGACCCCGTAGGGAGAATTGTCGCTTGTCACCGCACTTTTCACTGACCACCCCCCTGTACTACGTCAATGCCCTTCCCCACATTGGCAGTGCCTACACCACCATTGCTGCCGATGTACTGGCTCGCTTTTACCGTTTGCAGGGCTACCAAGTGCGGTTCATTACTGGTACCGATGAGCATGGCCAGAAAATTGAACGCACCGCTCAACAGCGGGGGGTGAGTCCCCAAGCCCACTGCGACGAGATTGCCGCTGGGTTTCAATCCCTCTGGCAACAACTCAATATCCGCTACGATGTCTTTAGCCGCACCACCAGTCCGCGACATCAAGCCATTGTCAGCGAGTTTTTTCAGCGGGTGTGGGACAGCGGCGACATCTACCTCGGGCAGCAGCAGGGGTGGTACTGTGTTGAGTGCGAGGAATTCAAAGACGAGCGGGAGTTACTGGAGGGCAAGCGCTGCCCAATCCATGTGAATCGGACAGTGGAATGGCGAGATGAGCGCAACTATTTCTTCCGCCTCTCGAAGTACCAGCAGGCTCTCCTAGATTACTACGCAACCCACCCTGACTTTGTCCAGCCCCCCAGTCGCCGCAATGAGGTACTGAGTTTTATTGAGCGGGGGCTTCAGGACTTTTCCATTTCGCGGGTAAACTTGGCTTGGGGGTTTCCCGTACCCATAGATCCAGAACAGACCCTCTACGTCTGGTTTGATGCCCTCTTGGGCTATGTCACGGCGCTTCTAGAACCCGATGAAGAGCCTACCTTGGCCAATGCCCTCAGGCGGTGGTGGCCGATTAACCTTCACATTATCGGTAAGGATATTCTGCGCTTCCATGCAATTTCTTGGCCGGCCATGTTAATGTCAGCGGGCTTGCCCCTACCAGAGCAGATCTTTGTCCATGGCTTTCTTACCAAGGATGGTCAGAAAATGGGCAAAAGTCTGGGGAATACCCTTGATCCCTTTGCTTTGGTAGCGCAGTATGGTGCCGATGCAGTGCGCTACTACTTTATGAAAGAGGTGGAGTTTGGCCGCGATGGGGACTTTAGTGAGACCCGCTTTGTCAATATTCTCAATGCGGATCTGGCCAATGATTTGGGGAATTTGCTCAATCGCACCCTGAAAATGGCCTGGAAATACACAGGGGGACAAGTGCCCAATGTCCAAGGAACTGCCATTCCTCAAGAGCAGCCGCTGCGGCAACTGGCAGAGCACCTTAGCCAAATCTATGCTCAAAGCTATCGGCAACTGGCCTTCCATGAGGTGTGCCAACAGGCCCTGACCTTAGCGCGGGCAGGCAATAAGTTCCTCGATGAGGAGGCACCGTGGAAACGCTACAAGGCGGGAGAAACCGAAGCTGTTGCTGAAATTCTTTACTCTGTACTGGAGTCGGTGCGCCTTGTGGCCTATGTGCTAGCGCCGATTATCCCCCAACTGAGTGAGGCAATCTATCGGCAGTTGGGCTATACTATTGAACTTAACGCAGCCGTTGTTGCCCCAGACCTTTTGGGCGATCGCCAGGCTCGGTGGGGTGTTCTCCCTGCCCTGCAGCCTTTGGCCAATCCAGAGCCAATTTTCCAAAAGCTTCCCGTCCCCCCAACCGTCACCGATTCTCCTTGACGCGCGATACGCTAGAGGTATGACTTTGTATTTCGATAACACACTTTTTTTGAGATGATTTCTACATGGTTACCTCTTCGTCTTCAGTCATTTACACCCCAGAACAGGTGCTACAAAATCGCGGGCGCGTTGCCATCTTTATTGATGGCTCCAACCTCTTCTACGCAGCACTGCAACTGGGCATTGAAATTGACTATTCAAAACTCCTCTGCCACTTGACCCAAGGCTCTCGGCTCTTTCGTTCCTTCTTTTACACCGGTGTTGACCCCACCAATGAAAAACAGCAGGGGTTTCTGCTGTGGATGCGCCGCAACGGCTACCGCGTGGTCTCCAAGGAACTCGTCCAACTGCCCGATGGCTCAAAAAAGGCGAACCTGGATGTGGAAATTGCCGTGGATATGATGGCGCTGGTGGGCTGCTATGACACCGCCATCTTGGTCAGTGGGGATGGAGATTTGGCCTATGCAGTGGATGCCGTCAGTTACCGAGGGGCACGGGTGGAGGTGGTGAGCTTGCGATCGATGACTAGCGATAGCCTGATTAACGTTGCCGATCGCTACATTGATCTTGAAAGCATCCGTGAAGAAATCCAAAAAGCGCCCCGCTCTACTTACACCTACCGCCCCGCCAGCGGTAGCTTAACGCCACCCCCCATTGTTACCCCTCACTGGGAACAAGAGACCTCCGAAAGGAAAGAGGCCACTGCTGCGGATGATTCAGCAAAGACTCTAGAGAATCTAGATCACAATGCCTCTGCCTAGAACTGCCCTCCTCCTGTGCCTTTTGCTGGCCTTGACAGGCTGCGGCTGGGTAGATCAATGGGTGGGTGAGGAGCCATCACCAGAACCAGAAGTCACAGGTGAGGTAAAGCTGCAAAATTTAACACTGCGGCAAACCAATGCAAGGGGTGAACTCCTCTGGTTACTGCAAGCGGCGGAAGCACGCTATCGCGATGCCGATCGCCGGCAGTTACAGATTCAAAACCTTAGCGGTGAGCTAAAAGCAGAGGGTAAGCCCGCCTATAAGGTGCAGGCCAAGGCGGTGAATGTACGCGAGCGGGAGGGTCAACTTTGGATCGAAGGCCGCACCACGGTCACCGATTTGCGGCAAAAGGGGACGATTATTGCCGATCAATTTGTCTGGCAGGGGAATCGCGGGGTACTCATTGCCCAGAAAAACCTGCAAGCCCGCTATCCCCAAGTCAGCGTTACCGCCCAGCGCCTGGAAGCGGATAATCAACGTCAAGAACTGCGTGCCCTCAAGAGGGTTCAGGTGACCTCGCCAGCCCAAGACGCTAAGGATTTGCGGCTGCATACGGAGAGTCTGGTGTGGCAGCAGCAGCCCAATCGGCTGTTGGCCGGGGGCATGGGTCAAGGAGGGGTTACGGTCGTGGGTGTAGGGGGCGATCGCCAAGGGCAACGGCTCCAAGCCCAAAGGGTAATCTGGTCAATTAGCGATCAAGTGGTCACCCTAGAAGGGGGAGTACAGGTGCAACTTCCCAACCCTGCCCTGCGGGTTGAGGGGGAAATGGTGCGCTGGCGGATTCCGCAGCAGCAGTTGGTGAGCGATCGCCCCCTGCGGGTACAATACCCCAGCCAAGGCATTCAAGGCCAAGCCAACCGCGGTGTTCTCCTGATTGCTGAAAACCGCGCCATTTTTGACAATGCCCAGATTAATAGTCAACCCCAGCAGGCGCAACTGCGCGCCCAGCGACTCAATTGGTGGATTCCCCAAGAACGGGTGGAAGCCAGCGGTCAAGTGGAAATCCAGCGCCCTAATGCCCATCTGCGCACCGCTCAACTGGTTTGGCGGATTCCCCAACAGGAAGTGGAAGCCCAGGGCGGCGTCTTTTACCGCCAGAGCAATCCCCGCATTCAAGTTCAGGGACAGCGGGCAAAAGGGTGGCTGGATCGCCAAGAGGTGATTGTCAGTGGCAGGGTTCAAAGTGAAGTCCCCGTGCAACTGCGCCTCCCCTAGACCTACAGTAGAGAGAGCAACAATCTTTGCTCTATGAGTGCTACGCCATTACAAATTCTTGACTTGGGGGGTGAGATTCTCCTTTTTCAGCGTTTGATTCCGGCACAGCAGTGTCAGCAGGTGATTGCTACGGCTGAGAAGGTGGGGTTTGAGGAGGCGCAAATTCTCATGGGGACGGTTGATCACTCAGTGCGCGGCGGCGGCGTCCTGCGCTTTGACCCCCAAGACCCCCGACAAGACATGATGCGGCAGATCCTTCTGCAAGCCACACAAACGATTCAAATCGTCCTCTACCAGCACTATGGGATTCGCTTTCCTGCAATTGAGAACTTTTCGATCCTGCGCTATCGAGTCGGCGAGGGCTATCGCCGCCATGTGGACAACCTCCTGCTGGCCAGTCGGCAAATGGAGCTGGCTCAAGGTATCCCGACGCGGGATGTGAGTCTGGTGGGCTATCTCAATGAGGATTTTCAGGGGGGAGAAACCTATTTCGATCGCCAAGGGGTAAAGGTCACGCCACGGACGGGGGATGTGGTGGTCTTTCCTGCCTACTATACCCATCCCCATGCCGCCTTGCCCGTGGTGCAGGGTACTAAATATGCCTTTGCCACTTGGTTATTCTATTGATGGACGATGATCAATCCTTTAGGCAGTAACTAGGCAACGACCATGAGTGAACCCCTGCGCTTCAAAACCTCGCCGCTGATTTCTGGAACACTGATGGCTCTCTATGGGGCACTCACCCTTCCTCTACCCTTTTTGGCAGTGCAGACGGCTGCCCCTGTTTCACCCTGGTTCCTATGGGGGGCGATCGCCTGTGGGGGTCTTTTGCTCTGGGGTGCCCTGAGTCAGCGGGTGGAACTCGACGCCCAAGGAATTCGGATCACCTATCCCCGCTGGGTTCCACCTTTTCTGCGGCGGCAGTGGCAACTGACTTGGTCAGAGATTCAAGGACTACAGCCCCGCAGCACCAGCCAAGGGGGCTTGGTGTATTACCTTGTAACTTCTGGGGGTCAGAGATACCTTCTCCCCATGCGGGTTGCAGGCTTTGCCCAAATGATGCGTGCCATTGAAGCCCATACGGGATTACCCACAGACATGATTAAGCCCCTTGCTCAGCCTTGGATGTACACTATTTTGGCCGTTTTGACGCTGTTACTGGGCACTGTAGATCTATGGATTCTAATGACTGTGGGATAATGGGGACGTACTTGCGTGCTGAGCGATGACCATGGGTGCAAATTGGTTTGTGCGGTATCTGCGTCGCGGCGTCGTGGGTTTGCTTTTGAGTATCCTATGCTGGTCAAGTATCGCAACGCTGCCGGCGATCGCCACCATTCCGGTGCGGCTTTTTGACCTGAGTTACCATGAATGTCCACCGGAAATTGGCGAGGGTTCAGTGACCTCAGGGGGAACGACCCTCAAGGCCAACTGCTACCTAATTACCGGCAAAGCAGAGAATAAATCCGGCAAAACGGTGGTGGATGCCGATGTCTTTGGCCGTATCTACGATGCCAATGGCAATCCAGTATTGCAAAACCGCACACGGGTCGGCACAATTGACGTGATCCCACCGGGGATTAGCGATTTTGAGATTCGCATTAGTGTGCCCTACAACCAACCAACACCTTTACAACTAGAGCAATTTAAGGCCTCTGGCTTTACGGCAAAAGTACGGGGTTAAGAACAAGCTGAATACAGCCTCAAACGCCGACTATGGGCAAAAATTGTGATACCTTAGAACGCTTGATGCTTCCTTTTCTTTAGGAAGACTATGCAGGGTCATGCCTAAGACAAAGGAATGGTTGGCGGTGGTTCCCTGTTCTGGTTGAAAAGACAAAGCATTGTCGTTGATGAACAGGTTTATCCATAGAGGTTTGGGTTCAGGTGCGCATTCCCCTCGACTATTACCAAGTGCTGGGTGTGCCGATTCAGGCAACGCCGGAGCAGATTGAACAGGCATTTCAAGAGCGGTTGTTGCAACTCCCCAGCCATCAGCACTCTCCCGCCACTGTTGCCGCCCGCCGTGAACTCATCGAGCAAGCCTATGCGGTTTTGCGAGAGCCGGAGCAGCGCCACACCTACGATCGCCACTGCCGTGTCATTGATTCCGATGATTTGATTGCCCAGTTGGAGGCCGATGCCACAGCTCCCCAACTTGAAATTAGTGATCAGCAATTCTCAGGGGCGCTCCTACTCCTCTATGAACTGGGCAACTACTCTGAAGTGGTCAAACTGGGGGAACAGTTTCTTAAAAGAGGCTCCCTAGATCTCAGCCATCCCTACATTCCCTCAGCCACTGTTGCCGACATTACCTTGACTGTGGCTTTAGCCTATCTGGAATTGGGACGCGAAGAATGGCAGCGGCAGTCCTACGAAGCAGCTGCCTCTCATCTAGAAGCCGGTCTGGGAGTGCTACAGCGGGCAACCCTCTTTCCTGAACTCCAAGAGCAGTTGCAGACGGAACTCAATCGGCTGCGTCCCTATCGCATTCTCGAGCTACTGGCCCTGCCTTTATCCGATAGTGTCAATCGGCAGCGGGGTATTCTATTACTGCGGCAGATGCTCAGCGATCGCGGGGGTATTGAAGGGCGCCATGAGGATCACTCTGGCCTAGGGGTTGAGGATTTTCTGAAATTTATTCTGCAACTGCGCAGCCATCTCACCGTAGCAGAGCAACAGGAACTCTTTGAACGGGAATCACGGCGTCCCTCGGCAGTGGCGACCTACCTTGCAGTCCATGCACTGGTGGCGCGGGGGATGCAGGAACTTCAGCCCAGCTATATTCGCCGCGCTAGGGATTTACTAGAGCGGCTGCTGCCCAATCAAGACATCTACCTTGAACTGGCCAGTTGTTTACTCCTACTGGGACAACCTGCTGCGGCATTGGCAGCGTTGGACAAATCCCAAGATCAGCAGAGTTTAGCCCTTATCCGCAGTTATTCCGGTGACTCCAGCGATCTGCTGCCGGGACTCTACTACTACACAGAGCAATGGCTACGGGAGGAAATTTACCCTGCCTTTCGGGACTTGGGGGAAACACCCGTGGCCTTGGATGCTTACTTTGGCGACCCCAATATCCAAACCTACTTAGAAGCGCTGAGTGACGACTCCCTTGCTGCTGAGTCACCTAACACCGGCACTGGGATACGTTCTGACGTGATCAAACCAGCAGTGGCTGTGCCGCCTCCCGTTTCCTTTACAGCAGAAACCTTGCCTTTGGAGTATCACACCGAGCTGGGTCAAGGGGTTTCTGCATCGCCTTCTACCTCTTCTTCCACCGTCACCGGCTCAGTGGCACCCCAACGCCGTCCCCATAAACGGTGCAGCATTCCAAGGAGTCAGCGCAAAAAACACCGGAGGTGGTTTTGGGCAGGGGTAGGAGTTGTGCTTGTGGGATTAGGAGCCTTAGCAAAGGTCTATTGGCCAACCTCCAGTCCTGAAGCTCCCCCCTCTCCACTGCCACCGCTGAGACCCACGCCTACACCTGTGGCAACGCCTACACCACCACCAACGACATTGGCGACAACGTTAACACCTGAGATGGCGCGCGATCGCCTTCGTACCTGGCAGCAAATTAAAGCCCAAGCCCTTGGGACGGGGTTTGAAATGGACAAACTGGCAACGATTTTGGCGGAGCCAGAGCTGAGCCGCTGGCGATCGCGGGCACAGGGATTGAAGTCCGAGGGCAGCCATTGGGTCTATACCCTGAAGACCCTAGAAGTGAAGGCAATACGTCCCCAAGGGAGCGATCGCGCAGAGGTCGTAGCGGAGATTCACGAGGATGCCCGTTTCTATGAACAGGGGGCACTGCGCAATGACATTTCCTACAGCGATCCCTACCGCGTCATTTACACCTTGATTCGGCGCGGAGATCAGTGGCTAATTCAACGCATGCAGGTGCTCAACTAAGGGGCATTTCCACTTGGCGGCCAAACTTGAGATTCAAAAGGGACAACCCCAGAATAAACAGGAATAAAACCAGTCCCATCGTGCAAGCGTAGTTAATTTCCAAACGCTGAAAGGCATTCTCGTAGATGTAATAAACAATAGTCTTGGAGCTATTGAGTGGCCCCCCTTGGGTCATTACATAGACCTCTTCAAAGACCTTAGTGGCAGAGATGGCCGAGAGAATGCTCACTAAGAAAATGTAGGGGCGCATCAAGGGCAATGTAATATCCCAATGTTGTTGCCATCCCTCACTGCCATCCAGTGCGGCTGCTTCGTAGAGTTCACGACTAATCCCCTGCAATCCTGCCAAATAAATCACCATGTAGTAGCCCAAGCCTTTCCAGACGGTGACGGCCATGACACTAAAGAGGGCGAGGTGGGGACTCGTCAGCCAAGGGATTGGGCTATCCCGCAGATGCAGACCCTGCACCAGTTGGTTCAGCAGACCATTGGGGGCATAGAGCCAGCGCCAAGCAATCCCCGCCACGACCATGGAGACAATCACCGGACTGTAATAAGCCGCCCGAAACCAGTGGATGCCCCGCAGGGGTTGATTGACCAAAATTGCCAGCAGCAGAGGGGCGATCGCCAGAATCGGCACCACAACAACCAGATAGAGGAAAGTGTTGGCCAACGTTTTCCAGAAGACGCCATCGCGCCACAACTGCACAAAATTGCCCCCTCCCACCCATACGGGCGGAGTCAGTAGATCGGTTTCATAGCGGCTGAAACTGAGGAAAAAGGCCTGTAGCGCCGGCCAAAAGACCGTCAGTGTCAGCAACCCTAGGGCAGGGGCAAGAAAAAAGTAGGGGGTGAGCGATCGCCCTTTCATTGGCTGCGGGGGTGTTGTTGACGATAGGCACGCATTTGCGCCACAAACTCGCCAAAGAGATAATCAGCATCGTGGGGGCCTGGACTGGCTTCAGGGTGATACTGCACCGAAAAAATCGGCAATGTTTGGTGCTTCAGACCGGCAACGGTGTGGTCATTGAGGTTAAAGTGGGTAATCTCAACGGGAGTTTGGGCAAGGGATTCTTCGGTGATGGCAAAGCCGTGGTTTTGGCTGGTAATTTCCACTTCCTGTGTCAGGCCAGCGGGCTGGTTCAACCCCCGGTGACCAAACTTGAGCTTAAAAGTCTCCGCCCCTAGGGAGAGACCCAACAACTGATGCCCCAGACAAATGCCAAACATAGGACGCTGCGCGGCCAGTAATTTGCGCACTGTTTCAATACCCTCTTGCACCGCCGCCGGATCACCGGGGCCATTGGAGAGGAAAATGCCGTCGGGGTCATAGCTGAGAATTGTTTCCGCTGGCGTATCCGCCGGCACGACAATCACACGGCAGCCATAGCTGGCCAAGCGACGAAGAATGTTGCGCTTCACGCCAAAGTCAATGGCCACCACCGTCAAGGGTGGCTCTTCGGTGGCGGTTTGGGGACGAAATTCCCAAGCGGGCGGTGTGGGTTCTGTCCATTCATAGGGGGTGCGAGTAGTCACCACCTTGGTTAGATTTTGCCCCTGCATGCTGGGAGCGGCAAGGACTTTTTGCAGCAGTTCAACAGGATCAAGAATTTCAGTGGAAATGCCGCCATTCATGGCACCGGCGGTGCGAATTTTGCGAGTAAGAGCACGGGTGTCAATTCCATAAATAGCGGGAATACGATGGGCTTTGAGGTAATCGGGCAAGGATTGTTGGGATCGCCAGTTACTGGGAATATCACAGACATTACGAGCGACGGCACCGCGCACTTGGGGGCGATCGGATTCATCATCTTCAGGGGTGATTCCCGTATTGCCCAACTCAGGGTAAGTGAATGTCACAATTTGACCACAATAGCTCGGGTCAGTGAGCACCTCTTGATAACCCGTCATGCCCGTATTAAAGACCACTTCGCCAATGGCTGTCCCCGGTGCTCCAAAGGAAAAACCGCGAAAGACTGAACCATCGGCGAGAACCAGCAGGGCGGGTGTAGGCATTGCAATATCTCCAACTGGGGAAGCCCAATAGTTTATTCTGCATGATAAAGCCAACCGTTAAGTGCACAGAGCTTGTCTCCTGTTTTGATTTCCCTACCTGCGGCGACTCACTTGCTCTGTCAGGTAATCTGCGGCGGTGGCCACCAGCGGAATAATGCGGGCATAGGGCATCCGCGTCGGCCCTAAAATACCGACACTGCCCACAGGGGAGTTGCCATAGCAATAGCAGGAATAGACCAATGTACAGGACTGCATCGGCGCTAGGGCATTTTCACTGCCAATGCGGATTTGCACTTGCGAGGGGGCTTGGCTATCAGCACTGATGAGAGGAGCCAGTTGATCCTGTTGGTCTTCGAGAAGATGCAGCAGCATTTGCACCTGCTCCACTTGGGAAAATTCCGGCTGCTGGAGGAGATCAGCAAGGCCGGTGATGACAAAGGAAGTCCCCTGCTGGCTATAGCGATCGCTCAATTGTTGTAGCAAGGTCTGAAGCTGCTGACTGTAGGCCTGAAATTCTAAATCCAGTTTTTGCCAGTCAATGGTGCTGAGTTCCACCAGCGATCGCCCCTGTAACTGGTGATTGAGAAAGTTTGTCAATACCTGTAGGGTGCGCTCCCGCAGCTCAGGGTCTTCTTCCCCTTGATCCAATTGGATCAGTGCCGACTGGGTTTCGTAGGTATCAAGAACAAGGATGACCATCACCTGCTGCGGCTCTAAGGACACCAGTTGAATTACCCGAATCTGCCGCTCCAAGCGATTGGGGAGTGTAATTAGCGTAATGTAGCCACTAAGGTCCGACAACAACTGTGCCGCCTGGCGCAAAATGACCTCAAGGCGTTGCTGTCCCGAAGTGAGGCGCTCACTCAAGAGACTTTCGGCTTTGCGAGCCACATCGGGAATAGGCTGGATCAATTCATCCACATAAACGCGGTAGCCAGAATCGGAGGGTACCCGTCCGGCGGAAGTGTGGGGCTGGTAAAGCAGGCCGCTTTTTTCAAGGAGCAGCATGGTATTGCGCACTGTGGCCGGACTCACGTTCAGGTTGTACTCCGTGGCGATCGCCTTTGAGCCGACGGGTTCGGCCGTGGCAATGTAATGGTTAATTGTGGCGCCAAGAATTTTCTTTTGGCGATCGCTGAGTTCAATCGTCATAACCCCTTACACCTGTGATTTCTTATTGATGTTTTTATTTATTTATTTTAATTTAATTTTGATTTAATCTATAAACTAGTGTTCCCATTTCGGCAGTGATGTGCTGCAACGGCTGCGAGGGCTAATTTTGCCCAGAGAATGCCGGAAGTGCTTAAGGGGCATTGCCAATAGGTGATTTCCCAATCAATTGCAGATGGACAGACTAAGCCTGGGGCAACGGCTCGTGACCTCTATGGCACGCAAAACTCCCGTAGATAGAACCGTTCCTCCGCCGCTAGCCGGTACTGGAATTGGGGCTGACCCAAGGTAACTGCCAGTTGCAAGAGATTCCAAGGGGGCGATTGTGCCTGCTGTGTCTCAACTTGCGCTCGTTCTCCCGCCAGTTTATAGGGGCGCAGTTGGGCTGCCCTTGGCCTTCTAGTTCACTCCAAGGAGGAGCAGTTGAGCTTCGTTAAGCGGGCGATCGCTCACTTCCACCACCGTTTAGCCGAGGCCACTTAACCGCTACAGCCAGTATCGTAGCTGTGGACAGGCAGTACCTAGGGGTTAATCTTCAACCGCCCGCCAGAGGGGATCAACGTACTCGTAGGCAATAATAACCACACCCTACGCAGCCATGATCCTCATGATCAGGAGGTCATTATTAGGCCATCGCCGGTACCAGTGTTGGATGAGGGTTGGGCATTGCATCCGGCGGCAACCCATAGATGGAGTTATAGAGGGCATTATAGGCCAGTGCTGATTTTGTCCAGCTAAAGTCCTCACGCATACCCCGCTGCTGAAGGGCGTGCCACTCCCGTTTGTAGCGATAGCCTTCCCAAGCCCGCACCAGACAGGTATAGAAGTCAAGGGGTTCATAGCGATCAAAACAGTAGCCCGTTCCCGTCTGTTTCTCTGGGTCGTGGTGAGAGACCGTATCCACCAGACCCCCTGTGCGGCGTACAATCGGCACACAGCCGTAGCGCAGGGCAATCATTTGGGAAATACCACAGGGTTCAAACCGACTCGGCATAGCGAAGGCATCGGCACCCCCATAAATCCGCCGTGACAGCACATCACTGTAGAGCAACTGCACACTACAGCGCCCCGGAAACCGCGAGGCAATTTGCCACATCTGGGTTTCATAGTAGCGATCGCCCGTCCCCAAAAGCACAAACTGGCTATCGGTGTAAGCCAAAAAACGATCCAAAACCTGAATCAGTAGGTCTAGACCCTTTTGCTCCACCAAGCGGGTAACCATCCCCACTAAGAAAGCACCGGAGTTCACCTCTAGTCCCAGTTCCTCTTGCAGGGCAATTTTGTTAGCCTTGCGTCGCTCTAGGGTATCCACGGTGTAATTTTGGGCAAGGGCGCGATCGGTACTGGGATCAAAAACCTCTGTATCAATGCCGTTGAGAATCCCCGAGAGCTTGCCACTAATGAACGACAACAGCCCCTCCAGTTTCTCACCGTATTCGGGCGTTTTGATCTGTTCGGCGTAGGTGGGCGAAACAGTATTGACGCGATCGGCATATTGCAGTGCCGCCGCCATTGTGTTGTGCCCCTGCATGTACCACGGACACCAAGTGATTTGCTCGAGACGCCACCGCCAAGGCCCCTGATAGGCCAAGTTGTGGATTGTGAACACCGTGGTAATGTCGGGGTCTTGGTGCATCCAGACGGGGATCATCCCCGTGTGCCAATCGTGGCAATGGATAATCTGGGGCTTCCAGTAGTTCCAAGCAAATTCTGCTGCCCCATTGGCAAAGAAAGTGAACCGCCAGTCCTCATCTTCGCCATAGTAGATGCGGCGGGGATTAAAGCAGGGATGGCCAAAAAGGTAAAGGGGAACATCCGACCCCGGCAAGACGGTTTCATAGACATGGAATGTCTGAAACATGGCATGGCCAATCCAGATGGGCTCCTTGGGAATCTCTACCTTATCGGGCAAAAAGCCGTAGTAGGGCAAAAAAATGCGCACATCATGCCCCATGCGGCGTAACACCTTGGGCAGGGAGCCAACCACATCTCCCATGCCCCCCACCTTCGCAAGCGGTGCCGCCTCGGCAGCCACAAATAGAATTCGCATGATCCTCCTGAACCTGTCTTTGGCCAATTCTGCGAGCAACGTAATTGCCGTTAACCTACCACAAGTGCGGCACAATTTGGCGTAGGATTGCTCTTAAATAGGTTTTTATCGGTCTTTGGAATTACAGCCCCTATGACAGAGTCTCCCCTTGTGCAACGGGTCAAGGAAGTTCATGCGCAGGCGCGTGTGTTGGCCACCCTGAGTGCTTCTGCCCGCAATGAGGCGCTAGAACAGGTGGCCTGTGCCCTTGAGGACGCCAGGGAGGAGATTTTGGCAGCCAATGCAACTGATTGTGAGCAAGCCAAGGCCAATGACCTCAACCCTTCCCTCTATGCCCGCTTAGAACTCAGTCCCAGTAAATTGGCAGCAGCGATCGCCGGGATGCGTCAAGTGGCAGCCCTCCCCGATCCCCTTGGGCAGCGCCAACTCCATCGCGAATTGGACACCGGCTTAATTTTGAGTCGGGTCACCTGCCCCTTAGGGGTACTGGGGGTGATCTTTGAGGCGCGCCCCGACGCAGTGGTGCAGATTGCTTCTTTGGCCATCAAATCGGGGAACGGCGCCATTCTCAAGGGGGGACAGGAGGCTCGTTGCTCCTGCCAAGCAATTATGCAGGCTATTCACAGGGGGCTGGAGAAATCGGCGGTGCCCGCGGGGGCGATCGCCCTCCTCACCGATCGCGCTGAAGTGGTTGAACTGTTGGGTCTGGATCAATGGGTGGATCTCATCATTCCGCGTGGCTCCAATGAGTTTGTGCGCTATATCCAAAACAACACCCGCATTCCTGTGCTCGGTCATGCCGATGGCCTGTGTCACCTCTATGTGGATGTGGCTGCCGATATTGAGAAGGCGATCGCCATTACCCTCGACGCCAAAACCCAGTACCCCGCTGCTTGCAATGCCATTGAGACCCTGCTGGTGCACCAAGGAATTGCCACAGAGTTTCTACCCAAAGTGGCGGCAGCTCTCCAAAATGCCGGTGTTGAACTGCGGGGAGACACTCTTGCCCGCGAATTGGTGCCCATGACCCCTGCCACGGACGCCGACTGGGCCACGGAATACTGTGATCTCATCCTTTCTATTAGGATTGTTCCCGATCTCGATGCCGCATTGGAGCACATTGCCACCTATGGATCGGGACACACGGAAGCCATTGTGACCGAGGATGCCGCCGCCGCCGCCCGTTTTCTCCAAGAAGTGGATGCCGCTGGCGTCTTTCACAACTGCTCCACCCGCTTTGCCGATGGATTCCGCTATGGCTTTGGCGCGGAAGTTGGCATTAGTACCCACAAGTTGCCACCGCGAGGGCCCGTGGGGTTAGAGGGATTAGTGACCTACAAATATCAACTGGTGGGGAATGGCCACATTGTTGCAACCTATAGCGGAGCTAATGCCAAGCCCTTTACCCATCGCGATCTAGAATCTTAATGAATTTAAGGGATTATTAAGCAACAAACAAAGCCAATTTTTCTGTTTCAGAATGGAGAGGTAGGGCAATCTTGATTGAACCACCGTGCAGAGAATGACCTCTGTAAAGGTTGCCTCTTAAGTGTCTGTTGGCAATGGAGTGCGTGCTTGACCCAGTGTCTTGCAAAGGGGGTAATCTGTGGTTGTCAACGGACAGTTGTGACTTGGGAGTCGCGCGCACTTAGGTGATTGACGGATTCAAGATAGCAAAGGGAGCCAAAAACATTCAAAGCTTTAGCGGCTCAAACCCGGCTGTTTCCTCTTTAGGGGCACAGCAAGCAGCCAGTGAATCAAAAAAACGTAAGGTTTAGGAGTATAACAATGACTCAATCAATCCCAAGACCAACCCGTGAAATAACCGATCGAGAAACAGCATTTGTTTTAGAACTTCATTCCTTAAGCTGCAAAGATCTACCCTTGGTGGGGGGTAAAAACTCTTCCTTAGGGGAAATGCTCCAACAACTGACTCCCAAAGGTATTAATGTCCCCGACGGTTTTGCAACAACGGCCTATGCCTACCGTTACTTTATCCAAGCGGGCAATCTGGAAGCCCAATTGCGGCGGCTTCTTGAAGGCCTTGATGTTGAGGATGTCACAGAACTCCACCGCGTCGGTCAGGCAATCCGCTCCCTGATTTTGCATACGCCCTTTCCCCCAGAATTGACGGATGCCATTGCGGCCGCTTACCAAAAAATGTGCGATCGCTACGGCCCCAATACAGACGTGGCGGTTCGCTCCAGTGCCACCGCTGAGGATCTCCCTGACGCCAGCTTTGCCGGTCAGCAGGAAACCTACCTGAATGTCCATGGCCTCAAGGGCGTTCTCGATGCCTGTCATCGCTGTTTTGCCTCGCTCTTTACAGACCGCGCAATCTCCTACCGCCAAATCAAGGGCTTTGACCACTTCAGTGTGGCCCTGTCGGTGGGGGTACAAAAAATGGTGCGCTCCGACTTGGCCTGCTCTGGCGTCATGTTCTCCATTGACACAGAAACTGGCTTCAAGGACGCTGCCCTGATTACCGCCGCCTATGGTCTGGGTGAAAACGTTGTTCAAGGGGCGGTTAACCCCGATGAATATCTGGTCTTTAAGCCAACGTTGAAGGCGGGCTACAAACCCATCCTGAAAAAGGCCCTTGGTACCAAAGAAATCCGCATGGTCTATGACCTTGGCGGGACAAAGCTCACCCGCAATGAACCCGTGCCTGAGACGCTGCGGAAACAATTTGCCCTCACGGACGAAGAAATTCTCACCCTTGGTCGCTGGGCCTGTCTCATTGAGGAGCACTACTCCAGCCTGCGGGGCACCTATACCCCCATGGACATCGAGTGGGCAAAAGATGGCATCAGTGGGGAACTCTTCATTGTCCAAGCGCGCCCTGAGACCGTCCAATCCCAAAAAGCAACGAACGTCCTGCATACCTACCATCTGGAGGAAAAAGGACCGCTCCTTGCCACAGGTCGCGCTGTGGGCGAAATGGTTGGCCAAGGTCGTGCCCGCGTCATCCTCAATGTCAGCAATATCGATCAGTTCCAAGCGGGAGAGGTGTTGGTAACCCACCGCACGGATCCTGACTGGGAGCCAATTATGAAAAAAGCCAGTGCCATTGTCACCGATCAGGGGGGACGCACCTGTCATGCGGCAATTATTGCCCGTGAGTTGGGGATTCCCGCCATTGTCGGCTGTGGCGATGCCACGGTAACAATTCCCAATGGGGTTGAGGTCACCGTTTCCTGTGCCGAGGGAGAAGAGGGGCATGTCTATCAGGGATTGCTGCCCTTCCATGTGGAGGAAGTGGCTCTAGAAAATCTGCCGCGTACCCGCACCCAAATCCTGATGAATGTAGGCAACCCCGAGGAGGCCTTTAGCTTGGCAGCCATTCCCAATGATGGGGTGGGGTTGGCACGTATGGAGTTTATCATTGCCAATCACATTCAAGCCCATCCTTTAGCCCTGCTGCACTACGATGAGCTGACGGATGAGGCTGCAAAGCTAAAAATCGCTGAACTGACCCAGCAGTACACCGACAAGGCAGAATACTTTGTGGATAAGCTCGCCCAGGGAATTGGGACAATTGCAGCCGCCTTCTATCCCAAGCCCGTGGTGGTGCGCATGTCCGACTTCAAGAGCAACGAGTACGCCAACCTGTTGGGTGGTCGCCAGTTTGAACCCCATGAAGAAAACCCCATGATTGGCTGGCGGGGGGCGTCTCGGTACTACGACCCCAACTATGCCGAAGGCTTTGCCTTGGAATGCCGCGCCATGAAGAAGGTGCGCGATGAGATGGGGCTGACGAATGTGATTCTAATGATTCCCTTCTGTCGCACCCCAGAGGAAGGGCGGCGGGTGCTGGCGGAGATGGCCAAACATGGGCTGAAGCAGGGGGAAAATGGTCTCCAAGTCTATGTGATGTGTGAACTGCCGAGTAACGTGGTGCTTGCAGATGCCTTTGCCGAAGTCTTTGATGGCTTTTCCATCGGCTCCAACGACTTGACGCAACTCACGCTGGGGTTGGATCGCGATTCGGCCTTGGTGGCGCATCTATTTGATGAACGCAATGAGGCAGTGAAGCGGATGGTGGCACAAGCCATTCAAACGGCGAAGGCCAAGGGGCGCAAAATCGGCATCTGTGGTCAAGCCCCCAGTGACTATCCTGAGTTTGCCCAATTCTTGGTGGCGCAGGGGATTGACTCCATTAGCCTCAACCCCGACTCGGTTCTGAAGACAATGTTGCAAATTGCGGAGGCTGAAAAACAAGCCTAGAGGGCACAACCCCGCAGCAACTCCTAAGGTGAGGGCAGGGAATTGCAGCCGCGATCGCTCTGCCCTTTTCTGTAGGGGACGTAACCCAGTAGGATCAAGGGAACCAAGTGGAGGATCTCGGCGTGGATGCAGCGGCAATTCAGGAACTTCTCGCTTCGGCGGAGGTGAGCAATCGCCTGCGGGGAATTAATCAACTGCGCACATTGCCCCCTGAAGTGGCCTTTGCCCTCATCCAACCCCTGAGCCAAGATGAGAATGCCCGTGTCCGCTACGCTGCGGTGAGTCAAATTGCCAGCCTAGGGCACGTTGACCTTCACCAAGCCCATGAGCTGTTGCGCGATCGCCTGCTCCACGACAGCGAAACCGATGTCCGCGCCGCAGCAGCAGATGCCATGGCTGCCCTACGGGTTCCCTTTGCCCTTGAAGATCTAGAAACGGCCTACCACAGTACAAATGACTGGCTATTGCAATTTAGTATCATTGCGGCCTTGGGTGCACTGGGGAACCCAGCGGCAGTTGGGCTACTCACGGAGGCCCTCAATAGTCCCCAAGAATTGGTGAAACTGGCAGCGATTGGTTCTTTGGGGGAATTGAAACAACCCGCAAGCATTGAGCATCTGCGGCCGTTTGTCGAGTATCCCGATTGGCAAGTCCGCCATCGGCTGGCGATCGCCCTCGGTCAAATTGGCACCCCTGAAGCTTGCCCGCTTCTGGAACAATTGGCCACGGATTCGGCCGCAGCGGTTGCTGAAGCAGCTCGCACCAGTTTGGCACAGTTGACCACTTAGAATGGGTTACACCCTACCCGTTTTTGCGACGGCGGCGGCAGTGGCTGCCCTGCGATGCCTCACCGAAGGCACCTGCCCTCAAGAGGTGACCCTTGCCCTGCTGCGCCCCAACCGCTGTGAAACTTTTACCATTGCCCAAGGGGCGCCCTTAGATTCCCAACAGGCTTTGGCAATTACCTACAGCGAACCCAGCGATCCCCTTGATCTGACGCGGCATACTCCAATCTGGGCTTGGGTGCGCTGGCAAGACCCCGCCACTTCCCCCCAAATTCACATTGACGGTGGTTTTGGCGTGGGGCGCGATCGCACCACCGGCGAGGCGGCTATCTACCGCTATGCGCGGTTGCTGTTGACCACTAACCTCTTGCTCTACTGTCCCAAGGAGCGGGCGATCGCCGTCACCATTGTTCTGCCTCAGGGACGCGACTTAGCAGAGCGCACCTCAAATGCAGCTTTTGGCATTGTTGAGGGACTCTCGCTGTTGGGCACAACTGCCCTCGCGCAACCTCTGACTGCCCCTGAGCAACTGGAGCACTACCGAGAAGACCTCAGGCAAAAGGCCGGTCAATCTCCTACCTTGGTTTTCTGTATTGGCGAGAACGGTCTTCAGGTGGCACAACAGCTCCAAATCCCCCCTTCCCTCTGTGTAAAAACTGCCAATTGGCTAGGCCCGATGCTGGTGGCAGCAGCGCAACACCATGTTCAGCAGCTACTCCTGTTGGGCTACCACGGCAAACTTATTAAATTGGCGGGGGGCATTTTTCACACACATCACCACATTGCTGACGCTCGCCAAGAGATCCTCACTGCCTTTTGTGCTCTTGCAGGTTTGCATCAAAATATTCTGCACCAGATATGGCAAGCACCCACCATTGAAGCTGCCCTCAAGTCTTTAGAAACGTTGGCTCCCCAAGCCCTATCCCAAATTCTCCGCCACATTGCCAACCGCATTGAGGAACGAGCTATTGCCTATATCCATACCCATTGTGCCGCTCCCCTGGGACGGTCATTACAAGTAGGTTGTGCCTTGTTTGGGCGCGATCGCCAAATTGTCACCACGGGCAAAGTCGGAGACCTAATTTTGAGCAGAATTTACAGGCAGTAGGCCATGGGCTATAATAAGGATGAATTTAGTAGAAACTGTACCAATACTTATGAATACAAAAGGCCGTCTTCTTGACCGCGAAGAAGTCATTCGTTTTCTTCCCGACGAATGTAGAAGGTCAAAAGCCATTCGTGAAATGCTCAATAGTAGCGCTGTTTATCCAGCAGAATTTCTATGGTTTATTTATCGCAATCCTGATGCGATTCCACCACTCTTGGAAGGCGCTGTAGCAAGAGTCATGATGCTTGATAAAACAGGTTGGCATAGGGGAACCGTTCGACTAGAACTTGTGTTCTATCCCGACGAAGAAACTGCTGACACTAATGTTTCCGGTGAAATCAGGGATGCCAATAATGAAACTAACAATGTCAGCGATGAAACTAGTCCCAGTGAATCTTCCTCTCAAAGCTAGAACTTAGATTCTAAGGGATGTTTCTTTCTCTCGTTCAGCGCGTACAGCGCTGGCAGGCTTTGGATGTATAGTGCAGACGCACGACATCCACGTTGACGCCCGCCGCCATCGCCTTGTACC
>NZ_CALJEM010000003.1 GCF_938074695.1 uncultured Thermosynechococcus sp.
CAGCAAGTTGCAGAATCCCGATGTCCCCATTCAGTACGGTGGCTCGGTCAATGCCACCAACATTGATGCGATTATGGCACAGCCAGAAATTGATGGGGTTCTTGTGGGTGGCGCCAGTTTGCAGCCGGAGAGTTTTGGGCGCATTGTTAATTACAATCCCCTTTGAATATCACACTGAGTTCCGCCCCAGTGCCCTAGATCCCGCCTGAGCCAAGAGATGGAGCACTGCTGAGTGGTGGCCAAACACAAAGATATCAACAGACAGTCCTTTTCCCAAGGATGGAATTAAAACAGTCACAACTGCTATATGACGGTATTTTCTGCGTACTCCATATTTTAGGGAAAGGGTCGTACCCAGTGGTTCATTACAGCTCTTATCGTCTACTGGGCGATTTCTTCATTTTCTTTTAGGATCGAAGTAGGGCTGAGTGATGCCGAAAGGAGGCCAACGATGCGCCAACCACTCTTCAGTACTTTGATAGTTTTAGCTGCTTTTGTTGGTCTCAGCAGGGCTGCTGTAGCACAGCCGATGGCGATCGCCACCTTGACCACACCTGAACTTCAGGAGCTACAACGACTGGTACCCCGCAGTGCTGAGGACTACTACAACATAGGGTTGATGCACCAAGGGACTGGTAATCTAGATGCTGCCATTGAAGCCTTTAGCCAAGCAATCAGACTCAACCCTAGCGCCGATTACTACTTTGCTCGTGGCATGGCCTACTACGACCAAGGGGATATGCAGCGGGCGATCGCCGACTTTACTACGGCAGTGCGCAATGACCCACAGTTTATTGCCGCCTACTACAACCGAGGCATGGCCTATCTCGCCCTGCGAAACTATACAGCGGCGATTGCGGACTTTGATGCTGCTCTAGCACGGGATCCCCAATTTGTTGCCGCCTACTACAGTCGGGGTATGGCTTACTTCGACAGCGGCAATGTGGAATTGGCGCAACGGGACTATGCGCGGGCGCGGGCACTCAACCCAACAATGACGGCTCAGTACTACGATCGCGCCCCCCGTCCCCTCACTGGAGGACCTTAGCACCTGAAGCCACCAAGGAGGGCGATAATAGGGCGATAATATAATGTGCAGGATAAGGATGAGCGATCGCGCCTATGCCCAGAACCCCGTCTGAATTTGCGGTTCATTTATTTCTGGATGGCGGTCACCGTGAGGAGGTGCGCTTCCCCACCATTCAAGACTTCCAGAAGTGGTACAGCAATGAGTTAGCGGCCAAAGCAAATTCCAACGACTTTATTTCCGTTCCTATTAAAAATATTCAAGGGGAATACATGGTGGTGCGTCCCTCGAAGGTGCTTGCCATTCGGGTGGAACCGGTGTTTACCTCTAGTGTGGATCGGTTTGTCTAAAGCCGATGGCGGGTTTATTCACTGGGTGGATTCAGGGGGTCGTCATCCTGGCAATGGGCGCGATCGCCACCGCCCCAACCGTTGCTCCCTTAATCCGCCAAAGCCAACTCCCGCCGACGGTTGCCCTGGATACAACTCTGGGGGAATCCTCCCGTGAGCGGGCACGACTTCTGCAAGCCATTGAGCACAGTTTGCGCTACCTGCGCAGCGAGAAAGGACGCCGAGACTATGCCGCCTACACCGCTCCCGGCCAGCCAGGGGCAGCCCTAGGATCCAATCTGCATCAGCGGGTGATTCGCTCCCTGGAACGCTTTCGCCATTTGGTACACATCCATCGCTCTGCGGCAGAACTCCAAGCAGCGGTGAAGCGGGAATTTGTGTTTTACCAATCCATTGGTAGCGATGGCCAAGGGCGAGTGGAGTTTACAGGCTACTATGCACCCACCTACCGCGCTAGTTTAGTGCCCACCGCCGAGTACCGCTATCCCCTGTTTCGGCGTCCCCCCAATTTGGAGCAGTGGCCACAACCCCACCCAACCCGCTTGGAACTGGAAGGGGCGGATGGTCTGCAGTGGCGCAAAGGGCCTTTGCGGGGTCTGGAACTGGTCTATTTGCGCGATCGCCTAGAGGCTTTTCTGGTTCACGTCTAAGGGTCTGCGGAACTGCAACTGCCCAACGGTCGCCGCTTTACCGTCGGCTATGCCGCCAAAACCAATCACCCCTACACCAGTATTGGCCAAGAACTTATTCGCGATGGCAAAATTGCCCGCGAGGAACTGACCCTGCCGCGGCTTGTTGCCTACTTTAAGGCCAACCCTGCTGAGCTAGATCGCTATTTGCCCCGCAACGCCAGCTTTGTTTTCTTTGAATACACCCAAGGTCGGCCACCCACCGGCAGTCTCTCCACACCCGTGACCCCAGAGCGGTCGATCGCCACCGATAAGGCCTTGATGCCACCGGGTGCCTTGGCCGTGATCGACACGAAAATTCCCCTCAAAGCCCAAGGTCAATGGCAGCCAACTCCCGTCAGCCGTTTTGTCTTGGATCAGGATACAGGCAGTGCCATTCGCGGGCCGGGGCGTGTGGATATTTTCATGGGCACAGGAGATGTAGCCAAGGCGCGGGCGGGTCTGATCAATACGCCGGGGCAGTTGTACTATTTGCTCCTGCGGGAATAGCTAGGGGTGCAGCGCTACTTTAATCACTTGGCGCGCCTTCATTGCTTGGAGGACGCTTTCAATCTCCGTTAGGGGGGCTTGGCCACTAATCAGTTTCTCGAAGGGGAGCGTGCCACTGGCAATTAACTCTAGAGCTTGGCGGACAAAGGTGGGCGTGTTGTGAAAGACTCCCTTGAGAGTCAATTCTTCGTAGTGCAGGCGCTCAGTGTCCACGCGGATGGCGGTTTGCCGCGGGCAGCCGCCAAAGAGGTTAATCGTGGCACCGGGGCGACCACAGGCGATCGCCGTTTCCCAGACTTCGGGAACCCCAGTGGCTTCAATGACAATATCGGCGCCGCGCCCCTCTGTCCAATCTCGGACGACAGCGGGAATATCGCTGCACTGGTGATGATTGATGGTCTGCTCTGCCCCAAAAGTACCGGCGATCCCCAGCCGCTGATCAGAACCGCCAAAGGCGAAGACCCGCGCTCCCTGCTGAGCCAGAACACCAATGAACATCAAACCAATGGCACCATCGCCAAGGACAACAATTTGCGGTGGACTGGGCCACTGCTCAACCATGGCGGGGTCAAACCCAGAGCGAGCCACACCGTGGAGAACACAGGCAAGGGGTTCTGTGAGCGCCGCCAAGGCAAAGGAGAGGGACTCGGGAATGGGCAGCAGATTCTGGCGGACAATGCTGGCGGGAATTTTTAGATATTCGGCAAAGGTGCCATTGTTGAACTCTAGGTGAGGGCAGAGGGAAAAGGCCTGTCGCTGGCAGTAAAAACATTGGCCACAGGGGGCAGAATTATTGGCCACTACGCGATCGCCCACCTGCCATCCGGTCACCCCCGCTCCTAAGGCCACAATTTCTCCTGCTGCTTCATGGCCAAAGAGAATGGGCGGCGTCAGCATCCGCGCATGACCTCCCCGCTGCCACACCTTTAAGTCAGTGCCACAGGTGGTTGCTGCCCGCACCCGAATCACCACTTCCCCCGGCCCCGGCGTGGGATCGGCCACGCTTTCGATGCGCACATCTTCTTTGCCGTAGAGCACTGCTGCTTTCATCGAGATTCCCCGCCAGACTTAGGTCAGCCATTTCAGGAAGCCACAGAGCACCCCCAAGAGGGCAACCACCCCGTAGAATGTACTCACAACCCGCAGTTCTGACCAGCCGCCCAATTCAAAGTGATGGTGCAGGGGAGCCATCCGCAGTAGTCGTTTGCCCACACCGTCAGGTCCCTTTGTGGCTTTGTAGTAGAGCACCTGGGCAATCACTGAGAGCGACTCCACAAAAAAAAGACCGCTAACAATCAACAGCTCCCAAAGGTGGTGACTCGCCAAGCCAATGCCCGCTAGGAGCGCCCCAAGCGCCAGGGAACCCGTATCCCCCATAAATACCCGCGCCGGATGGTAATTGTGCCCGAGAAAGCCAAGGCAGGCACCACTCATGACCGCCGCCAAAATTTGCAAATCAGGATGGGGAGTGAGAATCATTCCCAGAACCAACAGGGCGATCGCTGCGGTGCCGGCTGCTAGGCCATCTAGGCCATCGGTGAGATTTAGGGCATTCCCTTCCGCCATCGGCACAAAAATTGCCAGGGGAATAAAGCCTATTCCCAGCGGCCAGACCCATCCCCACGGAGCAGTGACAATGGTTGCAGCGGGATCACTACCCACTAGCCAAGCACAGAAGAGCGCTGCCCCCATACCCTCTAGGAGGAGCCGCAGCCGAGCCGATAAGCCTTTATTGGATTTGCGCCGCAGCACTTGCCAGTCATCCCACCAGCCAATGGTGGCATACCAGAGCACCAACAGGGCGATCGCCCCCACTGTTGCCGATAGTTTCCCCTGAACCAGTCCCGTCCACAGGAGTGCCAGACCCAACCCCGTTGGCACAAAAAAGATTCCCCCCATCGTCGGTGTGCCCGATTTTTGTAGGTGGGATTGCGGGCCATCTTCGCGAATAATTTGCCCTGTCTTTAGTCGCCGTAGGATGGGCACCACAGCCATCCCGAGAACCGCAACGACAGCAAAACCCACCACCCAAGGCACCGTTAAGGTTTGCAGCGGCTGCCGCCACTGAGTTGCCTTGGTGTCGTAGGCAAGACTTGCCATGAGCAGGGCAATGGCAAGAAGGCCAAAAAGTCGCTGTCCTGTGAGCCAAGTGGCTTTAACTGTGGCGGTGGTTTTGGGCGAGGGCATGGGAATCTTACAGCACGTCACTCCGATAATAGGGGCATCCGTGCGCTACTCCTCAAGCCCTAGGTCCTCTTCTTCGTCGTAATCCCCCAAGGAGTCACCAACAAACTCTTCAATTTCACCCATATCATCAAGGGCGCTATCTAGAAGGGGATCTGCCTCATTGCCATCGCGAGCAATCAATCGACCCGTTTGCTGTAACCATTCCAAAATGGAGCGATCTGAACGCCCCGCCGCTGTTAAGTTCTTTTGGGAAATGGGTTCTTCGTACAAGGAGGGGTTGTATAGGGTCATAGGGCTAGGCTAGACAGGGTTGTGGTAGTCCAATCCTTAAGTGTAACGTCTGGCTACAGGAATGTAAATCTTCAGCCTGTGGCGATCGCTTAAGGTGACACATTCCTTGGAACCTGCCTACACTGGAGAAGTCATTAAAGAGTGAATGGACATTCAACATTTGACACACGAGGGATAAAAAGCATGTCTTTACCAAAGAAATCATCCATCGCCTTTGCTGTTTTGAGTGCAGTGTCCCTCGCGGGGGGGGCGATCGCTGCTCCTTATCCCCCAGAAGTAGTTTCCCGATTTACGAGTGAATGTACGACTGCTCTGCAACAACAGGTGCCGCAAATGGCACAGTACGGTAACGCTTACTGTAGCTGTGTGATCAATGAATTGCAATCGTCACTGACCTTAGCCCAGTTTCAGGCAATCGGTGAAGATGTCCAGACCAATGTGACCCCAGAAGTGCGCCAGATGCTTACTAAAACGGCACAAACCTGCCTGCAACGAATTACTCGGTAAGAGGGGGGAGCCACTCCCCCCAATTGGTTGCCTAGACTGTGCTGAGAAACTGAGCGGCTGCCGCTTGCAGCTCTGCAACTTTATCGAGTTTTTCCCAAGGTAAGTCGAGGTCACTTCGGCCAAAGTGGCCATAGGCAGCTACATCTTGGTAGAAGCGACCGCCGCGATCTTGGGGCAGGTGACACAGGCCGAAGGTTTGGATGATGGCAGCAGGGCGCAGATCAAAGTGGCTCTTAATCAACTCCAGTAATTGCTCTGGAGCGAGTTTACCCGTGCCAAAGGTATCCACAAACAGGCTCACGGGGCGAGCAACGCCAATGGCATAGCTAATCTGTAACTCGCATTTATCGGCCAGCCCTGCGGCAACAATGTTTTTGGCGATGTAGCGAGCCATGTAGGCGGCACTGCGATCCACCTTGGTGGGGTCTTTACCGGAAAAGGCGCCGCCGCCGTGGCGGGCATAGCCACCGTAGGTATCGACAACGAGCTTGCGTCCTGTCAGTCCCGAATCCCCTTGGGGGCCACCAATGACAAATTTGCCCGTGGGATTGACGAGAAAGCGAGTCTTGTCATCGGGTTTGATGGCCAGATCTGCAAAGACGGGGTTGACCACTGCTTCCCGCAGGTCGGCTTTGATCTTTTCTTGAACGGCGGCTTCGTCGCTAATGTCACCAATGGTGGCCGTGTGTTGGGTGGAAATCAGAATTGTATCAATGCCCACGGGCTTGCCATCTTCGTAGATGACGGTAACTTGGGTTTTGCCATCGGGACGCAGGTAAGGGAGTTGACCCGTTTTGCGGACGGCGGCCAAGCGACGTGCCATGCGGTGAGCCAAGCTAATGGGCAGGGGCATATACTCAGGGGTTTCGTTACAGGCATAGCCAAACATAATGCCTTGATCGCCCGCTCCAACGCGATCTAATTCGGCATCACTCAGGTGTTCCCGTGCTTCTTGGGCGGTGTCCACCCCTCGGGCAATGTCGGGAGATTGCTCATCAAGGGCAACGATGACAGCACAGCTATTGGCAGCAAAGCCATTTTCAGCGTCGGTATAGCCAATTTCACGGATTTTCTGCCGTGCCAAGTTGACGTAGTTGACCTGTGCTTTGGTGGTAATTTCCCCCGTAATCAACACGAGACCCGTATTCACAACGACCTCAGCGGCAACGCGACTCTGGGGGTCTTGGGTGAGTAAAGCATCCAGAATGGCATCGGCAATTTGGTCGCAGATTTTATCGGGGTGACCTTCGGTGACGGATTCCGAACTAAATAAGTAACGCAAGATAGCACTCCTATGACATGAATAATTGAAAGAGATGCAATAAGTTTGTCTGCAGCAGCAGGGGCTTTTGACTAAAAAACAAGAACCCTTTTCTAAATCCTAGGATTATACCTGAGCGGCAAGACGCCCGGGTGAATGCAAGAATTGGCCAGACTAGAGGCAAATTTTAGGCCTTTCAAACTGTATGTCTGCTTCACGGGATGCCGACTATGCCGGTTGTGTGGCTCAAGACGCCTGTCGTGAATCGAATTAAATTAAATTACACAAATCCCTCAACGCGGGCGATCGCTCCCCTGTTGACCATAGAGCCTGTGGAGTCGTCCCCCCACGGGACTTCGCTGCGCTGCGTTTTACGGCTGTTGTTTCCTGTGTGCCCAAGGGAGACTCCCCTTTAATTACCCGATTCCCCCCACCTCGATGGCGCAGATATTTGAGGTAGTGAGCCTGAAGAAACCCATAGTCTCGACCCAGCCAGTCTTAGCAACGCCGGGGCTTTAGGTGACCTCAAAGATGCCTGATTCGGTGCAAATCGCTTGGAGGGGCTGATCCCATGGGTCACGGGGCAATTCTTCTACCACCGCTGACTCAAACACAATGCCCCAGCGACACACATGTTGCCAGTCAGGGTGGGCGAAGAGACGATCAAAAAAACCGCCGCCATAGCCGAGACGGTAGCCTTGGCGATCGCAGGCAACCGCAGGAACCAAACACAGATCAACCACCTTTAGATCGATGAGCGGAGCGTTAGCAGCAGGTTGCCAAATGCCATAACGTCCTTGCTGGAGAGAGTCTTCTTTGCCACCAAAACAATGCCACTGCAAATCCCGACCCACGATGCGGGGCAAGCCCCACTGTTTAGGCAGTGGCCAGAGGGAGCGCAAATCGGGTTCCCGCCGATGGGGCACGTAGGCCAAAACTGTGGTCGCCCGTTGAAACTGGGGATGACTAAGCAAGTGCTGACAAATGCGCTGACTGCGATTTTGCCACTCGCGATCGCTCAAGTGCTGCCGCCATTGGAGATACTGTTGTCGCAGGTTGGTTTTTGCGTCATCCATATTGGTTGTGTGAGCACCGCGGCTGCCAGTGAATATATAAAATCACAAAAAGTCTCAGGATTGCGTCAACGGATGGTCGGTAACATATCCCCCAAGGAAAACAGGGAAGATTCTTGGGGGCACTCAAATCCCGATAAAAATAGTCGGATATATTTGACAGGGCGATCGCCCCCTGCTAAGATGGTCAACAACTTGTCTGAGGCAGTCTAAGACCCATGACCGCAACCTTGACCTCCACTCCCGAAACCACCTACTTTACCCACCTCAAATGCAAAGAGTGTGGGGCAGAGTACGAACCCCAAGCCATTCATGTTTGCGAATACTGCTTTGGCCCCCTTGAGGTGAAGTACGACCTCAACCGATTGGCGGCAGCCGTGACTCGCAGCACGATTGAGGCAGGTCCGAAGTCCATTTGGCGCTACCGTGCCTTTTTGCCGGTGACTTCGGCAAACCCCATTGACGTGGGGACGGGGATGACGCCCCTCCTCAAAGCCCAGCGGCTGGGGCGCCGCCTCGGACTCAAGCATCTGTATATCAAAAACGATGCAGTGAATATGCCTACCCTCAGCTTCAAGGATCGGGTGGTTTCGGTGGCGTTGACACGGGCGCGGGAACTGGGGTTTACGACGGTCTCCTGTGCCAGTACCGGCAACTTGGCGAATTCAACAGCGGCAATTGCCGCCCACGCCGGGCTAGATTGCTGTGTCTTTATTCCCGCGGATCTGGAAGCAGGCAAGGTCTTGGGCACGCTCATCTATGGGCCAATGGTGATGGCTGTGGAGGGCAACTATGACCAAGTGAACCGCCTCTGCTCGGAAGTGGCCAATACCCATGGGTGGGGGTTTGTCAATATCAATTTGCGTCCCTACTACTCGGAAGGGTCAAAGACGCTTGGTTATGAGGTGATTGAACAGTTGGGCTGGCAGCTCCCTGACCACATTGTGGCTCCTTTGGCCTCCGGTTCTTTGTTCACAAAAATTTACAAAGGCTTCCGCGAATTTGTGGAAGTGGGTCTTGTGCCCGACAAGCCGGTGCGCTGTAGTGGTGCTCAAGCCGCAGGTTGCTCTCCCATTGCCCAAGCCTATGCCGAAGGGCGGGACTTTGTGGCACCCGTGAAGCCCAACACGATTGCTAAGTCCATTGCCATTGGCAACCCCGCCGATGGGGTCTATGCCCTAGACATTGCCCGCAAAACCAATGGGGCGATCGCGGCGGCCACCGATGAAGAAATTGTGGCCGGGATTAAGCTCCTGGCCGAAACAGAGGGTATTTTTACCGAAACCGCGGGCGGCACAACCATTGCCGTGCTCAAAAAGCTGGTGGAAGCCGGCACTATTGACCCGGAAGAGGTGACGGTTGTCTATATCACGGGCAATGGCCTGAAAACCCAAGAGGCGGTGCAAAACGACATTGGCCAACCCCTGAGGATTGAACCCAAATTGGCTAGCTTTGAGCGTGCCCTAGAGCGATCGCGCACGCTGGAACGGTTAGATTGGCAACCGGTCTTGGTCTAGGTTTTCTGGTTCTTTTGAAGTTGATTGAGGGTTTCGAGAAGTCTATGGCTGTTACCGTTTTGATTCCTACCCCCTTGCAAAAACTCACCCGCGATCAGGCCACGCTGGAGTGCCAAGCCCAATCGATCGCTGAGCTGCTCGAAAAGTTAGAACAGGACTGCCCTGGCATCAAAGGGCGCCTCTGTGATGAAAGGGGTCAACTGCGGCGATTCGTGAATTTCTATGTCAACAATGAGGATATTCGTTTCCTGAATGGCCTTGAAACGCCCCTCAAGGATGGCGACGAAGTCAGCATCATTCCCGCGATCGCTGGGGGCTAAGGCACAGCCTAGGGAGCATAGCTTGTTCCTGTGGCGATGATTGAATGGTGATCCCAGGAGCATTAGGCTCTTATTCAAATATTTTTCACATCATCCCGAAAAGGCTGGTAGAGAACTTCCCAAAGGGGGCGAAACCTATCTACCAGTTCCGGGGCAGAGATTTGATAGGATCAGGGCACTGTTTGCCGCTGTCCTCCAATGTTTCAGTCTTGGTTGCAACCAATTGCCAATTCTCCGATGCTGGCTGCCGCCAAAAACGTCGAAGACTCGCTGCTGCTGCGGCTCGGCGTCTTGGGCATGGTAATTGTTGGCTTGGTGGCCACGGATGTTGCAGCAGAGACTGCCAATAGTTTCTGGGCAGTTCCCCTCTCCATGGTCGGGTTTGCTTGGAGTTGGTGGGCGCGGCGGCAAAGAAATGTTGTGGCGAAGCTAGTGATCGCCACTGGCATGTTGATGGCATTGGCCATCTTTTTAGGACGACTGGCAACGCTCAACCAAGATTCGCGAATTCTGCTGACGGAACTCTTAATTCAACTGCAAGTGCTCCATAGCTTTGACTTGCCTCGCCGCAAGGACTTGGGCTACTCGATGGTGATTGCCCTCATTTTAATCAGTGTGGCCGCCACCCTCAGCCAAACCATGACCTTTGGGCTGTTTCTTTTGATCTTTCTGGCGATCGCCCTACCTGTACTTGTTCTCGACTACCGCTCGCGCCTCGGCCTGCTCTCCACTCCCCTGAAATCGCTGCGCTTGCCCTGGCGGCAATGGGTTGGACTTTTTGCCCTGATTCTCGGCTTGGGGATGCTGGTCTTTCTGCTGCTGCCGCGCTTCCCCGGCTATCAAATTCGCACTCTGCCCGTTAGTGCCGACATTCAGGTGGAAGGGGAGTTTGACCAAGCTCGCGTGATCAATCCCGGCTATGTCAGTGGCCGTAGCCGTGGGGGTAGGGGTGAGGAGCTGGCCAATCAAACATTTGCAGACAGGGGCAGCGATCGCCCTTCTGAAACTTTTGACAGTAATTTTTATTACGGTTTTAACAGCGAAATAGATCAGACCTTTGGCTTGCCAATGGTGCCGCGGGAACTCATGCGGGTGCGCTCCCAAGCCCCCGGCTTCTGGCGTGTCCTTGCCTTTGATCAATATACAGGGCGCGGCTGGCGGATTAGTCGCAACGATGAGGCAGAAGTGCTGCGGCGCTCCCCTTGGAGTTTTCGCTATTTGTTGCTGCAGCAACAACTCTCCCAACTGACCACACGGGAAGTGATTCAGACCTACACGATTGTTTCTGAGTTTAGTAACCTGATTCCCCACCTCTACGAACCCCGCGAACTCTATTTCCCAACCCGTGAAATTGCCCGCGATCCCGATGGGGGGCTGCGCGCGCCTGTACCGCTGCCGCAGGGGTTAACCTATTCGGTGATTTCCCAAGTGCCCGTGCGCGATCGCTCCCTGTTGCGTAAAGCCCCCAAAATCAACCATTCCCTGGGTTATCAGCGCTACCTTGACGTGCCCCCTGACCTAAAGCCGCGCCTGCAGGCGTTAGCCCAAGACCTCCTTGCCAAGGCCGATCGCCCGATTCCCGAACCCTATGAGCAAGCTCTTTACCTTACCCAAGCTCTGAAGCAGTCCTATGCCCTAAAAACCGATATTCCTGAATTGGGCAAAGATCAAGATTTGGTCGAGGCCTTTCTTTTTGAATGGCGCGGGGGCTATCCCGATCACTTTTCTAGTGCATTGACGCTGCTGTTGCGCAGTATTGGCATTCCCACCCGCCTGGTCACGGGACTCGGAACGGGAGAATTTAACCCTTTTACGGGTTTATATGTGGTTCGCAACACCGATGCCTATGCCCTCGCAGAGGCCTACTTCCCCAATTTGGGCTGGTTTCTCTTTGATCCGATTCCGGGGCACGATCTCTATCCAGCAACCCTAGAGGTGGATCAAACCTTTAGCGTTCTGCAGCAGTTTTGGCAGTGGGTGACCGCTTGGTTGCCCACACCCGTGACGGGGTTCTTGGGTACCCTCTTTGCGACGCTGGAAACTGCCCTGCAAAAATTCTTTGATCTGTTTAGTCAAGGACTAGGGGGCATTGTCCAAGGAATTTTAATTCTCTTTGGCGGCATCATTGTTGTTTGGGGCCTATGGTACGCTCTCCATACGTGGCAATACCGTCAACGGTTGCAAAAACTGCCGCCGATTGCCCGCCTCTATGTGCAAATGCTCGACGGTCTGGCACAGCAAGGCTTACCCAAGCGATCCAATCAAACTCCTTGGGAATACGCGCGATCGCTGCAAACCTGTGGCCGTCTGGATGCGGTTAGTCAACGCGCCATGGAAACCTTGACACAGGCCTACGTGGCTTGGCGCTATGGGGGTGAGCAGCCTCCCTTGGCTCCCTTGAAGCGCGCTCTAAATCAACTGCGACAACAGCGCTGGCGATCGCTACAACGCACGATAGTCGGTTTTCGCCGTCGTTAATTCTGGTTTTTGTCAATCCTTGTCCTTTGGGTTGCCCTCATCGGCGAGGGTATCATAGCTCACCAGTTCGGTCACGAGTACTTTATCGACACGATTGCCATCCATATCCACCACTTCAAAGCGCAGTCCATCGGTTTCAATGTAATCTCCCGACTGGGGAATGCGGCCAAAAAGGGTAATGATTAGACCGCCAAGGGTGTGGTAGTTTGCCGTGTCCTCCTCGGGCAAGGTTTCCCGCCGCAGCAACTCCTTGAGTTCATAGGTGGACAGCAGACCATCCAATAGCCAAGACCCATCCTCCCGCTGAATGATTTGTGGTTCTTCCCCTTCCTCATCGGGCAACGTGCCAATAATTGCTTCTGTGAGATCGTTGAGGGTCACCAGCCCTTCAATTCCTCCATACTCGTCGGTAATTAGAGCCATGTGCTGACTCGATTGGCGAAAGAGTTCAAGGACATCGAGGGCCGGTAGACCTTCAGGGACAAACAGCGCTGGTTGTAAAAGCTGGCGGAGATCAATGGGTTGCTGCGTTAAGCGGGCAGCTAAAAAGTCCTTGGCGGAAATAATCCCCAAGCAGTGATCAATCGTTTCTTCAGCCACGGGAAAGCGGGAGTGGGAACTGGCCAGAATCTCCGCTTCAATTTCCTCAAGGGGAGATTCAATATCTAGCCAGACAATATCGGTACGGGGGGTCATGATAGACTGAATCGGGCGATCGCCCAAGTTAAAGATGCGCGCCACCATGTCCTGCTCGGCCACCTCAAAGAGACCTGCCCGTGCCCCCTGCTCAATCAAAACTTTAATTTCATCCTCCGTGACGGTTTGTTCTGCGCTGGGAGCAATCCCCAGGAGTTGCAGGATGGTATCTGTGGAAACACTGAGTAAATGCACAACCGGGGCTGCTAATCTCGTCAGCCATGTCATCGGTTTGGCAATGTTGCAGGCGATCGCCTCCGGATACGTCATGGCAATGCGCTTTGGGACTAGTTCGCCAATCACAAGGGAAAGATAAGTGATACCCGTCACCACCAGGGCAATACTGAGGGGCTGACTGTACTGCCCTAGCCAAGGTACAGAACTGAGAACTGCCTGTAAGCGCTGCGCCAAGGTTGCTCCCCCCACTGCCCCACTCAGAATACCAATGAGGGTAATTCCAATTTGAATAGTGGAGAGAAAACTATTGGGAGAGTTGGCTAATTTCAGTGCCGCTCTGGCTTTGCGTTTACCCCGTTTTGCCAGTTGTTCGAGGCGGACTTTGCGAGCAGAGACCACTGCGATTTCAGCACCAGCAAAAATGCCATTGGCGATGATCAGCAGCAGCACAAATAAAATTTCTAAGGCAGCGGCAGACATTGCAGCTATGCTTCTAGGGGTAACCCCAGATATACAGTCTTGGTTGGCATCGTCGGTCGTCAGGCTGATTCAAGAGACTGCTCCTTTACTGCCGATGTTGTTTCCATGATGCTAAATAGATTGCTCCTCTGTCAGTGGTATTAACCTGTGGGGGGAATGTAATTCCGTCATCAGGCAGTTGTGGCTGTTTTCAGGCTGTGCCAGCCTATTCCAAGGGGCTGTATAGCAGTCAGGATACTGGAATCTGGGAGACTCTACAAGGGGGAGAGGGGCACTCAGGGAATCTCAGAATAGACGGGATGTTTCCCTAGCTAGCCAATCCACGAGCGGCTTCAACGCTTCCTTACCCTAGGGGCGATCGCGATTCTGGTGCTGTTGATTGTTGCTTTTCTTTGGAGCGAGGAGGCACCCCGGTCAACTGCTGACCCACTCTGACCAGATCAATGAGTTCTTGAGTTCTACTTTATTGAGCCAAGATTGAGCCAAGGCACTAACCCTCTATGGCCTCTCATTTCCTGCCGTTAGTGCTGGGGTCAGTGAGTCCAGCAGCGGTCATTCCGACAATCCAGTGCTCCTGGTGGGGGGTCACTGCCACACTCAAGAAGTGCTGCTCACCCCTCCTCCCACGGCCTTTCAGGCGCTTGACCCCCGTGACCCGCTCATTGTCATGGCCTATCGCCCCATCTATCCATCTATGACTTATGCGGATAAACCCGTCCTTTCCAAGCACCCCCTTGACCTTGCCAGTGGCGACGAGCCGAATCCAGTGTCATTAGCGTATAGAGGAAGGCAATCACGGGTAGTGTGAGTGCCCAAGTGCTATTGAGGCCATAGAAACGAACCGTTGGCCCGTAGGCGATCGCCATCCCCCCCCAGGTGAGTCCCCCCATGGCGGCCAAAGGCAGCGATTGACTAATGAGACCAATACCAAGGGCAAGGGGAGGCCACAAATACACCACTGTCATGCCAATCACGGTTCCCGCCAGCCAGAGGGGGGAATAGGACAACTGCGTATAGGCGGTGCGCGCCACCATCTGCCAAATACTGCCGAGGGTATTGTAGGCTCGCAGACTCACGGTGGTCGGTGTTAGCCCCAACCAAATGCGGTAGCCCGCTTGCTTCACAGCGGTGGCCAAAGCACAATCGTCAATCAGGGCATCGCGAATACAGGCCATGCCACCAATCTTATCCAGCGCCACAGGATCGATCAAAATACAACCGCCGGCAGCGGCAGCCGTGGAGCGCTGCGGATCGTTGACCCAGCGGAATGGATAAAGCTTGGCAAAGAAGAAGACAAAGGCAGGAATGAGTAATTTTTCCCAGACACTTTGGCAGCGCAGTTTCACCATCAGGGAGACAAGGGCGCACTGTTGCTGACGGGCGTGGGCGACCAATTGGCGCAAATTTTGGCGATCATGGGCAATGTCGGCATCGGTGAGGAGCAAGTAATCGGGGGCAAAGGCACGGGCTGCCTCAATGCCTTGGGACAGTGCCCAGAGCTTGCCAGACCAACCCCTAGGGAGGGGGGCACCTTGCAGCACCGTCAGGCGATCGCCCTTCCCCAGTTCCAGAGCCGTTTGGCGGGCAATCTCCTCTGTGCCATCCGCGCTTTGATCGTCCACCACAATCAGGTGCAGAGTTCCTGGGTAGTCCTGTTCTAGGAGCGATCGCACACTGGCACCAATGACGGCTGCTTCGTTGCGGGCCGGAACCACGGCAACAACCGTTGGCCAATCCCTGAGGTCTCCTCCTTGGAGTCGTTGATCTAGGCGCCAAAACTGTCCCCAAAAGAGCAGCAGGACTAGCCAGATCAGGAGGGCAAGACCCGTTAGACCCAACAGAAGTAAGGTGAACACAGGAGGCATGGTCATCACAGTTCGCTATCGAGGACTTCTTCAGCCATGGGATGAAGATGCTGATGTTGCTGTCGGCGCGATCGGCGGCGATATTTTTTCGGATCTAAAAGGGGTTCAAGGCGCTGCTGACCTTGGCTGTCACTCTTGGCCTTGACGCGGGGCGTATTTCCTAGGGATGGCTCTGAACTGGCCGTTGCTTCTAGCTCATGCAAATACTCAAGGTAGAGGGGATAGCGTTCCCAATCACCGCGTACACAGCAGCCCGGCTCCTGATCGTGGCGACAGTTATCAAAGAGGCACTGACCCTTGCTGAGGCGTTGGCGAATCTCTGGAAAAGCTGCCGCCAGTTGCTGAGGGTCTGGGGGTAGTTCGGGCTGATTAAAGCCCGGCGTATCGGCAATCCAGCCCCCCTCTGGCAGGGGAAACAGTTCCACATGGCGAGTGGTGTGCCGCCCGCGGTGCCAGTGATCGGAGACCGCGCCCACCCGAATTGCCTCCCAAGGGAGAAGCTGGCGGATCAGGCTACTTTTGCCTACGCCCGACGGGCCACAGACAACAGTGATTTTGTGGGCCAGACGCGGTTGTAGGCACTGCCAACTGTTCCCCGCAGTGAGGCAAATAACATCACAACTGTAGCCCCATTGCTGCAGGCGATCGCGCCACTGCTGTTGCACCTGCGGCGACACTAAATCCGCTTTGGTGAAAACCACGTGGATCTCAACCTTCAGTCCCTCGGCGGTCAAGAGAAATCGGGTGATTTGATGCACATCGGCAGGGGGATCAGCCAAGGCAAATAAGAGCAGGATTTGATCCACATTGGCGATCGCCGGTCGGTGCAATTGATTGCGGCGAGGCAAAATCTCGGCGATCGCTCCCCGCTGTCCTTGCCAGTCGGGATGGCTCATGACAACCCAATCCCCCACGCACACCTGTTGCCCCATCTTTTTTAGGCGGGCGCGACGCACACACAGTAGCTCCTCAATGCCATTGACGGGTTCCCGCAGGCGGACACGGTAGTAATTGGCCTGAACGGCTCGCACCAAGCCCACCAGATCACTCATGCGGGACGCTGCACCTGAAGGGCAAAATAGTCCTGTCGCGGCTCAATCCCAAGGACATCGTAGCCCGCCATCCGCAAACTATCCGGCACCTGCTCAATGGGTTCTCCCGCATCCAACCACACCTCAAGGGGCTGCTGGGGGGGCAACTGTTGCAGGCGCAGTTTTGTGCGCACAAAGTTCAAAGGACAGGGTGTTCCCCGTAGATCCAATGTTTCCATGGCAAGGCAAGTAACCAACTGCAACTATCTTCCCAAAAAGGCGACCACCTTGGCGAATACCTGCTCCCGCTCCACATCTAGGGGTAGCAAATGATCTGAATCCTTAAGCCAGTGCAATTCCTTTTGGGAGCCGCCCAGTTGGTCGTAGATGATTTGGGCGCCTTGGGGAGCCACGACGGTGTCACCACGGCTTTGGAGAATGAGTGTGGGGATGGTGATCCTCGGCAATTCCTGTTCCACTTGGGCAATGAGGTCGAGGGCACTGCGCACGGCTTGGAGGTTAAAACTTTTGAAAAAACAGGCCGCTTCCGCCGCTTGGCGCAGGGCGCGATCCCGAATCGGCAGGTGCCGCCGCGGCAACCAAGGAATCCACCGCCCAAGGGACTGCACAAGCTTCTCTGGAGCAACGGGACAAAACCAAGGCCGATAGATCCGCAAAAATGGGGCAAGAAGCACCAAGGCATCAACGGCAAAGTGACAGGCCAGATGCAGAGCTAGGGTTCCCCCTGTGGAAAAGCCAATCACCACCACCTTAGGGTAGCGGTCTCGCAGAGCCTGAAAAGCGGTGACAACGGCCTCATACCACTGCTGCCAAGTCGAGGCAGGCATGGGGGCGCGGCGGCGATCGTGCCCCGGATAGAGGATGCCCTCAACAGTCCAGCCCGCTTTGTGGAGAACCTGTGCCAGAGGTTGCAGTTCATACGTGCCGCCCCCCAAGCCATGGAGAAGCAAACAGGCGCGATCGCCCTCGGCGTGATCATAGAAAAAGGGAAGATTAAGCAGTGTTACCAATGCACTCGAGCACCATACGTTACCACCATAAAAATCTACCCCGATCGCCAGAGCAACCGAGGTAGAGGACGCGACGTTCATTTAGGCGTAGTGAGCCTAAAAGCGTTCATGGAACGTGCGGTTAATCACATCCAACTGTTGTTCGCGGGTGAGTTTAATGAAGTTTACCGCATAACCGGAGACACGGATGGTGAGTTGCGGGTACAGTTCAGGGTGATCCATGGCATCCAACAACATTTCACGGTTTAACACGTTGACGTTGATGTGGAAGCCCTGATCGTGGATGTACCCGTCCAGCAGATTCACCAAGTTGCTGATTTGATCTTCCCGCGTCTTGCCAAGGGCACTGGGCACGATGGAGAACGTGTTGGAGATGCCATCTTGGGCATGGACATAGGGCAGCTTGGCCACCGAGGCCAGTGAGGCGATCGCCCCTTTCGTGTCCCGACCATGCATGGGGTTAGCTCCCGGAGCAAACGGCTGACCCGCTTTGCGCCCATCGGGGGTATTCCCCGTTTTCTTGCCATAGACCACGTTAGAGGTAATCGTGAGGATGGATTGGGTGGGCACAGCGTTGCGGTAGGTTTTGTGTTTGCGGATTTCATTCATGAAGGTTTCCACCACCCATACCGCAAGGCTATCCACGCGATCGTCGTTGTTGCCATATTTGGGGAAATCACCCTTGATCTCGTAGTCCACCGCCAGTCCCTCGGCATTGCGAATCACTTTCACCTCGGCGTACTTGATGGCCGAGAGGGCATCCGCCACCACCGACAGACCCGCCACCCCACAGGCCATTGTGCGGAAGACATCGCGATCGTGGAGTGCCATTTCTAGCCGCTCGTAGCAATACTTATCGTGCATGTAGTGGATGACGTTGAGGGTATTCACATATACCTTCGCCAACCACGCCATCACTTGCTCAAAGCGCGGCAGCACTTCCTCCCACTTCAGCGTGTCAGCGGTAATCGGCGCAAACATGGGCGCCACTTGCTCACCTGAGATTTCATCCCGGCCGCCGTTAATGGCATAGAGGAGAGCTTTGGCGAGGTTCACCCGTGCCCCGAAGAACTGCATCTGTTTGCCGACCCGCATTGCTGACACGCAGCAGGCGATCGCATAGTCATCGCCCCAGTAAGGACGCATCAAGTCATCGTTTTCGTACTGGATGGAGCTGGTGTCAATCGAAACTTGGGCACAGAAGCGTTTGAAGGCCTCCGGCAAGTTTTCCGACCACAGCACCGTCAAGTTGGGTTCAGGAGCAGGACCTAGGGTGTAGAGGGTATTGAGGATGCGAAAACTGGTTTTCGTCACCAACGGGCGACCGTCCAGCCCCATTCCCGCAATGGATTCCGTGACCCAGGTGGGATCGCCAGAGAAGAGTTCATTGTACTCCGGCGTGCGCAGGAAGCGTACCATCCGCAGTTTCATCACAAAGTGGTCAATCCACTCTTGGATGTCGGCTTCTGTGGCAGTGCCACGGCGCAAATCCCGTTCAAAGTAGATGTCAAGGAAGGTTGAAACCCGTCCCAGGGACATGGCGGCGCCATTTTGTTCTTTGACAGCAGCCAGGTAGCCAAAGTAGAGCCACTGTACCGCCTCTTTGCCATTGGCCGCAGGCCGCGAAATATCAAAGCCATAGCTGGCGGCCATTTCCTTGAGTTCCTTGAGGGCTTTGATTTGCTCAGAAAGTTCTTCCCGCAGGCGGATGGTTTCTTCGTCCATGACATCCACTTCTAGGGAGGCCTGCTGAGCCTGTTTGTCGGCAATTAGGCGATCCACCCCATAGAGAGCGACGCGGCGATAGTCGCCAATAATCCGACCCCGACCATAGGCATCCGGCAGGCCTGTAATGATCCCCGATTTACGGCAGCGGCGCATTTCGGGAGTATAGGCATCAAAGACCCCATCGTTGTGGGTTTTACGATATTTGGTGAAGATTTCCTTCGTGCGCGGATCTAACTCATAGCCATAGGCCTTGAGGGCGGTTTCCACCACGCGAATGCCACCAAAGGGCATGATGGCTCGTTTCAGGGGCTTATCGGTTTGCAGACCAACGATTTGCTCTAATTCGCGATCGATGTAGCCCGGTGCGTGGGCTGTAATCGAAGAGGGGACGCTGGTATCGGCATCCAAGACACCTTTTTCTCGCTCCTGTGCCATCAGGTCGCGCACTTTTGCCCAGAGTTGCTGGGTGCGATCGCTCGCCCCTACGAGGAAAGAGCCATCCCCCGTGTAGGGGGTATAGTTGCGTTGAATAAAGTCGCGCACATCAATGCGTTTAACCCAATCGCCCCCTATAAATCCTTCCCATGCCACTTCGGGCAGTTCTGTGTAACGTGTACAGTTCATAAGCGTATTCCTCAATTAAGCATGCAGCACTGTTTAGCGATCGCCTTTTCCTTCTCGCGATCGCGATTTCTAACTCGCAAGAACCTACTAACTGCAAAACTGTAAACGGATGAAAAACTTACACCTAGAAAGCTTGGCTCATAAGCCACACTCAGCTATATTCTTGTAGGCTCAGCCCCCTCAGCTTTTTTGCGGTGCTTACACCTACACCTTCATTTTCATTATACCCCCTGAGTCCTGGAGGCTGATTTCTAGAAAGTTTTTATGAAGTCTTTACAAAAATCAAAATTTTTTCTCACGAGTTTAGGTTAGTTTAGGCGGCGATCGCCTCCCTTTCTGCAGATCTCTGCAAGCGCTCAATTGCTGCATCGAGTAAGGCTAAACCCGCTTCTAGAGTTTCAATCCGACAGAGTTCACTCCGCAGTTCTGCGGCATCCGCAAAGCCCTTGGCGTACCACGTCAGATGTTTACGCGCCTGCCGAATGCCCCGTTCCCCCTTGTATTCCCAAAGGGCAATAAGATGATCCCGCGCACATTGCAGACGCTCCACCACCGTTGGCGCAGGCCGCAGTTCCCCGGTTTTCAAAAAGTGATCAATTTCCCCCACCAAGAAAGGATAGCCCATTGTTCCCCGCGAGCACATCACTCCATCCGCCCCCGTTTGCTCCAAGCAGCGCACCGCCGCCTCTACGGAGAAAATATCACCGTTGGCAATCACGGGAATCCTGACGCACTCTTTCACTCGTGCAATCCACTCCCAGCGGGCGGGGCCGTTAAAGCCTTGGGCACGAGTGCGCCCATGAACCGTAATCATGGCTGCGCCAGCGTCTTCCATTGCTTTGGCAAAATCGAGAATATTAATCTCCTCGTCGCTCCAGCCAATCCGCGTTTTCACAGTAACCGGTACTGGTACAGCTTCTGAGACGGTGCGCACAATCGTGGCTGCTAGTTTCACATCCCGCAGCAGGGAGGAACCGCCGCCGTTCTTAGTAATTTTATTCACAGGACATCCCATGTTAATGTCCACGGTATCGGCACCTTCGGCCACGGCCTTGAGGGCTGCCTCTGCCAAAAAATCTGGCCGGCAGTCAAAGAGCTGAATACTAATGGGGTGCTCATTAGCATCCACTTCCATAATCCGGGGCAGTGTTTTCAGATAGTGCAACCCGGAAGCACTGACCATCTCTGTGTACATCATTGAGTGCGGGGCATAGCGGCGCACCAGGCGCCGAAACACCAAGTCAGTTACCCCCGCTAAAGGAGACTGAAACACCCGACTGTGCAGGGTGAGAGACCCAATCTGTAAAGGGGGTGCCACGCGGGCTTTTAGCTCAGGGGAGAGGGTTAGCATCTCTGCACACAGGTTCAGTGGTGCCCAAGTACTTGCTCTCGATAGGCTGAATAAACTGCCTGCACATTATACCAATTCAAAAAGATGCGAGCCACTTCAAGGGCAGCTCGGGGGCGATTATTGCGGATAAGCCATTGAAGAAGGGGAGCCATTGTTTTTTCATTGAGGATTCCCCATAGGGATAAAACTGCCCAGAGGAAATAGTGAAAGGGGGTCATTTGAATCATGAGCCTGACTTCCCAAGTGGGATGTTTTTTGTAGAATAAAACGGCCATTTTTCCCCTTTCGATTTCTTTTTGAATTAGCGCCGGAACCTGATCGAGAGTAAAGGGGGGATGCCAGTGGTAGCCGACGGCCTTAGGGCATTTGAGTAGTCGCAACCCCAATTGCTTTAGGCGAACCCCTAGTTCCAAGTCTTCCCAGCCGTAAAGTTGAAACTGAGTGTCGAACAAACCTGCCTCTTCTAGCCAATGGCGGGCGATCGCTACATTCCCTGTCGCAAAATAAGCCGCTGAAAAATCAGTGATCTTATATGGCTCTGAAGTTGGTTCTTCAAAATTACAGGTATTAATCACGCGACCATAGGAAAAAGCAGGAACAGCCAGCAGATCGGCAATGCCCAAACGTTTCTTTTCCTCAAGCAGCCGTCGCAGATGTGCCTCAATAAAGCCTGCAGTGACCACCAAGTCACTATCAATAAAAATAATCCATTCCCCTTGTGCATGTTGCAGACCTAAATTGCGCGCCGCTGCTGGACCGCAGTGCTCCTGTTGCAGGTATTTCAAATGGGGCAGTGAGGCAGTAGTTACCTGAAGCCATGCCAGTGTGCCATCCGTCGAGCCATCGTCCACGACAATCACCTCATAGCCCCTCAGGCCAATATCCTCTGTCCAAGTCTGTTCTGTAATTGCCTTAACACACTTCTGGAGAATGGGTAACCGATTGTAGGTTGGAATAATCACACTTAGAAACATCGGGAAACGCCTTTTGCCAAAGGTGATCCAAGCCGTGTTAGAGCAAGCTCCAGTTCATGAGCACACCAGCGAAACAGCCCCGCTGTTCCTAAACGCTTTCTGGCTTCAGGATCTTGACAGGCCTGCCTTAGCAACTGAGCAGCACGCCACCATGTCCAAGGGTGAGCATTGGTCACTCTTGCCTGCTCTGCCGACCAGCCTAACTTTTTCTGTAATAAAGCTTGCCAATGACGATGTCGAATGCAACTGGATTGGTAAATCCTAGTGCTGCGATCAGATCGCGATCTCTGTCTGTGATGAATCCGATACATCAGGAGAGGTTCTGGAACATTGCCCATCTTGGCGCCTGCTGCCCACGCTCGCTGCCATAGGTCGTAGTCTTGACAAAGAAAATCTTGAAGATACTGCAGGGAGTTGAGTATTTCTTTTTTAGCAACCACAGAAGGATGACCAAAAGGGACACCAAATAGCAGCTCCACCTCACAACCTTCATGGGAAATTGGATAGCGCCACAGTCCTCGCCCCTGTCCGGTGAGGGTAAGAAATGTTCCACAAATATCCAATTGATATTGGTGAATCCACTTTAATTGTTTCTCTAGACGTTCAGGGTGGGCAATGTCATCCCCGTCCATGCGGGCAACATAGTCTCCTTTTGCTTGGGCAAGAAGTTCGTGGAGTGTCGGCACCAGCCCTTGGTGGTCACGACTCAGAAACGTCACCTTGGGGTTGCCTTGAATATGAGCGGCAATCACCTCGGCAGAGCCATCCGTTGAACCATCATCCAGAATCAAGAGTTCAAAATCTTGGTAGGTTTGCTGAAGAATTGACTGAACAGCTGCTCCGATGTACCGAGCTTGATTATAAACTGGCAAGATTACCGAGACTGTAGGTGCCATCAGACTACATCCTTAACCAAGTGTTAGGAATCAAATCCTCAGTATTCCGTCCTTCGACGGCAAACCACTGCTGAGGAGCAATGACTATTTTGTTGGTGAAAGAGTTTAGCCAAGCCCCCCACCAGCTAAAGGTACTGTTGGCAATGATATGGTGTTTGCAAGCACTCATAAGTCGCAGGTCATTATAACTTTCACCGCCACAATTGTGCTCCACAAAGTAGTGAGAAGCCGGAAGGCGGAGGTGTTCCTTTGCCCAAGTAATTTCATCGGAGAAGATAAAAAAGGTTGGCTCCTCCAGTTGCTCTGTCAAGTATCTAATTGCCCTGTGGTAATAGGTCAAGGGTAACAGGCCATGCACGTTCCGCGTTACTTTTTCTGAAGCGTAGTCACCACGGCGGATGTGGATGCTTACGGCATTGCAGGCTTTGATTCTTTGGAGCCAATCTTGATTTACCTCAGAAAGGGGCTGGCAAAAAGTAAAGTCTTGGCGCAGAGTGGCAGCAATTTCCTGAAAGTATTTTTCTGACTGCCAGTAACCAACAAGATAGGCTTTGTCGGGAATCTCCCAAATTTTGGGCCAGTAATGAAAATGGGGTTCAACAATCAGTTGCGGACATAGAAAACGGCGGATGGCAGACTGCTGTTGGGCAAGTCCTCCCATCCCTGGCAGGGCACACCACCCCAACACTGATCGAATGTGGGCAGCAGTAGCAATTTCGCCAGCACAGTTGAAAATGCGCTTTAGCTCAAATCCCTGATGCTTTTTATAGGTTCTGTAGGGGGAAATATCCAGATACAGAGGGACTTTCTTGCGGATTGCCAGCGACCTTGCCACAGCATACTGAAACATTTGGTTGCCTAAGCCGCCTATCAGATTGACGATGATCATTATTTCGACTGTTGACTATTTATGAATAGCGCTGACTTGAGCCAAAATGCTGCAAACGATGGTCTCCACAAAGTAAGCAATGGAAAACCGTTCTGCTTGAGGAGAGTGCAAAAAATCCCAAATCCCCTGCTGGTAGCCTCTATAGGTTTCTTCTGACATTGTTTTAAGAAAGTTGTATAAAGATTTGTAGGAAGAAAAATCTCTGCGGTCAATAAAACAGGCCTTAGGAATGTACTCGGTAATGTCTGGTGCCCCCCAATAGATCGGCACGTTGCCGGCACAAAAGGCATCAAAGATTTTCTCTGTGACATAACCGCGAAAAATGGCGTTTTCGTAAACAATGGAGAAGCGGGACTGCCTCAACACTTCAGCTTTTGTAGGTGCAACGCCCCGCCAAGATGGAAACGGAGGGGATGGTCGGCGGAACCGCCGTTTTTCTAGGGCGTGAATGATCCCCCCAACCACCGGCTGTCGGGCTGATCGATCCCAACCATAACCATACAGGGCAAAGTCCTGTGGTGCATAGCGCTCAAACCAGCGAATCGCTCTAACTCGCTCGCGGTACAGATCTCGATGGGGTGCCCACCAAGCTAGAGCCTTGTTGCTGTTAATTAAAACCACTAGCTGAGACCGCTCTCCATAACCATCTACACCACCTGTTACCTTTAATGGGTGAGGTAATTGAATTCGCTGAGCCTGTTTGATGGTTATGTCGGGGTTCCAAGTGAAGACAGTTTGATAGCGCTGCAATAAGCATTTCTGCCCATTGGCTGGATGGATCAATGGATGTTCAGTAAGAATTACAAATTTTGGAGCATCGGAGTGTGGAAACTGGACATTCAAATGGAGTTCAAAATCCGGCTCGTCACACCCTTCGTCGAGGCCAACTAGTTCAACGCCTTGAACACGAAACCTCTCCCGCAGAGCAACCCAAGGTTGTGTCAATCCATCTGGAGACGCATTCGGATCAAAAAACTGTGCTGTCGGAATATCAGGATAGACAAAAAGACCAGTTAATTTTCGCTTTGTCATAAACCCCCAAGTGTCAGTAATCTGCTTACGAACCTGCAAAAACGACTCCCATCGCTCCCAACGCCCCCACAGTTGTGTTGATGATGTTCACGACCTCATTGCTTAACCAAGGATAGCGTTCTTGAAGGGTTGCTCCCACTAGACTCTCCACAAGATTGGCTAGAAAAGCAGCAAGGATACAAATGGGGATGGCGATCGCCCCCATCAAGCCCACACCCCAGCCTAGCACAGCAATAACCGCTGCACCGCCAATCCCCGCCAAGGTTCCCTCAAGACTGACGGCGCCCTCTGTCCCTCGCGGCACGGGCTTTAGGGTAGTGATGAGAAAGGTGCGTTGGCCATAGGCTTTGCCCACCTCACTGGCACAGGTGTCCGAGAGCTTAGTGCTAAAACTAGCCACAAACCCCACCCAAAATAACTCCCGCCATTGGGGAAACAACAGAACAAGGAGTGCACAGACGGTGCCTGTGAAGGCTGACCCCCAGACGTTCTCCGGTCCCCGTGCCCCTGAGCGTTTTTCGGCAATGCCTGCGGCCTCTTTTTCTGCCATGCCGAGGCGGGTGACGGCTGAACCGACCAAGAAATAGACCATGACAATGAGATAGCCCTGCCAGCCCAATGTGCCCCAAATCAGCACCCCCAAGAGCCACGCATGGAAGAGTCCTGCTAGGGTAAGTAATTTTTGCCGCACCAAGAGGGCGATCGCCCCAAGGAAGGTATTCACCAACACCCCCGTCCACCAAGGGTTCAGCCACAGAATGCCATCCACGAGAACTGCCCTCCGAGTGTACTGGCAGCACCTTATCATACTTTTCAGGCCTAGGGGACAAATGATGATCACTTGGCTACTGGAGCCACTGCAACACGCATTTATGGTCAAGGCGCTGGGGGTAAGTACCCTTGTGGGCTGTGTGTGTGCCGTATTGTCTTGTTTTTTAACCCTGAAGGGCTGGGCCTTGATGGGAGATGCGGTATCCCATGCGGTACTCCCCGGCGTAGTTTTGGCCTACTGGCTGGGACTGCCTTTTGCCCTAGGTGCTTTTCTCTTCGGTCTGATGGCAGTTACCCTTATTGGATTTATTCAGCAGCAAACGCGAGTTAAAGAGGATACAGTCATCGGTCTAGTCTTCACAGGCTTTTTTGCCTTGGGGCTGGTGTTGCTCTCGAAAACTGCCAGCAGCGTTGACCTCATGCATATCCTCTTCGGAAATGTTTTGGGGATTAGCGATCGCGACCTCTGGCAAACCGTGATTGTAAGCCTCGTCACACTGATCACGATTGTCCTGCGGCATCGGGATTTCATCCTCTTTTGCTTTGACCCCACCCACGCCCGCACCATTGGCCTGAATACGACGCTGCTATACTATCTCCTTTTGGCTCTGCTGTCCCTAACCACTGTGGCTGCCCTACAAACCGTAGGTATCATTCTTGTCGTAGGGATGCTAATTACACCGGGGGCAACCGCCTACTTGCTGAGCGATCGCTTTGGCGTGATGGTGCTCATCGCCCTTGGGGTGGGCGGCCTCGGCAGTTTACTGGGAACCTATATTAGTTACTATCTAGATGCGTCAACTGGTGGCTGTATTGTTGTCCTACAAACAGTGATTTTTTTGCTGGTGATGATTTTTGCGCCGAAGCATGGTCTCTTGGCCAAAGCCCGCTCTCCTCTAAGTTAGGTTCATGAATTATCTTTGTGGGGTATTGCCGATGCCTTTGCTAGAGTTCATGATATAGTTGCCCCATATTTATCATGGGTGAAGACAGTTGCGTTATGGAGTCAGATCAACCCTGGCCTACAGAACGGGTTCCCTCTGAAGCCTCCACCTCCTTTGTTCAGAGAGAGGTAGGCATTGCATCTGACGACGATGGTCATGGCGCACCAACCGATGTGTTAAGGAGTTATGACAGCTTGGTGGAAACTTCAGCAGCGCGCATCAAAGTGATCGGTGTCGGTGGTGCCGGCGGCAATGCAGTAAACCGCATGATTGCCAGTAACGTCGCCGGTGTTGAGTTCTGGTGTGTGAATACCGATGCCCAAGCGCTTGCTCAATCCCAAGCCCATCGCTGCCTACAAATTGGCCAAAAACTCACCCGTGGTTTAGGAGCCGGTGGCAATCCTGCGATTGGTCAAAAAGCGGCTGAAGAATCCCGTGAGGATCTTGCTGCGGCGCTCAAAGACGCCGATTTGATCTTCATTACCTGTGGCATGGGGGGAGGTACCGGCACCGGCGCTGCGCCAATTGTGGCGGAAGTGGCCAAGGAACAGGGCGCCCTAACTGTTGCCGTTGTTACCCGCCCCTTTACGTTTGAGGGGCGGCGGCGCGCCAGTCAAGCCGATGAAGGGATTGAAGCCCTCCAAAGTCGGGTGGACACCCTAATTGTGATTCCCAATGACCGCATCCTTTCAGTTATTTCCGAGCAAACCTCGGTTCAGGATGCATTTCGCGTTGCCGATGATGTGCTGCGCCAAGGGGTGCAGGGGATTTCCGATATTATTAACTTGCCAGGGCTGATTAATGTGGATTTCGCCGATATTCGTTCTGTGATGGCCGATGCTGGTTCTGCCATGATGGGCATTGGCATTGCCTCTGGCAAGTCACGCGCCACTGAAGCCGCTGTCAGTGCAATTTCTTCACCCCTACTGGAGGGGTCTATCGAGGGTGCCAAGGGTGTGGTCTTTAACATTACGGGAGGCACAGATCTCACCCTCCATGAGGTTAATGCTGCTGCAGAGGTCATTTATAATGTGGCCGATGCCAACGCCAATATCATCTTCGGTGCCGTCATTGATCCCCAAATGCAGGGGGAAGTTCAAGTTACGGTGATTGCTACCGGATTTAGTGGGGAACCCATAAACCGCACCCGTGCCACAGCCAAAACAACGCCCCTGACGAATCGCCCCTTAACAACAGCACCTCCCCCTCCTGAGACACCTGTGCCACCACCAGAGGTTGAAGCCAAGCCCAAGCTGGACATTCCGGAGTTTCTCCAGCGACGGCGACCGAACCCCTAGCTATTCAAGGTACCCATCCCTAAAAGGGGCTAGCAAGTCACCTCAAAGACCTAATTCGCGGGCGATCGCCATTAACCCCTCGCGGTAGGAAGGATAGTAGAGCTTAACCCCTAAAACTTTCTTGATTTTCTCATTGCGCACGCGGCGGGATTCGCGCCAGAAAGACTGAGCCATGGGACTTAAGTTGGCGGCCTCTAAGGGGATAGCTGGCGGGGCGGGGCGACCCAAAAGACGATAGGCCTCAAGGAAAACAGGAAGCGACTCTGAAGGCTGATCATCACTGAGGTTGTAAATTTCGCCGGGCGTGGGTTGAACCAGCGATCGCTGGAGGGTTTGGACAATATCCGCCACATGAATTCGGCAAAAGTAGTGCCCCGGTTTGTCAATGAGTTGGACATCGCCCTTGAGAATACGAGCGAGGGGATTGCGCCCTTCGCCGGGGCCATAGATGCCGGGAAGTCGAAAGATATGGGTGGGCAGATTCGAGTTGAGAAGGGTTTGCTCAATTCTGACGCGGTGTTGTGAGCGCAAATTTTGGGGATTGACCGGCGTGGTTTCATCCACCCAACCCCCTTGGCGATCGCCATAGACCCCTGTGGTCGAAAGATAACCAAACCAGTGCAGATTGAGTTGCTCTAACTGGGGCAACAGTGCCAGCACAACCGCATCCTCCCCTTGGCGATCCGGAGGAATACTGTGGAGGATGTGAGTGACTCCCTCAAGGGCGATCGGGGCTAAGGGAACTTGCTCCCCCTGCTGCTCCCATGCAAAGGGAAAACAGGGAACAGTGCTGAGTTCTGGTGGCGCCTCTCCCCGACGATTGGTGATGACCACATCAATGCCTTGGGCTTGGAGCGATCGCGCCAACCACGTTCCCGTATAACCGCAACCGAGAATGAGAACCCGCATTGCCCTCTAGTCTTGGGAAGAGGCTGCCGGTGCATCCACCAAACGCACCTTTGTGGCCAAGCCCAGCACTTGCAAAAAGCGAATCGTGAGCCACGTTAGATCCAATTCCCACCACTGCAAGCCATGGCGTGCGGAGTACTGATGGGCATGGTGGTTATTGTGCCAACCCTCCCCAAAGGTTAACAGAGCTACCCACCAGCAATTGGTTGAGTGATCCGTAGTTTCAAACGTGCGATAGCCAAAGGTATGGGTGGCACTGTTGACCAGCCAAGTGGTGTGATAGACCGTTACAAGGCGCACAAAAATGCCCCAAATCACGAATGGCCAGCCGCCCCAGAGGTAAAGGACAATGGCCAAGACCACCTGAATCGGCAGAAAGTACTTGTCAAGAAACTGATAGACAGGATCCCCGGCAATATCTTTGGTGAAACGGGGAATCTCAGCCTCCGCCGGCACCTCACGAAACATCCATTCAATATGACTCCACCAAAAGCCCTTACGGGAATCGTGGTGATCATTCGGTTGATCTGAGTAGAGATGGTGATGGCGGTGCAGTCCAACCCACCAAATCGGCCCCCCTTGCATTGAGAGCGTGCCACAAAAAACCAAGAAATACTCTAACCATTTGGGCACTTGGAAGCTGCGATGACTGACAAGACGGTGCCAGCCAAGGGTAATCCCAATCCCCGCAGTCAGCCAGTGAAGCACAAGCGCCAGCAGGACTGCTTTCCAGCTAAACATACCGGGTAAAAAAGCAAGGAGGGCACCGAGGTGAACAAAAATAATAAAGGTCGCCGTAGGCCAGGCAATGGGGGGTTTGGCAACGGTGGCTTGGGTCATGAACACATCCGCAAAACAACTGAGTAGGCTGCTGTTCTCTCTGGGCTGAGCTTGAACAACAATCATCAGAGTTTAGTATAGCGAGCGATGGTTGAGTATCTTTACTTAGCGTGTTTTTCCCACGACGAATAATTCAGCAATCCGCTCTCTAAGTTCCCTCGGGCGGGGGAAGTCTTTTGGAAGAGTGTCCCCCAAAATGCCGGGTAGGATACCGAATAGCAGGCTGATTATTTCGTTTTCTGTGGCTTTGTAACGAAATGTTGCATTTTCTCAGATTAATCCCTAGGATATAGGGTAAGGGGTGGTAGATATTAGGAATTATGAAAACGCCACGTTGGACACGACTCATTGACTTCCTGCAGCGGGAGATGGCACTGCCCACCGCTGCCATTGACTTTGGCCTCAAGCACTGCGATAAGCAGGTGAACTTGTTACCCGTTGTTCTCTGGCAGTATGGCTTGGTCAGCCTCGAACAGCTTGACCGCATCTTCGACTGGCTAGAAACCACTCAGTTCTAGTGACGCTCTCAGAATTCTTTTATTAAGACTTAATGAATGACTGTTTCCTTAGCTACAAAGTCATAACTCTGGGAAATTCCTAACTGCTGAGGTAAAGAGATTGGACTTTGCCATCCCACGGATTGAATTGACAACAGGGGCGAAGGATTTTTGAAGGTTCCCCAGAGGTAAACTTTCTTACCCAGTAGCTCAGGGGGAACGGTAATTTTATAACTACAACCCTTATTACCAGCAGAGGACAGAGTAGCGGTAGCACCACCCATTGGAAAGCCGCCGGGGGGATGCAGTGTGGCATTAATTACAATCTCATCGCAGGAGATGGAAGGAGATTTATTGACCTTACCGATAATCGTAGGGCGCACCCGTACATTACTTGGGGATTGTAATTGCCTGATCGGGGTGGAAGCTACAGGTACAGCACGACCCACAGCGGGGTTGAGAGCAACAGCGAGGAGTAAACCTTTTTGATTTAGCATTTAGGTGCCCTTGGTGTGAGTGGAGAGAACAGTTTTCTCTAGCCCCTATGGGCTGAATACTCTTATCGTAGAGGAGCTGACTAAGGACTCCTGTAGTGGTTCTCACCGGCAATAGATGACGCTCATCACCAAAGCCAGCCCCCCTGTGATCATGAGAGTGATTAAATATACGCAACGACTCAAATGAAGGGCAGTCCTCACGGTGGTTTGATCAATCGGTTGCAGCGGTTCTCCCAAAAAGGGTTTCACTTTCACCGTGCCGCGATAAGTATTTGTGCCCCCCAAACGGATGCCCAAAGCAGCCGCATAGGCACACTCACTCCAGCCGGAATTGGGACTGGGATCTTTGGGGGCATCCCGACAACACCACTGCCATACCCGCTGCCACTGCCCGGAACAGAGGGCAACCAGAAAAACTAACAACCGACAGGGCAACCAGGTGAGAACATCCTCAGTTTTGGCAGCAAACCAGCCCCAATGAGTATAGGGCGGCTCGCGGTAACCAATCATGGAATCCAGTGTACTGGCGGCTTTATAGGCCATGACAAGGGGCAGAGGCGTGAGTTGAGGACTCATAAGGGTGGCGATCGCCCCATAAAAAAGCGGCGCCATCATGCCATCGGTGGCATTTTCACTCACGGTTTCCAGAACCGCCCGCAGAATCTCCGGCGCCTCTAGCTGAGCAGTCTCACGTCCCACATATTTAGCCAAGGACTGGCGTGCCCCCTCAAGATTGCCAGCAGCCAAAGGTTCAAGTACCTCCGTTGCTGCATCCCGCAAACTGCGACCGGCAAAGCCACTGGCAGTGCCCACCACCGCAATTCCCCAGCCCAAAAGGGGCGAGATTCTCATTCCCAAGGTGACCAATCCCCAGCTAATGAGGGCAGACCCCGTGATTAAACTGAGTGCAAGGACTGCCCCCCCCAACCGTTGTCCCCAGAAGGGCCAGCCTTGGCCATAGTTGAATGTGTTGCTGAGGGTTTGAATATACGCTCCCATCCAGCGCACTGGATGCGGCCAGCCCCACGGATCGCCAAGGCCAAAGTCAAGGAGAGCAGCACCAACAAGAATTGTGTAGGCAATAACTTGACAGGACACAGGCAGGAGCAACGGCGGCGATCGCTCATTTTAGAGCCTTAGCGCCACCCAGCCCGATCCATAATCCGCAGGGCCTCGGCATTATTGCGGCCAAAAACCGCTGCATTGACATTCTGTCCCCGGAAGTTGCCAAACCGCTGCACAATCGGATGCAAGGGTACCCCTGAGCGCACGGGATACTCAAAGTTGGCCATAGCAAACATTTCCTGAGCCTTGGGACTGACGAGGTACTCCAAAAAGCGGATGGCTGCCTGACGATTGGGGGCCCCCGCCACCACACCGGCACCACAGATATTCACGTGGGCACCGCGATCGCGCTGATTGGGGAAAAATAAGCCCACTTTCTCAGCAACTGCCCGGTCTTCTGCTTTATCTGAGGCAATTAAGCGTGCTAAATAATAGTGATTTGCAATTGCGACAGTGCCCACTCCTGCGGCACAAGCGCGAATTTGTGCGGTATCATTTCCCTCCGGCGGTCGGGCAAAGTTCTGCACCAGCCCCCGCGCCCATTCTTCCGTTTTCTTGGCCCCGTGAATCGCCAACAATGACCCTGTCAGGGATTGATTATAGATATTGCTGGAACTGCGAGTCAGAATCTGCCGCCGCCACTTGGGATTAGCGAGATCCTCATAGCTGGAGAGTTGGTCGGGATTCACTTTGGCTTTATCGTAAATGAGAACCCGTACTCGCCGCGAAAGGCCGAACCAATGTCCTTGCGGCTCCCGTAGGTTGGCCGGCACAACGCTGTTGAGAACCCTGGACTGAATGGGCTGTAAAATTCCTGCCTCTTGGGCGCGCCACAGCCGACCTGCATCCACTGTAATTAACACATCAGCAGGAGTTCGGCTGCCTTCACTGCGAATCCGTTCAATTAGAGCATCCGCTTCCGCTTCAATAATGTTCACCCGGATGCCCGTCTGCTGGGTAAAGCCGCTGTAGAGGGCTTTGTCGGTGTCGTAGTGTCGCGCCGAATAGACATTGATGACCTCCCCTGTTTGTCTCTGCTGAGCATAGCTGGATTCGGCGTCTTGATTCCAGAGGGAATGGGCAACATAGGCGGTCGCTGCAGCGCCCATGCCCAGGAAAACACGGCGACTTACTTTCTGCATAGTTGAGAATTTCTCCTAATTTCAAGCTGACAAATATTCTAAAACCACAAGTCAGCTTTTGCAATTTCTTCCCAATAAGTTTAGCCCTTACCGTACCACCACCGGCGATCGCTAGGGCTTAACTCCACCCAATAGAGGGTGATTACCATCATGGCGCCCGTTTCAATGTGACGTACCCAATAGCTGGGATGCCGTTTTGTGGCGTTATCGAGGACAAGCCGCCGGCCAATGCGCCGCCAACTGGGTTCTTTGCTGCGCCACGCAATGCGACAACAGGGCCACGGCAACTGCTCGCGATCAAAAAGGCGACAACAGGGGCCCACCACTTCGTAGCTAAAGGAGTAACCGGGACTGTGAAGTTGAGTCCCGCTTGCCAAAACAGGTGGCGGTTCTATTGCTAAAGATGAATGAATCAAAGGGATGCGCTTGAATGAATCAAAGGGATGCGCTAGCATGCAGGCCGGCTTTTTAGTGTATCAGGAATTCTCCTTAGGGTTCCTGTGCCGCCATCAAAAGGGTACAGCAGCTAAAGCCAACGACAAGTGGAAACAAAGACTGAAGCCAGCCACTCAAGCCTGTGGTCATCAAAGCGATCGCCAGAGCCAACATCTGCAGGCGGCGTTGCTGTGCTGATAGGGCAACCGGCAGTTCGATGAATTGCAGCCCCTCAGCAGGCAAAGGCAAGGGCATCGCTCCCCCCGGTGGAAATGCCCAATACTGGTACTGCTCAATAAAAAGATCTGTCCAGCCGTGCTCTTGGCACCAGGCCACTGCGGACTCATAGGAGTATTTGACTAACTGTAACGAGGGATAACGATCCATAGGGGCACTGGTCAGGGCAAGACAATCAACATCTCTATTGAGAACATAACAGAACTGAGAAATCTGTTTGCAACGCTTGTAGTAACTCTTAATCCTTTAGCTTCAGAGAAAATTAAGATTCTCCTAAAGAAGTCGGTAGATATACTGGAAAATAGATAGAGTAGCGTCAGAAAACACGAGGGTTCCTACACAACTACTCATTTCAGCTCGATTGCAGCTCGTTAATGTAAAGAAGTGTTTATTTAGATTTTTCGGTGAGGAGTATTGTTAAGCCACCAATCCAGGGTTTTCAACAATCATTAAAATTCCTGCAAACCCTTATGAAACCTTGCTGGGCAATGAGCCTAACCCAATCATGAAATCCCTTAAAAACTATCCAGGAGGCGGTCATGTTGCTGGAGGCACCGACGGTACCAATTTCACCTCTTACCTTGCTCCATAGCCTATTAGAACTGCGGCAGGAAATTACTAAAGAGGGGGAAGCCCGTTTTCAACAGTGGTACTCAAAAATTAAGCGATCCGAATTTATACCTAGTGCCCGCAATCTTGCCTACTATTTAGCCTTGCGCTGGCGGGATCTGCGGGCAATTCAAATGGCGTTGATGCCCTGGGGACTATCCTCCTTGGGACGCATTGAGTCACGGGTGTTACCCAATTTGGATGCGGTGATTAACACCCTAGGCGCCCTTTGCCATACCCATGAGGCATTGCCCCCTCGCCCCCCCCTAGAGGCTTTTTTTGCGGGCGATCGCCAACTGCGCCGCCAGACCGAGGAACTCTTTGGTCCCATTCGCGGCAAACGCCATGTGCGCATTATGGTGACCCTCCCCACGCAGGCGGCCACGGATCCGCAATGGAGTATTACACTCCTGCGCAAGGGGATGAACTGTGCGCGCATCAACTGTGCCCACGATGACCCCGCCACTTGGGAGGCAATGATTGGCCACCTGCGAGCGGCCAGTCAGCTAACGGGTCAACCCTGTAAGATTCTCATGGATTTAGGCGGTCCCAAACCGCGCATTGCGGAAATTGCCCCTGAAATGGTGCGTCTCCATCGGGGCGATCGCCTGCGCTTGACGAGGCAAATTTGCCTTGAAGCCACAGAAATCCCGCAATTTACCTGCTCCTTGCCGGAAATTTTGCCCCAGTTGGCGGTGGGACAGCGGGTCTGGATTGACGATGGCCACATTGGCGGCCAAATCATTCACAAAGATGAGCAAGGGGTTGAACTCACGGTTACCCACTGCAAGGAGGGGCAACGCCTCAAAGTGGCCAAGGGCTTGAACTTCCCCGACAGTGATTTGCGCCTGTGTCCTCTAACGGAAAGCGATCGCGCGCATCTGGCCTTTGCTTGCCGCCATGCCGACATCATTGGCTACTCCTACGTTCAGTCTGCTGAGGACATTGTGCTACTGCAACGGGCGTTGGAAAACTACTGTGGCGATCGCGCCGACCAGATGGGCATCATTGCCAAAATTGAGACTCCGAAAGCCATTCGGGCACTGCCAGAAATGATCATCCAAGCAGCGGGGCAGCAACCCTTTGGGGTCATGATTGCGCGGGGGGATCTCGCCGTTGAAATCGGCTACCAACGTTTGGCGGAAATGCAGGAGGAAATCCTCTGGCTGTGTGAAGCTGCCCATGTGCCGGTGGTGTGGGCCACCCAAGTCCTTGAAAACTTGGTGAAAAAAGGCGTGCCCTCGCGGGCGGAAATTACCGATGCGGCCATGGCTGAGCGAGCGGAATGCGTCATGCTCAACAAAGGTCCCTATGTGGGATTGGCAGTGGATATTCTCGACGATGTCCTTGTCCGCATGGAAGCTCACCAGCAGAAGAAAACCCCCCAGCTGCGGGCATTGCACTCGTGGCAGCCCTATGAAACAGCGGCGATCGTGCGCCAATAAACCTGCAATTAACCCTCCGAGAGGATACTGGGGCGAATTTTATCGCCGTCCCGCAGGGGGCGACTGGCGCGCACGACATAGCGCTCGCCGGGGTTCAACCCCCCGAGAACCTCCACCTTGTCCCCGCGCCGTTGGCCGAGAGTAACCGGCCGTTCTTGCACGCGATCGCCCACCACCACAAAAACACTGCCCTGGCGTGAGGACAGCCGCCCTTCTTCAAAGCCACTGAGAGCCGACTGAGGAATTATCAAGCGTGGTGCATCGGCTCTTTGGAAAGTTACCCGTGCCAGCAAACCGCTGCCTAAGCGTTCATCGGCATTGTCAATCCCCACTTCCACAGGAATCAGGCGAGCAGCGGCAGCAGCGGGTGAAATGCGGATAATCCGACCTTGGTAGGTGCGATTGGGAACGGCATCAAAGGTGATGGTTGCCCCTTGAGCGGGGGCTAATCTGGCCAGTTCCCGTTCTGAGACCTCCACCACCACCTTAAGTTGACGAATATCCCCAAGGCGCAGGATCTCTCCCCCCGGCTGCAGCAGGTTGCCCACTTCGGTGAGTCGCTCCAGCACCACCCCATTCAGGGGCGATCGCACAAGGGCTTGATTTAGGCGTGCCCGTGCCTGTTGAACAAGGGCTATTTGGGCTTGCACCCGTCCCTGGGCAACGGCCACCCCCTGTTGAACGGTCACCACTTCTGCTTCGCGGGAGCGCAGTACCTGCCGTGCCCTTTGGGCCGTTGTGCGGGCTTGTTCCACTGCTTGCGCTGAGACGGCACCCTCCCGCCCTAGGGTTTCAAGGCGGCGGGCATCGCTTTCTGCTTGCTGGAGGGTAAGACGGGCTTCTTCGACGGCGGTACGGGCACGGTTGACGGCGGCTTGGGCTTGAATCACTTCACTGCGGCGGGCGGCAAGTTCAGCCTCTGCTTGAAAAACCGCGTTTTTGAGGACAACCGGATCCACCTCCGCCAGCAATTGCCCCAATTGCACGCGATCGCCCACATCGACCCCAAGGCGAATCACTTGACCTTCTACTTGAGAACGCAGCATCACTTCACGATAGGGGCGTGTGGTACCCGTCAGAGTTGCCCCCGCTTCCAAGGGCGCCAACCGTGCCACAGCCACATCGGCGTTGACCCCTTCACGGTCTGGACGGGCAACTGCCGGTGATTCTAAGCGACCCATGGCCGACCGGCATCCCCCTAGGAGCACCGCGATCGCGATGGCTCCCAGCCATTGGTGCTTTACCATGATTGACCCTGTCATTTTTCCAACTGCTGCTGATAGCCTATCACACTCTCCCCCACTGCATTAGTAATACCTCCCAAACAAGGCGAGGCTGAACGTACTGCTGCAAATACTGGCGGGCACGCTCCAATTCCTGAAGCATTGAAACACACCGGGGAAACTCTCCCCCTTGCCACAGTTGCTGCTGCATTAGACTCAGAAGCCACAGCTGCCGTTCCACATCTAGGGACTGGCTGATGTCCCGTGCCAATTCCAAAGCAGTTTGTAGAGGTAGGGGGGCAGTCAGTTGTTCACCAAGGTGGCGAAACGCCTCAGGAATTTCTTGCCATGTTTGCCAGGCTTGCAGAATTGCCCCCGGCGACCCTGCTCCCAAAGCCAGCAGGGCGGGAGTGACTTGATGCCAAAACTCAGGGGGAGCCACCTGTGCCAGTACCTGTTCCATATCCTGACGATTAAGGGGATAGAAGGGAATGTGCTGACAGCGGGAAACAATTGTATTCAATAAAGCCGATGGACTGGGGGCAATGAGAATTAGCGTGGCACGCCCCGGTTCCTCAAGGGTTTTCAGCAGGGCATTGCCAGCGGCTTCATTCATGGTTTCGGCTTGGGTTAAAACCACCAGCGATCGCGGGGCGCGCATAGGCGGTTGGCTGAGGTGACGGCTGAGTTGGCGAATTTGCTCCAAGCGCAGTTGAGGCGGGCTGCGGGGAATCTCCTTATTTGCCGCAAGCAGTTGGCGACGGGTGTAGAGCGTCCCTTGCACACTGTAGGTGGGTTCTAGCCAGAGGACATCGGGGTGGTTGCTAAGGTCACTGTCCTCTTCGAGAATGGCGTGGAGGAAGCAGCGGGCAGTGAGGGCACGGCCGACGCCTTCAGGACCCACAAAAAGGTAGGCGGGTGCTAGGCGCTGGCGCTCAAGGGCATGGGTTAACAGTTGTACGGCGGTTGGCTGACCAATAACCGGTTGAAACCAATTCATGACCTCGGAAAATGGGCTTCAACATAGGCAATGGCACTGGGGCGATCGCTGACAAGGCCATCGAGCATTGCTGAGCGCAGGGCAAGGAGAATCTGCCGTAATTGCGGTCCACGGGCATAGCCCAACTGCTGCAGGTCGTGGCCATTCAAGGGGGGCTTTTGCAACCGCCACTGCCAGAGATATTCCCGCAAGAGGGTCACATCCGACAACGCTGCTTCACTCCCCTTTGCCTGCTGCACCGCTGCCAACAGCACAATTAGAGGGAGGGGCTGATGTTCTAAAAAGTTGCAGTAGCAACTGCGGGGTTGCTGGCTCTGCCGCAATGTCTGCCATGTCTCTTGAAAGTTAGGAAAAGTGTCGAGCCACTCCCAGATCTGCTCCCCCAGTTGCAGTTGACGGGCGATCGCCCCTGCGGTGGGAACCGTCACAATCAGTGCCAAGAGTTCTAGCTCCCACAGGGGAAAGCTTTGCCACTCCCGCCGCTCAGGAACCTCTGGCCACCACTCCCAAACCAATTTTAGGCGTTCTTTAGCTGCTGCATCAAAGGTGACTTGGCGATCTAAACACTCGAGGGCACCCAACTCCGCCAGCATTGTTAAGGCACGCTCACCGCCAAAGTGTTCGCCAGGGGCAAGGGGGAGTTCCAGAATATAGCGCAGTTCATTGCGCAGCCGACTCTGGAGGGAAGGCCGTTTTGAGGTGGAGCGATCGCCCCCTCGGGGCGCGCCTAAATGGCGATCGCGGCCGGCAAAAACACCGCTTGTCAGGGCATATTCGATGTACTGGCGGGTTTGCGGCTCTAGGTCAAAGCCAAGGCGCACCGCAAAACGCACCGCCCGAAAAATCCGTGTCGGGTCTTCAATAAAACTGTTGGGGTGAAGCACCCGAATCAACCGCCGCTGCAAATCCTCCTGCCCCCCAAAGAAATCCAGAATCTCGCCGTGGCGCGGTGGGGTAAGGCGCATGGCCAGGGCATTGATGGTAAAGTCGCGGCGGTAGAGATCTTGGCGAATCGAACTGGCTGCCACTTCCGGATGCGCTGCCGGATAGGGATAAAACTCACTGCGGGCAGTGGCAATATCTACGGCAAACCCTGCCAGGGCCGACGTCTTCGGCCAGTGGAGCGCAGCGGTTTGAAACTGACCGTAGATCTGTAAATCCGTCTCGGGGTAGAGGTCATGGAGCGCTTGCGCCAAATGCACCCCGGCCGCCTCCTCCTGTTGCACCCCATCTACAACTAAATCAAACTCCCGTGTGGGTAAGGGGCAATTCCCCTGGGCGATCGCCAGCAGCAGATCCCGCACGGCGCCTCCCACAAGGTAAAGTTGCCAGCCCTGTTCCTTGGCGATCGCCGCCGCCCGTTGTAGCAGTGCCCACAGTGCCTCCGGCAGCCGTTCCTGTAAAGCTTCGTAAAGATTTAAGGCTGGCAAAGGGCACACGGTTTCCGTTTCGCGGCTAAGGGCATAGAGATGGCGCAACACATCGGTACGGGTAACAATCCCCACAAGGTCACCCTGATCATTCACCACGGGTAACCGCCCAATATCGTACTGCACCATCAGGGCTTGAATCTCCGGTAACGGTGTCGTGGGCGAAACCGTGCGCACCGGTGCTTTCATATAGCCTTTGACCGGCGCATGGGCAAACCCATGGTGCAGCGCCACATCTAAATCCCGCCGTGAAATGATCCCTTGAAGTTCCCCTTCTGCACTCACCACCGACAGCCCGGAATGGCCATAGCGCAGCAAGATGCGGTGGGCATCGGCAATGGAGGTCTCTGGGCGGACAGTGCGCACAGGCGAGGACATGAGTTCTGCTGCGGTTGGCGGACGGGGAATTTGTTCTTTGAGGGTCTCAAACAGCTTTTCGAGCAGCGCCTCTGGATGGTCTGTGGTAACGGTTACTGCGGCAGCTTGGGCATGGCCACCCCCCCCCAGGGGAGTCAGCAAATGGGCAACATTGACCCTAGGAATGCGGCTGCGGGCAATAATCGCAAGATGATGTTGCCGATACTGATGCCCAAGGAGCAGGGCATCGCACTCACTGAGATCCGCCAATTGGCTGACTAACCGTGAGAGTCCAGGGAGATAGTCCGCTGTGTGCAGCAGTACCCAGCCCAGTCGGTAGCCGTGATGAACTACTTGCTGGAGATTCGCCCACGCCTGCCGCAGATAGGGTTGCAGCTCTGCACTCAAGCCAGCCTCGGAATAGGTGGCGATCGCCCGCTGATTTGCCCCTTGGTTCAACAGCCAAGCCAGGGCCTGCACATCCCGCACTGTGGTTTGCTCAAAGGTCAAAGAACCCGTATCGGCATGAATGCCCAACGCCAGCACCGTTGCTTCTGTCGGGGAAAGGGTAATTTTTTTAGCCTGCAACTGTTCACAGAGAATCGTGCTGGTGGCGCCAACGGGTTCTAACCATTGCTGCTGCGGCACAATGTCCCCTGTTACCTCTAAATGGTGATCGTATAGACCAATTCGGACGTGGGGCTGGTCTAGCCATCCTGCGGCTTGCCCCAACTGGCGGCGCCACTGCGTATCCACTACCCAAATTTGCCGCAATTGGCTAGGGTCAACGGCTCTTGCTTCAATGAGGGGATACTCATCGCGGTGATAGGCCAAAAACTCCCCCACCTTGGGGTGCGTCCCCCCCGTCAGGACAATTTTGGTACCCGGATACAGACGCGCCAGACCTACGGCTGCCCCTAGGGTATCAAAATCGGCAATTTGATGGCAAAGGACAACATCCATGAGAGCTTCGATAAGGGGACGGTAGCTACCCTGTATCCAGTCTGCGGCAAGTTGTGTTCCAGCCAAACCAGCAAAAGAACGGAAATCAGTAAAGGAAGGGAATCAGTTTTTTCACCGCCTGCCGATAACTGGCGTAGTCCTCAAACTTAGCCGCTAGCCACTGCTCCTCTTGAGCCGCCTTGCGGTCAAAGAAAATGAAGAGGGCGATCGCCCCCAGCCCGTGGGAAAGGCTCATTTGCCAAGCCGTATAAGCCAAGGCCAAAAAGATGACACTGCTATAGATCGGATGGCGCACCCACCCATAAACCCCCGTGGTCACTAATTGACTGTCTTCCTTAGGATGGGGGAGGGGCGTCAAGTTATTCCCTAGGTGAAACAGGCCAGCAATCCCCAGGCCAAGGCCAATCAGCCCCAAGCCAAGGGTCAGTCCTAGGCGCACCGACAAGGGCAAGCTCACCACTCGTACCACCGGCAAGAGAATAAAGCCAATACTGAGCACCGCTTGGCCAATGACCCAAAATTCTCCCCGTTGGTTGCGCCACCAGTCTTTACTGAATCCCCACTCCTGCAGTTTACTCACGTTGGTTGCTGTCTTCGGTGGATACCTTAATTCTAGTGAATGCTAGCGATCGCCTGCTTACTCCACAGGCAGCAATAATTTTGTGGCTTTAGCACTGGCTTTTTGGCTTTCGTTCGCCCACTGCCGAGCTTGCCCAGTGATTCTTGGAGAGTTCCCATGGGGCAAATGGCACACCACGCCCGCTGATTAAAAATCACCCCTAAGAGAATTGCCACAATGGATGTGACGACACACAGATTCACAAAGAGACCCCCCACCGCCATCTAATTGCTCCATGCCAAGGTCATGCGAATGGCAAAAATGGTCAAGCGAAAGACAGCCCAGCGGAAACGCTGTTTTTTGAAGAGTTTGGGATAGGGACGGTGGGGGCTAAAGTGATAAATCAAAGAAGGCGCCCCGAAGGCAGAGGTTACTACACCAGTAGCGGCTACGAAAATAGGCCAGCACGGGAATACCCAGCATGAGGTAGCCGAGCCACGGCTACCAAAGACCCCCAATCGCAATCAAGAAAAAATAGCCAAATTGTTGCCCATTGACTGGACTTGCTCCGCAAGGATTGTTTCATAACATGCCTAGCCATATAGTCTTATATGGCTATAGAGTTATTTAGTGGAATAAGTCAAGACCTTGATTCGCTGCCTTTATTGTTCTTCACATAAGGGGGAAGTCCCTAGCCGTGCCGTTCTAGCGCCAACTGCACCAAGCGATGAACTAACTCTGGAAAAGGCACGCCACTGGCCGCCCACAGTTGCGGGTACATACTCAGGGCTGTAAACCCCGGCAGGGTATTCACTTCGTTCATCAACACTTCCCCTGTGCTTGGGAGATAGAAGAAATCAAAGCGGGCAAGGCCGGCGGCATCAAGGGCTTGAAAAGCCTGTAGGGACAGGCTGCGGATCTGCTCACTCACTGCGGGGGGAATGTCCGCAGGGATATGGAGTTGGGCGCGACCCTCGGTATATTTCGTTTCGTAGTCGTAAAACTCACTGTTGTAGGTAATTTCCCCCACCACCGAGGCTTGGGGTTTGTCATTGCCGAGCACAGCGCATTCTAGCTCACGGGCAACTACACCTGCTTCAACAATAATGCGGCGATCCAATTCAGCAGCGGCCTCAAGGGCAGTTGTGAGTTGTTGGCGATTTTTTGCCTTGGTAATGCCCACTGAGGAACCAAGGTTGGCGGGTTTCACAAAGCAGGGATAGCCCAGTTCGGTTTCAATGCGATCGCACAAATGGTGGTAACGACAGGGATCCGACCAGAGGTCACTGCGCTGAAGGGCTACGTAGCGCACCTGGGGTAAGCCCACCGCGCCAAAGACCGTTTTCATCAGAATTTTGTCCATACCAATGGCCGAGGCGGCCACCCCTGAACCCACATAGGGGCGTTGCATCAATTGCAGCAGGCCTTGAATGGTGCCATCCTCACCGTTGGGGCCGTGGAGCATTGGGAACCAAACGTCAATGGTTTCAGCAACCGTAGGAAATTGCCAGAGGGACGCCTCTGGTGCTGGCTCAGCGGGGATGCCAACGCGGTCTGTCAAGCGCCAGTAACCATCTTTTTGAATATAGATGGGCACCACTTCATAGCGATCGCGATTGTCGCCTTCGGCAAAGGCTTGGGCGATCGCTGCTGCCGAGGCCACTGAAACCTCATGCTCCCGTGAGCGTCCCCCAAACAGTAGCCCAACCCGCAGACGACCCATAGTGTAAACCCGTGTGAATGTGACGGTTTCTTGGTAGGATTTTCAAGGATTATACAAAGTTTGGGAGTTGCTATGGACGTGGGGCAAAAAGTGCGCGTCTGTCGAATTCGCGATCGCGTCGCCCAAGACATCATTCAAAAACTCGGCCAAGTGGGTCAAATTACCGGTTTTAAGATGACCGATGGCAGTGGGGTTGGCGTTATTGTCACCTTTGACGACCGCTCCAGCACTTGGTTTTTTGAGGACGAAATTGAAGTCGTTGGCTAATTTCTGCCCTGCCGCCTTTTTCGCAGCAACTGCGCTGGGTCAATGAGACTCCAAACTTGGATCCGACCGAATCCGATAGAAAAAGGCCGCATTAGTGGTACGTTGTATTGTGGTGCGCTTGCACCAAGCGCTGCATTCCACTTTCAATCGCGATCGTTGTGCCCCTTGGCGAGCGATCGCCCTCTAAAAAACGCAAATGAATTTACCTAGACAGTAGGCAAACGTCCATGGTCATATCAGCAGAACGAACCAATGTAGGCTTTATTACTCAGGTCATTGGCCCTGTCGTTGACATTGAATTTCCCAGCGGCAAAATGCCCGCCATTTACAACGCCCTGCGGATTCAAGGCAAAAACGAGGCCGGCCTAGACGTGGCAGTTACCTGCGAAGTGCAACAACTGCTAGGCGATAACCGCGTCCGTGCCGTTGCCATGAGCAGCACCGATGGCTTAGTGCGGGGAATGGAAGTTGTTGACACCGGTGCCCCCATCAGCGTGCCCGTCGGGACGGCTACCCTTGGCCGCATCTTCAATGTGCTGGGTGAACCCGTGGACGAAAAAGGTGCCGTCAATGCCACTGAAACCCTGCCTATTCACCGTCCTGCCCCCAGCTTTACGCAATTGGAAACTAAGCCCTCGGTGTTTGAAACGGGCATCAAGGTGATTGACCTACTCACCCCCTATCGCCGTGGCGGTAAAATCGGCCTCTTTGGTGGTGCCGGTGTGGGCAAGACCGTGATCATGATGGAGCTTATCAACAACATTGCCACCCAACACGGCGGTGTCTCAGTGTTTGCCGGGGTGGGTGAGCGTACCCGCGAAGGCAATGACCTCTATAACGAGATGATTGAATCGGGTGTCATCAATAAAGACGATCCCAGCAAATCAAAAATTGCCCTTGTGTACGGTCAAATGAACGAACCCCCCGGTGCCCGGATGCGCGTAGGTCTGTCGGGGTTGACAATGGCCGAATACTTCCGCGATGTCAACAAGCAGGATGTTCTGCTGTTTATTGATAACATCTTCCGCTTTGTCCAGGCAGGTTCAGAGGTGTCGGCACTGTTGGGTCGGATGCCCTCTGCGGTGGGATACCAGCCTACCCTTGGTACAGATGTGGGGGCACTGCAGGAGCGGATTACCTCGACCACCGAAGGTTCGATTACCTCAATTCAAGCGGTTTATGTGCCTGCGGACGACTTAACTGACCCTGCGCCGGCAACCACCTTTGCTCACTTGGATGGTACCACCGTGCTCTCCCGCAGTCTGGCTGCTAAAGGGATTTACCCTGCGGTAGATCCCCTTGGCTCCACTTCCAATATGCTGCAGCCAGACATTGTCGGTGAAGAACACTATCAAACAGCACGCGCCGTCCAAGCTACACTACAGCGCTACAAAGAGCTGCAAGACATTATCGCCATTTTGGGTCTTGATGAACTCTCTGAAGAAGACCGCCTCACGGTGGCACGGGCACGGAAAATTGAGCGTTTCCTGTCGCAGCCCTTCTTTGTGGCCGAGGTCTTTACCGGTGCCCCTGGGAAGTATGTCCCCCTTCCAGAAACCATCAAAGGCTTCCAGATGATCCTCAGCGGTGAGCTGGATGATCTGCCAGAGCAAGCCTTCTACATGGTGGGCAATATCGAAGAAGCAAAAGCCAAAGCTGAAAAACTGAAAGCCTAGGTTTTGCAGAAGTAATAGAGGGTGGGGCAACCCACCCTGAGATTCCGATTGAGTGGCAAAGGAAGCGTTATGGTGATGACTGTTCGGGTAATTGCGCCCGATAAAACTGTTTGGGATGCCCCCGCCGAAGAAGTCATTTTGCCCAGTACGACGGGGCAGTTGGGCATTCTTTCCAATCATGCCCCCCTCTTAACTGCCTTAGAAATAGGTGTCATGCGGGTGCGCCAGAACCGCGAATGGGTGGCGATCGCCCTCATGGGGGGCTTTGCGGAGGTGGAAAACAACGAAGTGACCATCCTTGTCAACGGGGCTGAGCGCGGCGACAAAATTGACCTAGAAAAAGCCAAGGCCGAATTTGCTGAAGCCCAGGCTGCCCTTGCCAAAGCTGAACAGGGAGAATCCAAACAAGCCAAAATTCAAGCCACCCAAGCCTTTCGCCGTGCCCGTGCTCGCCTGCAGGCTGCAGGGGGTGTGGTGGAGATTTAGGTTCTCTTTCATTGGCTGAACTTTTGTCAAGACCTCCCCAACCCTTTAGGGGGAGGTTTTTTATTTAGCGGGACTCCTCTGTTTGCTGACGGAGATAGGCCTGGATAAAAGGATCGAGGTCACCGTCCATCACGTCCTGAACGGCTGTAGTTTCCACGTCGGTGCGTAGGTCTTTCACCAGTTGGTAGGGATGGAAGACATAGTTACGAATTTGGTTCCCCCAAGCCGCCTCAACGGCATCGCCACGAATATCGGCAATTTCCTTTGCTTTTTGCTCTTGGGCAATCACCAATAGCTTTGCTTTGAGAATGGCAAGGGCTTTTTCCTTGTTTTGCAGTTGCGATCGCTCTTGGGTGCAGCGGACGGCTAAGCCTGTTGGCTTGTGGACAATGCGCACTGCCGTTTCCACCTTGTTGACGTTTTGGCCGCCCTTGCCGCCACTGCGGGAGGTGGTAATCTCCAAATCGCTCTCGGGAATTTCCACTGTAACGGATTGATCTAGCTCTGGCATCACATCCACGCCGGCAAAACTCGTCTGCCGCTTACCATTGGCATTAAAGGGAGAAATGCGCACCAGGCGGTGGGTGCCCTTTTCCGAGCGCAGATAACCGTAGGCATAGCGGCCGCGAATCTCTAGGGTGGCCGACTTTATACCCGCTTCCTCTCCTTCCGACAGTTCCGCCAGATGGGTTTGGTAACCGTGACGTTCTGCCCAGCGGGTGTACATGCGCAGTAACATTTCTGCCCAGTCTTGAGCGTCAGTGCCGCCGGCGCCGGCATTGATTGTTAGGATGGCGTTATTTTTGTCGTAGGGTCCCTTCAGGAGCTGCTCCAGTTCCCAGCGGCTCAACTGGGTTCCTAGGTCTTTCAGCAGGGTTGTGGCTTCTGCTAGCAAAGATTGATCTGCTTCTAATTCAAGAAGCTCCAGAGCAGTTTCCACGTGCTCAAGTTTTTTTTGCCAATCCTGGAGTTGGCTGAGGGTGTCCTTAGTTTCAGTGAGCTGCTGTAGCGTAGCTTGGGCGGTTGCCGGATGATTCCAGAAGTCGGGTTGAGCCGCCGTGTGCTCAAGGTCATGAATTTTTGCCCTCAATGCAGCCGGGTCAAAGATAGTCCTGGGCATGACCCAGGCGATCGCGCAAGAGGGAAAAATCGCGTCTGAGGCTACTTAGGTCAACCATGCTACGATGCAAAAAGGTTAGATCAAAGGACAATACTCTAGTATAGCAAAAGCTTAACCATCTTTCCGAGGTTACTGGGCCTTGCTCAACTCGCCAACGGCGGAGGTGAATTAATCTTAAAGTTCTGACCCTTGCCCTCCATTCCTCCCAAGTGTCACTATGGACAGTAAGTACCCGCTGGGGAGCGTTTGTTATGGCCATTAAAGACTCACCGCAAGCACCGCGGAGCCGTCAAATTGGTAATTTTTTACTATTGCTGGGGGTAGGCTTTCTTCTACTGAATCTGTTCTTCCCGCAGTTGTTCTCACCGCGCCCACCTCAAGTTCCCTATAGTGTGTTTATCCACCAAGTGGAAGAAGGGGAGGTGAACCGCGTCTATATCAGTCAAGACGAGATTCTTTACCAACTCAAACCCAAAGGCGATCGCCCTGCCCAAGTGTTGGCCACCACCCCCATCTTTGACTTAGAGCTACCCAAGCGACTGGAAGCTCAGGGAGTGGAATTTGCAGCGGCACCCCCACCCCGCAATAGTTGGGTGTTGAACATCCTCGGCTGGGTAATTCCCCCGATTGTGTTTGTGTTAATCTTTCAATTCTTTGCCAGTCGCCAAGCGGGCGGGCCACAGGGCGTTCTCTCCATCAGTAAAAGCCGTGCCAAGGTTTACGTTGAAGGTGCAAACACAGGAATTCGCTTCGACGATGTCGCCGGGGTTGAGGAAGCCAAGGCTGAACTCGTCGAGATTGTTGATTTCCTAAAAAATCCCCAGCGTTATATTCAAATTGGTGCTCGCATTCCCAAAGGCGTGCTGCTCGTCGGGCCACCGGGAACAGGGAAAACCCTACTGGCTAAAGCGGTTGCCGGCGAAGCCAATGTGCCCTTTTTCTCAATTTCCGGATCGGAATTTGTGGAGCTATTTGTGGGTGTAGGGTCTGCCCGTGTGCGGGATCTCTTTGAGCAGGCGAAAAAGCAAGCCCCCTGTATTGTCTTTATTGATGAGTTGGATGCCATTGGTAAATCGCGTTCCAGCGCTGGCTTCTATGGCGGAAATGATGAGCGGGAACAAACTCTGAACCAACTGCTGACGGAAATGGATGGCTTTGATGCCACAGGGGCAACGGTCATTGTTTTAGCAGCAACCAACCGACCGGAAACCCTTGATCCAGCCCTACTGCGACCTGGACGGTTTGACCGCCAAGTGTTGGTGGATCGCCCCGATTTGAGTGGGCGGGAGGCAATTTTGAAAATCCATGCCAAAAAGGTAAAACTAGCCCCTGAAGTGGATCTGCACGCGATCGCCGCCCGTACACCGGGGTTTGCCGGCGCAGATTTGGCCAACTTGGTCAATGAGGCCGCCCTACTCGCGGCTCGCAATCAACGGGAAGTGGTGACCCAACAGGACTTTGCCGAAGCAATTGAACGCATTGTGGCCGGTCTTGAGAAGAAAAGCCGCGTCCTCAACGAGAAGGAGAAGAAAATTGTCGCCTACCACGAAGTGGGGCATGCCCTTGTTGGCTGTGCCCTGCCGGGGAGCGGTCGTGTAGAGAAAATCTCGATTGTGCCCCGTGGCATGGCCGCCCTTGGTTATACGTTGCAGTTGCCAACAGAGGATCGCTTCCTTCTTGATGAGCAGGAGTTGCGTGCTCAAATTGCCACATTGCTGGGGGGGCGATCGGCAGAGGAGATTGTCTTTGGCACCATCACCACTGGGGCAGCCAATGATCTGCAACGGGCAACGGATTTGGCGGAGCGGATGGTGCGCAGTTACGGTATGAGCAAAGTCCTGGGTCCCCTTGCCTTTGAGCAAAAACAGTCCAGCTTTTTAACGACCAATGGCATGATGTTGCGGGCAGTGAGTGAAGAAACCGCTCAAGCCATTGATCGCGAGGTCAAGGAAATTGTCGAGTCAGCCCACCAGCAGGCGCTCAGCATTCTCAAGGAAAACCGTGACCTTCTCGAAGCGATCGCCCAAAAACTCCTAGAGAAAGAAGTAATTGAGGGTGAAGAACTCCAGGAACTTCTTGCTCAAGTGAAAACTCCAGCCGCCGCCTAGGCGAGGGCGGCTTAAAAAAGCAAAAAAAAGACCAGTAAGCACTGGTCATTCAGTCCAATGTTTTGTCTCCGAAGAGAAGTTAAGGCACCCACCAGGCGGTGAGGGCGATTAAAAAGCTGCACTGCCTTTCCTTCCCTTCTTTTTCTATGATAATGTAGCCAAAGTCACAAAAATTCACATATAAAATCTTTAGGTATTTCTACTCAAACCCATAACCGCAGGTAATCAGTTTAGCGGCCACCCACGGTAATAGCGTCCACTTTGATATGGGGCTGACCGACAGTGACGTAAATGCTACCACTAATCGAGCCACAGAAGCCGGGGGCAAGGGCGAGATCGTTAGCAGACATAGAAATTCGCTGCAGAATTTCTTTGGCTTCGCCAATCAGTGTGGCTCCTTTGAGGGGGTGTTTGAGTTGGCCATTTTCAATCCAGTAGGCCTCCTCAACGGCAAAGTTAAATTGACCTGTGGCGCCGACGCTGCCACCTCCCATGCGTTTGCAGTAAATGCCGCGATCCACAGAAGCAATTAAGTCCTCAACTGTGTACTCGCCGGGAGCAATATAGGTATTGCGCATCCGCGAAGCGGCCGCATAGCTATAACTTTGGCGGCGGCCACTGCCCGTGCGCGGGTGCCCTGTACGCATCGAACCGGCGCGATCGCTCAAGAAATTCTTGAGGACGCCATTTTCAATCAGCAATGTGCGCTGTGCCGGCATCCCCTCATCGTCCATGTCAATGCTGCCAAAGGCGCCGGGGGTCATGCCCTCATCCCAGGCCGTCAAGTTTTCATGGGCAATTTTTTCCCCTTTTTTGTCGGCAAAGGGGGTGGTGCCCCGCTCAATTTGGGTGGTTTCCAAGAGGTGACCACAGGCTTCATGGAAGATCACACCGCCAAATTGGTTGGCCATGATTACGGGATAGGTACCCGATTCCACGTAGTCGGCATAGAGCATTTTGCCGGCTGCTTCAGCAACAGTGTCAGTCAAGGCAGTGTAGTCCCACTGGCGCAAAAAGTCGGGGTTACTGGTATCGCCATGGCGCTCACCAATGGAGGCGCGGTGTTCCCCGTCGGCACAGAGAACCGAGGCCACTGCCGACTGGGTGAGGCGAATATCGCGCCCAAACGTGCCATCGCTGGCGGCCACCATCACCTCTTGCCAATCGCGAAAATAACTGAGACGACGGGATTGCAGATGCTGAGTTTTCTGGCGCAGGCGATCGCTCCCCGCCAGGAGAATATCTGCCACTTCAGCAATCGAACTACAGGTGGCCAGCCAGCCTTCCTTGCGGCCTTGGGCATAGTCCCGCAGTGGTTCAAGGTGAACTTCAGGCACATAGGCTTGGGGACTGGGTAAGAGCAAGCCCATTAGGCCAAGGGCTTTCTCGAGAGCCGCCCGCAGCCCTTGGAAGCTCAGGTCATTGGTGCTCACATAGCAATCGCTGGTACCCCGAAAAACGCGAATCCCTGCCCCTAAACTCAGGCGAGGCGAGACACTCGTGAGGCGATCGTCCTCCACAAGGGTACTGAGGTAGTGGTTGCGCTCTAAGAAAATCTCAACAAAATCAGCGCCAGCCGCCCGTCCCAGTCCCAAGAGAGTGGCTAGGAGAGATTCCCAAGAGCCATCAAAGCGATCGCCTTGGGGGGAATAGTTAAGATGGGCAAAATCCGCAGAACGAAGTAGCGTGGCTGGCATTGTTAACAATCACTTAACATATCCCCACTATAGCAAATTCCCCCTCAGAGACTAGTTTTCAGCTTTGGCTAAAAAGGAGAGGTGGTAGAGGGTATCCCTGGCGGGGTGGGTTTGCACCTCCTGAAGCACCACTGTTCCCTGCCACGGCAGCTCGGGCACGGAAAGCTGAATGGGGGTTTTCTGAGGACGAGCATCCCGCACCAAAAGTTCGGCGGCATGGCTATCCACCACCAAGGCAACGGAGGATGCAATGGCAGGGCCATAGAGGACAGCAGGGGTTTTGCCCTCACGCCGCAGGGCATTGGGCTTAGCATTGGCAGGGCGTAGTTGCCCCTCGATGGTTAAGGAACGAGACATTGCTGCAACTCCAACTAGGATTACTAAGATAAAACGGGATGGACTTGGGTGCCATCATCTTTGAGGAGTGCCCGTTTGGGGCCGTGAATCGGATCCTCAACAATGATGGTTTGGCTGCGCTCTGCTCCCAAGGAGACAATTGCAATGGGAACAGACATAATTTCAGCCAAAAACTTCAGATAGTTCAATGCCGCCTTGGGCAGATCATCGAGGGAGCGGCAATGACGGGTGGATTGCTGCCACCCCGGCAGGGTTTCATAGATGGGACGACAGCGGGCAAACTTGAGGGCATTGCTGGGAAAGTGTTCGCACCGCTCACCGTCAATATCGTAGGCAACGCACACCTTGATTTCTGGCAATTCATCCAAAACATCCAGCTTTGTAATGGCCAAGCAATCCAGACCATTGATGCGCACAGCGTAGCGGCCGATTACTGCATCAAACCAGCCACAGCGACGGCGTCGCCCAGTCGTGGTGCCAAATTCAGCACCGCGATTGCCCAAGAGTTCGCCCACCTCATCCAAGAGTTCTGTTGGAAAAGGCCCTTCGCCAACCCGAGTGGTATAGGCTTTGGCCACACCAATGACGCGGTCAATCATCGTCGGCCCAATGCCGGCTCCGACACAGGCACCCCCGGCCACAGGGTTTGAGGAGGTGACGTAGGGATAGGTGCCGTGATCGAGGTCTAAGAGGGTACCTTGGGCACCTTCAAAGAGAATGTTGCGCCGCCGACGGATGGCATCATCGAGCACGAGGGAACCATCCACGATGTGCGATCGCAGGCGCTCACCGTAGGCACAGTATTCTTCAATGATCGGCTGGGGTTCGAGGGGAGCAAGTCCATAAAGTTTTTCGAGGATCAAATTCTTTTGGGCGATCGCCCACTCCAGCTTGGCAGCCAACTGCTCTGCATCCAGCAAATCCAGCATACGGATGCCCACGCGCTCCGATTTATCGGCATAGGTGGGGCCAATTCCCCGTCCCGTCGTACCAATGCGGTGGGCGCCCCGCCGCTCCTCAGCGGCAATATCCAACTGGCGGTGGTAGGGCATCGTCACATGGGCGGTTTCTGCAATCAGCAGATTCTCCGTGCTCACCCCCAACTGTTCCAGTTGCTCCAGTTCCTCAAGGAGTACCTTGGGATCTACCACTGTTCCCGCCCCAATGATGCACTGGGTATCGGGGTAGAGAATCCCCGACGGAATCAGGTGCAATTTCAGGGTTTGGTCCTTGACGACAATCGTGTGACCTGCGTTAACACCGCCCTGATAGCGAACTACCACATCGGCAGACTTGCTCAGGAGATCGGTGATTTTGCCCTTACCTTCATCGCCCCACTGGGCACCAACAACGACGACGTTTGCCAAGTGATTTTCTTAACTCGTTAATTAACACAATCGTCTATTGTAACCCTTGGGGCAGATGGACACAAGCGCGCAATCGCAAAAATTTTTCCACTGCCCTGCCCGTTCTCGGGGCGATCGTGCTAGCATAAGTAATGCCTTGAATGCCGATGTAGCTCAGCGGTAGAGCACTCGATTCGTAATCGAGCGGTCATGAGTTCGAATCTCATCATCGGCTTGGCTACTCTATTGCCAAGAATCCGCGAGCAGAAACCGACTGTGTTTGCCTACCTCAAAGGAACTGTTGTTGCCCATCAATCCGAGGGTGGTCATCGCTCTGCCCTCATCCTAGAGGTAAATGGGGTGGGGTATCGCTTGCTAGTCACCTCCCATCTTTTGCGGCAATACCCACCAAGTGCTGAGGTGGTGCAGATTTTTACCCATCTCAGTGTCCGTGAAGACCAGATGCTCCTCTATGGCTTTGCCTCGGCAGCGGAGCGGGATCTCTTTGGGCGTTTAATCCGTGTCAATGGGGTTGGGCCGCAGATGGCGCTATCGTTGCTGGATACCCTGCCTCTGCCGGAACTAGTGCAGGCAATCGTGAGTGGTAATGCCCGTCGTCTAAGCCGCGCGCCAGGGGTGGGCAATAAAACCGCTGAACGGATTGCCCTTGAACTCAAAGCTGCATTGAGTGCTTGGCGAGAGGAAACAGGGTTAACAACCGCTCCCGCTGGCGTGCCCACCGCAGCGCTGCGTGAAGAACTGGAGTTGACTCTTTTGGCTCTGGGCTATAGCGATCGCGAAATTGAAGCTGCCCTCACCGCCGTCGGTCAAATGGGTACTCTCGCCAACAGTAGTGATCCAGAGGCATGGCTGCGGGAAACCATCACCTGGCTAAGTGCTAATACCTATACCAATTCAATTTGAAGATAGGGCTAATAAAGGCTTTGTAATGAGTGACCACACTGTCAAAGAGCCATCCTCCCCGCCGTCATCTGAGACAATACAGCTTGCAGCTTTTGACCCAAGGTTTCCAAGGGAATGATTTGCGATCGCTCCTGGAGGGACTACCCCCCCGTCAAGCCCAACAACTGCTGCTGTGCCAAAGATAATTCTGAGGGGCTTAAACTATTAGCGGGAACATCTCACGTACTCAGTATGCCCCTAACCCGTCGTCAAACCCTCGGCCTCCTTGTCGGCAGTGCTGCTACCCTCTGGTTGCGATCGCGTCCCGCCGTGGCTCAAGGTGAGCCGTTAGAAATTTATGGGCTGCCCCCCTTGCCCTATGCCTACGACGCCCTGGAGCCGGTCATTGATGCGGAGACGATGCACCTGCACCACGATAAACACCATGCGGCCTATGTGAAGACACTGAACAAGGTCCTGACACCCTACCGCCAATGGCATGGGCTGGCTATTGAAGACCTCCTACGCCGCATTCGCCAACTACCCACTGCCATCCAACAAGCCGTACGCAACCATGGGGGTGGCCATGCCAACCATTCCCTCTTTTGGCAAAGTATGGCGCCGCAGGGTGGCGGTGAACCCACCGGGGACTTGGCCACAGCAATTGCGGCCACATTTGGTTCTTTCTCGGAGTTTCAAACTCAGTTTCAGGAGGCGGGTCTGCGGCACTTTGGCAGTGGCTGGGTCTGGCTTGTGCTCACGCCCCAAGGGAATCTAGAAATTACCACCACGCTGAACCAAGATTCTCCGCTGATGCAGGGGCAACTGCCCATCTTGGGCAATGATCTGTGGGAACATGCCTACTACCTAACGTATCGCAACCGCCGCGATCAATACCTAGAGGCTTGGTGGCAGGTGGTTAATTGGCCTTGGTTGAGCGATCGCTACGCCCAGATGCGCGCTCTTTTGGCTTCGTGAGCAAGGCCTGCTCATGGCGATCGTAGGCATCAATAATCCGCTCCACAAGGGGATGGCGAATCACATCCCCCTTGGTTAAATAGCAAAAGGCAACCCCTTCTACGTCCTTGAGAACTTTTGTGGCCACACTGAGGCCGGAGGTTTGATGGTCTGGTAAATCCGTTTGCGTCAGGTCTCCGGTCACCACCAAGCAGGAGTTAAAACCAATGCGGGTCAATACCATTTTCATTTGGGCAGGGGTGGTGTTCTGTGCCTCATCAAGAATGACAAAGGCATTATTCAGGGTACGCCCCCGCATGTAGGCCAAGGGCGCCACTTCAATCACCCCTCGCTGCATCAGGTTACTAATTTTCTCCGGCTCCACCAGTTCGTAAAGGGCATCGTAGAGAGGGCGCAAATAGGGATCAATTTTTTGCTGCAGATCCCCCGGCAAAAAGCCCAGTCGCTCCCCTGCTTCCACTGCAGGCCGCGTCAAGATTAACCGCTCATAGGTACCCGCGAGCAACGCCTGAACCGCCAAGACGGTGGCCAAGAATGTTTTGCCGGTTCCCGCCGGCCCAATGCCAAAGGTCAGCGTATGACTGCGAATCGCTTGCACATACTGGCGCTGGCGAAAGGTTTTGGCGCGAATAATATCACCGCGACGGGTGCGAGCCAGAATATCCTGTTGCAGCTCTTGGAGGGCTTCCCGCTGTTGGGTATCGTAGGCCTGGCGGACGGTGAGAATATCTACCCCCGACACTGGCCGTCCCTCACGCCAGAGGGTACCGAGGTCTTGAATGAGTTGTTGGCAGAGTTGGATTTGTGCAGGGGTGCCCGTGATGCACAGATCGCGCCCCCTTAACACGAGGGTCGCCCCTGTTTGAGCGGCAAAGATGCGTAAATTGGCTTCTTGCTCACCGACAAGGGCGATCGCGCTCTCCGGGCTATGAAGATCAATCGTGAGGCTTTCCCTCGTGGTCATACCTCAAACTTAGCGGTTGCGCTTGCGGGCGGCCTCCTGTTTGCGCTTACGGCGTAGGCTGGGTTTTTCGTAACGTTCACGCCGTTTGACTTCCGAAAGAATGCCCGCCTTTTGGATTTTTTTCTTGAATCGCCGTAGGGCGGACTCAATGGATTCGTTTTCACCTAAACGCACTTCAGTCACGCGCTAACTTTGCCTCCTTGATGATGGATAGGAACGACGACGGGATCGCCGCGGGCGATCGCCCCCTTGATGATCTATTTTAGGCGTACTTTTGGCATCGTCGTAAACATCTAGGTAAACCTGCTGACCGGCAGCTTGAGCGGCAGCCTGGAGAACTGCTCGAACGGCATGGAGATTACGACCGCCACGGCCATAGACCCGCCCCTTGTCTTCACCGGCAAAGGCAAGGCGTACCCAAATGCGAGAATTGGCAGGGGAAAACTCTGCATGCAGCCTCAGAGTTTCTGGAGCCTCCATAAACGGCTCAAGCAGGAAACGAATGAGGGCAGCGTAGTTGGGAGCAGCCGACTCGGTCATTGCCTATTTTTTGGCAGTTTCGGGGAGAAGATTAGCTTTGACAAAGAGCCGCCGCACGGTATCTGTGGGCTGTGCGCCCTGCGCCAAACGCCGCTTAATCGCCTCTTCGTTGAGGCGCACTTCATCCCGGATCGGATCGTAGAAGCCCAATTCCTCAAGGGCACGCCCATCGCGGCGATCGCTATTATTCATGGCCACAATTCGGTAGGTGGCGTTCCGTTTTTTGCCGTAGCGCTTAAGACGCAGTTTAATCATGTCAGCCTATGGAGATAGAAGGGGCAGCTTTTTCTCGACAATTTTCCAGTATAACGGACATGCCAAATCGGGTAAAGTAGATTGCGGTTCGAGTTGAGCACTGCCGATGACGAAGACAGCATGGTTATTTCCCGGCCAAGGGTCGCAACATCCAGAGATGATGGCGGATTTGCTGACGGCCTATCCCCCAGCCAAGAAGCGGTGCGAAGAGGCAGCGGCAATCCTGGGGTGGTCGGTTCCAGACTGCTGTGCAGGCCGCATCGGCAATTTGCATCAAACCCTTTACACCCAGCCGAGTTTGTTTGTGCTGGAGAGCCTGTTGGTGGATGCCCTCAAAGAGCGGGGGGCAAAAGCGGATTTTGTGGCGGGTCACAGTCTTGGAGAATACGCTGCCCTCTATGCCGCGGAGGTCTTTGATTTTGAAACGGGGCTGAAGTTGGTGCAGCGGCGAGCCGAACTAATGGATGCCGCCGGGGGGGGCAAGATGGTGGCCTTGCTGGGGTTTGACCGCGAGCAGTTACAAGGGGCGATCGCTAGCACCCCCCATGTCGTTCTCGCCAATGATAACCATCCGGAGCAGGTGGTGATTTCGGGGCTGCCGCAAGCGGTGGACGCTCTGCTAGGGAAAATTAACGTGAAACGAGCGGTGCCCCTGAATGTGAGTGGGGCATTTCATTCCCCCTTTATGGCGGAGGCTGCGGCCACGTTTGCCACCCTACTGGATGAGTGTACATTCCAAGAGGCAATCTTTCCCGTCTTGAACAATGTTGACCCCCAACCCACCAGGGATGCAGCGGTGATCAAGGCACGGTTACAATCCCAGATGACCGGTGCTGTGCGCTGGGTAGAAACCTGTCATGCCCTTGCGGCGGCGGGGGTGAGCCAAGCCTTAGAAATTGGCCCCGGCAATGTCCTGGCGGGGTTGGTTAAACGCACCACCCCAGAGATTGCGGTTACTAGCGTTGCCACAATTGCCAGTTTGGAGAGCCTTGGGTGAGTCGCGATCGCGAGCCGCTGATTAGCCTCCTCCTCTATCATCTCTTCAAATGGTCGGTGGTGAGTCCACTGCTGCACACCTATTTCCGCGGGCGCATTTATGGTGCCGATCACGTACCGCTGCGGGGTCCCTTGGTGGTGGTGGCCAATCACGCCAGCTACTTTGATCCTCCCTTGATCTCCAACTGTGTGCGCCGCCCTGTGGCTTGGATGGCCAAGGAGGAATTGTTCCAGATTCCTATTTTTCGCACCTTGATTACTTGGTACGGCGCCTATCCCGTAAAGCGGGGAGCCGGCGATCGCCGCGCCCTGCAGGCTGCCCTCAACGCCCTAGAGCAGGGATGGGCGGTGGGGGTTTTTCTTGAGGGCACACGCACCCCCGATGGTCGCATCCATGACCCGAAACTGGGGGCAGCACTGATTGCGGCCAAAGCCCAAGCGCCGCTGTTGCCCGTCTGCCTCTGGGGAACGCAGGAGATTCTCAAAAACAGCCCTTTCCCCCGCCCAGCTCCCATTACCGTCCGCATTGGCGCGCCCATTCCGCCACCGCCTACGGGCGATCGCGCCCTCCTAGAGGCGGTGACCCAGCACTGCTGCGACGTTATCCACCATCTCCACGACTTAGGGCGCTAGAGCAGTCCCTCTTTAGCAGCCATTATTTTCAGTAGATCCACCACCCGGCAGGAGTACCCCCACTCATTGTCATACCAAGCAACCACCTTGAAGAAGTGGGGGTTGAGTTCAATCCCCGCCGTGGCATCGAAGATACTGGAGCGGCCATCGCCAATAAAATCACTGGAGACCACTGCCTCTTCGGTATAGCCCAAAATACCCTTGAGTTCCCCCTCGGCGGCCGCCTTCATGGCAGCGCAAATTTCGGCATAGCTGGTTGCCTTCTCCGTTTTGAATGTTAAATCCACCACCGAGACATCAGGGGTGGGGACGCGAAAGGCCATCCCTGTCAGTTTGCCCTTCAGTTCTGGCAAGACCAGTGTTACTGCCTTAGCAGCTCCCGTAGAAGCCGGGATAATATTTTGACCCGCTCCCCGGCCGCCACGCCAATCCTTCTTACTGGGGCCGTCCACGGTGGGTTGGGTTGCTGTGACCGAGTGCACCGTTGTCATTAGACCCTCGGCTAACCCAAACGTCTGATGTAAAACCTTAGCCACCGGTGCCAAGCAATTCGTGGTGCAACTGGCATTAGAGACAATCACATCCACCGCTGGATCAAAGGCTGCCTCATTGACCCCAACGACAATCGTTTTCACCTTATCGGCATCCTTGGTGGGGGCTGAAATTACCACGCGTTTAGCACCCGCTTGTAAATGCTGAGCTGCGCCCTCATAGCCAGTAAATAACCCCGTGGACTCAACCACGTAGTCGGCACCAACCGACCCCCAAGGCAGTTCGGCGGGATTGCGAATGGCCGTACAGGGAATAAACTTGCCATCCACTTCAATGCCCTCCGCTGTGGCTTTGACGGTACCCGGATAGATGCCGTGGGTGGAATCATACTTGAAGAGATAGGCCAAGTTATCCGCCGGCACCAGATCGTTAATGCCGACAAACTCGATATTGTCGTAGGCGAGACCCGCCCGCAGCACCAAGCGGCCAATGCGGCCAAAGCCATTAATGCCGACTTTCAAGGTCATGAGAACTCTCCCAAGGCAATCAACTAGTAACGGGGTAGGGTTGGATCCACTGCCGCAGCATAGGCATCAATGCCACCGACAATGTTCTTCACATCGCGGAATCCCTGCTGAATCAGCCAGTGACCCATTTGTGCCGAGCGCACACCGTGGTGGCAGAGGACCAAGGTTTCCCGACCTGGATCAAAGAGCTGACAAATTTGGGGTGACCATTGGGGAAACGCACTCAAGGGCAAAAGGGTGAAGTGAGGCAGGTGGGCGATCGCCCATTCCTCTGGTTCTCGCACATCAATGAGTTGCAAGGTCTCCGCCTCCGTGGCTAGGCGCTGCGCCAATTCCACCACTGTGATTTTTCCGAGCACAACTTCCCCTCGATTCTAGAAGGATAGAGCGGAGATCGTCGTGAAATCATCCTTAAGATTCGCCCGCGGGGGGAAGGGACTGGTAGGCCACCGTCGTCACTGTCGGTTGATTGGCCAGTTGGGGCACATCCAGCACGGCCGTATTCACCAAGTTAAAGAGGGGATTGGCCAAGATACCCGCTAAGGAAGTGGCAATGACCGTCACCACCAAACCCACCTGCAAAGGACGCATGCCAAAACTCGACCAAGACACCTCTGGGTAGTTTTGCACTGCTAGCGACATTTCGTGGGGTTCCTTGACCACCATCATTTTGACGACGCGGATGTAGTAGTAAATAGAGATGACGCTCGTCAAAAGACCCAATAGCACTAGACCATAGGCTCCCGCTTGCCAGCCCGCCCAGAAGAGATAGATCTTGCCAAAGAAGCCGGCCAAGGGCGGAATCCCCCCCAGAGAAAGCAGACATAGACTCAGACCAAGGGTGAGGAGGGGATCTTTTTGATAGAGACCCGCATACTCACTAATTTGATCGGTGCCCGTGCGCAGGGAGAAGAGAATGACACAGGTAAAGGCACCTAGGTTCATGAAGAGGTACACCAGCAGATAAAAGAGCATACTGGCGTAACCTGCCTCAGTGCCAACCACAAAACCAATCATCACAAACCCGGCTTGACCAATGGAAGAGTAGGCCAGCATCCGTTTCATGCTGGTTTGGGCAAGGGCAACCACATTGCCGAGAATCATGCTGAGAATTGCCAGCACTGTAAAGATAAGTTGCCATTGATCGGTCACACTGGGGAAAGCCAAGGTTAAAAAGCGAATGGCAAGGGCAAAACCGGCAGCCTTGGAGCCTACGGAAAGAAAAGCCACCACGGGCGTAGGGGCGCCTTCATAGACATCGGGCGTCCATTGGTGAAAGGGGACAGCAGAAATTTTGAAACTAATCCCGGCAATAACAAAGACCAAGGCGACCACCAAACCGAGGGATTCCGCGGACAGGGCTTGGGCAATTGCCGGCAACTGGGTGTATCCACCGGAAAGACCGTACAACAGGGATGAGCCGTAGAGAAAAATGGCAGAACTGGCGGCCCCAATTAGGAGATATTTTAAGGCAGCTTCGTTGGAGCGACTGTCTCGCTTGGTGTAGCCGGCGAGGAGATAGGAGGCAATACTCAGAGTTTCTAGGGCTACAAAGATAAACACCAGTTCTTGGGCACCGGCAATAAACATGCCACCCACCGTGGCCGTCAGTAGGATGGTCATAAATTCGCCAAGGGAGCTGCCGGTTTGTTCCACATAGCGAATGGACATGAGAATGGTGCCCAAGGCGGAAAGGGCAATCAGTCCGCGGAAAAACAGGCTGAGGCGATCGCTAATAAAACTGCCGAAGAAACTGACGGTGTCGGACTGTGTCCAGAGGGGAATCATTGTGGCGATCGCCCCCCCTAAACCCACAATGGCTAAGTAGGGAGTCCAGCGATCCGCCTGCCGTCCCTGAATCAAATCCGCTAGGAGGACAACAAGTAGCGTTATGATCACGAGGGTTTCCGGCAAAATGGTGCCTGCATTGAGCTGTCCAGCCAGTGTCACCAAATCCATAACTCTTTCCGCACCTTGATGGAATCCCCCATATCTTATCACCCAGATTTTCATTTCACTGTTGGCGCGAGATCGGCTTCTGCTTATGAATGGGATTAGTTTTTACCAATCGCGGCGACTTGAAGATCGGGTTTTGATTGGTTCTCATAGCAGTACGTGTAAAGATCCGCGATCGCCATCTAGCTCAGTGGCCACCCCCACCGGTAAGGCGGCATTGACTCCTGCATGGCCAAAGGGCAAGTCACTCACAATGGGAATTCCTAAGTCCCCCAGCCGATCGCCCAAAACCTCAACCACGCGAAAATTGGGTTGGGTAGTTGGGTCTTCACAGCCACTAAAACGGCCAAGGGCAATTCCCTTAACCTGATTCAACGCACCACTACGCCGCCACTGCGTCAGCATGCGGTCAATGCGATAGGGGGCTTCACCCACATCCTCTAAGGCCAAGATTACATTCTCAAGCGGTGGACAATCGGGTGTCGCCAGTAGGTGAGTGGCAACCGTTAAATTCCCTACTAACAGGCGACCTTGAACCGTACCGCCTCCCCAGCCCCTTCCGAATAGCGGCTCTAAGGGTTTACCCTGCACAAGATCAAAAAGGCGCTGCTGACTCCAAAGGGGTTCCTCGGCAAGCGTCGTCAGTACAGGGCCATGAACCCCTGCCACCCCCTGAGCAGCATAGCTCCACAGGAGAGCCGTAATATCCGAAAAGCCAATCAACCATTTCGGTGATCCCATAGGCCACTGCCACCGTTCCAGAAGCCGAGTGGCACCAAACCCGCCCCGCCCGCAGAGGATGCCTTTAATAGAATCATCTTGCAATAAGCGCCACAGGCGATCGCGCCGCTGTTGATCGGAACCAGCTAGGTAGCCCCAGGCCGCAAAGGCAGCCTCGTCCACAACAACCTCATAGCCCTGGGCGCGCCAACAAGCCACTCCCTGCCAAAAGCGCTCTGGCTCTCTGAGGGCGCCACTGGGAAACGCAACGGCTAGGCGATCGCCCGGCTGGAGGGGGGGCGGTAAGGCTGCCAGTGCCGTCACCTTAGAAAAAATGAGAATTGCGGTAGAACTGCAGCCGACCCGTGCCGAGATTTTGACCCAGGGCGCGATCGCCTCCCCGCGGAAAGGCTGTCACGGCAAAAAGATACGTCCCATCCCAGTAGGGATTGCGTAGAGGCGCAACCTTAAGACGCAGGTACGACCCCGCTGAGACAGGGGGATCAAATGTCACGCTTAGGCGGGCTGAGGTGCCATCAAATTTCACCTCCCCCAAGGGAATCGGCCGGCGGGAGCGTTCCCCAACAAAGGCACGGGTGCGTTGGGGCAAAAAGTAAATCGTCTCTATGCTAGAAAGCTGCTGAATATCCAGAGGGGCAAGGGGTTCGCCTGCAGTAGTCGGTATTTGCACAATAAAATTGTAGGTGGTATGGGTAAGCCCCACTGGGGGAGAGTGGGTATTCGCTGCAACAAAAGCAGGGGGGTGGTCAAAAGCCACCCGACCATCGGGAAACTCCACCCCTAGGCTTTGGGGCCTCAAACCTGCTATTCCCACAAGGGCGATCGCCAGCGCCTCCAGTCTCATTTATCGCGGGAGGGGAGGTCTGCCCCCTGAGCAATTGCTTTATTACAGACCCAGTTTTCCGGGAGTCCAGGGTAGCCCCGCCGCAGCGCCTCTGGACAAATGGTATAGATCGTCAATTGACAATCAATTAACTGCAAGCCATACTTCTCCGTTTGCTTGAGAGCCTGTTTGAACACCGTATCATTATCGAACTCTATTGTGAGGTTGCATTGAACACACACCATGTGGTGATGGTGGTGCGGCGACATCGTATTTAGTTCATAGTGCTTGTGCCCCTCAGCAAGTTCTAACTCCCGCAGAATGCCCATCCGGGACATCAACTTCACAGTGCGATAAACGGTAGATAAACTAATGGAATGTCCCTGCTTGCGCAGCTCATGGTGGAGGTCTTCAGCGCTGAGGTGGTTGCCCTTGGGTAGATTCTGGAAAATCTTAAGAATCGTTTCCCGCTGTGGTGTCAACCGCCAACCTTTTTCGTTAAGTTCTGCCTTTAAGGCTGCTGCTGTGTAAGGTGGCATAGGAGATTCGCTTAATCTGCTGCTATTGGCTTGCATGATAGCCGACAACAGGTGTCATTTGCAACAATCGCAGCTTATTGAGAATGGTTACAACAATCCTACTGAGTTTTCTGCAAATTGGTTGCAATGCCCAACCACAACCCAGAGGTCGCCAACGGCGTACTCCCCGGCTGAATTCAAGCTTCTCCATGGGCTACCTCACCCCTTAGACGGATGAGGAGTGGCGCGGAAGATTTAATTGGCTTGGCGTTGCGGCTTCGGTCGCGGGAATTTCGACATGGGCACAAAGTCCTCAACGGGCACATCCTTGAGCGCCTGAGTCATGAACTCCCGCCAAATGGGTGCCATAAAGCCACCCCCCGTTGCCCCTTGACCTAAGGGGGCATAGTTGTCATTTCCTGCCCAAACAGCCGCCGCCAACTGCGGGACATAACCCACAAACCAAATATCTCGCTCAGAGGAAGTTGTGCCGGTTTTTCCTGCGGCGGGGCGGCCAAGATTGGCTGCTGTTCCTGTGCCACTGGTGATCACACTCCGCAGTGTATCGTTCACGGCTGCCGCTGCCCAAGGGTCAAGTACGAGTTTCGGGCGCGGTGTGTGATCCAAGAGCAAATGACCATCGTTATCGGTAACTTGAATAATAGTTGTGGTGGGGGATTGCCAGCCGTTATTGGCAAACGTGGCATAGGCCGCTGCCATTTCTAAAGGAGTGAGATCCACAGCTCCCAAAGGCAGGGACACCACCGGCAACATTGGACTGGTAATGCCAAGGGTACGGCAAACTTCAATTACGCGCTCAATGCCCACCTCTTGGCCGAGGACAATGGCGGGAATATTGCGGGACAGAGCCAAAGCCATGCGCATCGACATCCCGCCCATAAACGAACCATCGTAATTGCGCGGCACATACCAGCCATCGCCATCGCGGTAACGCACCGGGGAGTCACTAATTCCTGAATCGGGGGTATATTTGCCGCTGGCATAGGCGGCGTAGAAAACAAAGGGCTTAAAGGCAGACCCCGGCTGACGCATGGCTTGGGTGGCGCGATTAAACTGACTGCGGTTGTAATCCACACCGCCGACAAGGGCTTTGACATAGTGAGTTCGGGGATCCACAGCTGCCAAGGCCAACTGATCTGCCCGCACACCACTGGCTTGCAAGCTTTCATAGCCGCGCTGGATGGTGTCCTCGGCTATTTTTTGCAATTTTAGGTCAAGGCTGCTTTGTACCCGCATCCCCCCCCGCATGACCGCTTCACGGCCAAATTGGCGGGTCAACTCCTGCAAAACGGCATCGGTAATCCACGGGCTGCGACTGCGTTGGAAGGAGGTAATCTCCCCCAGCTGGATTGGCTCTTGGGCAGCAGCGGCAGCCTCTTGGGGGGTAATCCAACCCAACTCTACCATCCGATCTAGTACCAATTTCTGTCGTTCTTTGGCCAGCTGAAAATCCACAAAGGGACTGTAGGCCTCCGGCGCTTGAATAATTCCCGCCATCATTGCTGCTTCGGCAAGGCTAAGGTCGGCAGCATTTTTTTTGAAGTAGCTTTGGGCGGCCGTTTGCACGCCGTAGGTGTTGTGTCCCCAATAGACTTGATTGAGGTACATCTCCAAAATCTCGTCTTTGCTGAAGATCTGCTCAAGGCGCATCGCCAGCACCGCTTCGGCAACTTTGCGGCTAATGGAGCGGTCTTGGGACAAAAAGAGATTTTTCACCAATTGCATGGTTAGGGTAGAGCCACCCTGAATGGTACGCCCTGAGGTGAGATTGACGATGAAGGCACGGGAAATGCCAATGGGATTAATACCGCGATGCTGGTAGAAGCTACTGTCTTCGATCGCCATCACAGCCAGTTTCAGATTGGGCGAAATTTCCGCCAAGGGGACAACTTCGCGGTTTTCCTCATCGTGCAGGCTCACGAGCAATGTGCCCTTGGCATCGTAAATGTGCGTTGTTTCACTGGGGATATAGCCGCGCAGCGATCGCACGTCCGGCAGATTGCGAAAGCTCAGGGCCAAGCCCAGCAGACCACCCCCAATAGCGGCACAGCTTAAGGTCATCCCCACTAAAAAAGTGCGATTGGCAATCCGCAGTACCCCACGCCAAAAGTTTTCGTCTTGGGGGCGAGTTTGGGAGAGGTGTTTGCCAAGGGTAGTGGTGGACACGACGGTTGCTTCCTCAAGGCCAATGATTTTTGCTTTGTATATGATTTTTATCTGGATAAAAGTATTAGGATGCCAAAATGGCCGCGCGATCGCGATTGATTGCTATCATAGCCATCCTAGACCACAATCATGTCTTAGCCCAACAATTGCCATGTCCCCAAACCTTGAGGCCACCATTGCGCGGCTGCAGCGCGGTGTTGTCGAAACATTTCCCCATGTGCCCGATTCCACCAAACCCGAGGAAAACCTCTGGGTCTATCTGCGGCAAACCCAGCGCCCATTGCGGATTAAGTTTGGCATTGATCCCACAGGCAGGGAAATCCACCTTGGCCATAGCATTGTCCTGCGCAAGCTACGGCAGTTTCAGGATGCCGGTCACTGTGCAGTGCTGATTATTGGCGACTTTACAGCTCAAATTGGTGACCCCACGGGAAAATCTGAGGTGCGCAAGCAACTGACCGCTGAGGAGGTGGCCGCCAATGTACAAACCTATCTTGACCAGGTGAAGCCCATCTTAGATTTTGAGACGCCCGGCCGCTTAGAAATTCGCTACAACTCAGAGTGGTTGGCAAAGTTGAACCTGCGGCAAGTGCTGGAGCTTTTGGGAACCATGACGGTGGGTCAAATGCTGGCCAAGGAGGGGTTTGCCGAACGCTACGCTAAGGAAGCACCGATTTTTCTCCATGAGTTTCTTTACCCCCTGATGCAGGGTTACGATTCGGTGGCAGTGGCAGCGGATGTGGAACTGGGGGGAACCGATCAGAAGTTTAATATTGCCGTGGGTCGCGATTTACAGCGCCACTTTGGCTTGCCGACGCGGCAATTTGGTCTGCTCATGCCGATCCTTGTGGGGACAGACGGGATTCAGAAAATGTCCAAGTCCTTGGGCAACTATGTGGCGCTCACGGAGTCGGCAGCCAGTATGTACTCCAAGTTAGAGAAGATCCCCGATGCGTTGGTCAATCAGTACCTTGAGTTGCTCACAGACTTGCCTTTAGACAGTTTGCCCAGCAATCCCCGCGATCGCCAGAAACTGCTCGCTCTAGAAGTTGTCAGTCAATACCACGGACGCGAGCTTGCCCTACAGACGCAAGCAGAACTGGCGGCGATCGTCACCCAAGGGCAAACCAGCCAAGCAGGGTCAATTCCAGAGTATTCCCTAGGAGTGTTTCAATTTCCAGTGAAGCTGACCTACATCCTCAGTCACACCAAACTCTGCCCCAGTAGTAGCGAAGCGCGGCGGCAAATCCAAGGGGGAGGGGTACGGCTTAACGGCGAAAAAATTACCGATGTGGACTTTACCCTCACTGCCCCAGAACCCTATGTCAACCAAGTGCTGCAAGTGGGTAAGAAAAAATTCCTACGCTTTGTGCCCTAGGGGTGCTGTCAAAATTCGTTCAAAATCAAAATAGAAAGGGAAAGCTCAGGGGAGAAGGCCAATGAGTGAACAGGAGAAATTAGAGACTAAGAGACTAAATAGTGACGCTAGGGATAGCTCCAAAATTCGTTAAAATTTTCTTGTTCATTGGCTGGATACTCCTGAGTACGAGTTTGGCTGTGATTTTTCCCCTGAACCCCCTAGAAGCCCTAGGCGGTGGTGTCACCAAAACCGTTTTAGACAATGGTCTCACGGTTCTAATTAAGGAGATTGCCACAGCGCCAGTCGTGAGTTTACAGGTCTGGTATCGCGTCGGCTCCCGCCATGAACCCAAGGGGGAAAACGGCATTGCCCACCAACTGGAGCATTTGATGTTTAAGGGCACCAAAAGCCGCCCCATCCAGTTTGGCCAGTTATTTTACGCCCTAGGCAGTTCTTCCAATGCCTTTACCAGCTACGATATGACGGCTTACCACCACACGGTGCGCGCCGATCAACTGGAAGCTCTGCTTGTTCTTGAGGCCGATCGCCTGCAGAATCTCCTGATGAACGCCGCTGCCCTTGAGAGTGAAAAGCGGGTGGTGATCTCGGAGCTGCAGGGCTATGAGAACAGTCCCGAATATCGTCTCAATCGCGCCCTAATGGCGGCGCTGTATCCCCATCATCCCTATGGGTTGCCGGTGGGGGGTACAGCAACGGAGGTGGAGCAATTTACACTGCCGGCGGTGAAAGCTTTTTACCAGCAGTACTACCGCCCCGATAATGCAGTTCTGGTAATTGCGGGGGATGTGCGTGCCCCAAGGGCGCTGGAACTGGTCAAGAAAACCTTTGGGCAAATTCCACGGCCAACTGCCCCCCTGAAGTCTCCCCCGTTGCTGCCCCCGGTGGCGGGTCAATCGCAGCGCATTCGCCTCACAGAACCGGGGAGTGCCCCGCTATGGCAACTGCTGGTACCGATTCCGGGGATAACCCATCCCGATCAAGCGGCCTTGGATGTGCTCGATATGCTCCTCAGTGGCGGGCGCAGCTCGTATCTGTATCAGGAGCTTGTGGAGACGGGACAAGCCAGTTCCGCCTACTCCTATGGAGCAGCCTTACAGGTGGGGGGCTGGTTTGAAGTGGGGGCGATCGCTGCCCCGCAGCAATCCCTTGAGACCATTGAGCAGACCATCGGCAAAATTCTTGAGCGCCTTGCTCAGCAACCCCTCACCCCCGCCGAATTGCAACGGGCAAAACAGCAGCTTAAGGCCAACTTTGTGTTGCGCAATCGCGATATTGATGCGCAAGCCAGTCAACTGGCTAACGATGAAACCCTCACCGGGGATTATCGCTTTAGCGATCGCCACCTTGCCGCCGTTGAACAGGTCACTGCTGCGGATGTGCAACGGGTGGTGCAAACCTACTTTGGGCGCGATCGCTGGATAGTGGGCGAATTTATTCCCAGTGAAGTGGTGGAGGGTGAACTCCCAGGCCGTCCTGCTGCCCAAACCACGGCGCCTCATTTGGTCGGTGAGCCGGTGGATCCCCAAACCATTGCGGCCTATTTACCCCAAGCCAGTGGGCAGACTGCGCCTGAGGTCAAAAACAATGCGGTGGAAACGTTCACCCTGAAAAACGGCCTGCGGGTGCTCTTACTGGTGGATCGCAGTACACCGACGGTGACCCTGGCGGGACGCATTGAGGCTGGCACTGCCTATGACCTGCTGACTCGGCCAGGGGTGGCTCACCTGACGGCAGCCAATCTCCTCAACGGCACCGGCAGGAAAACCGCGCTTGCTTTGGCACAAACCCTTGAAGACCGCGGCATTAGCCTAGAATTTACCGCCTTCCGCGACGGGGTGGACATTGAGGGCTATGCCTTGGCCAGTGAGCTACCCACCCTCTTGGAAATCCTGGGGGAAGTGCTTCAGGAGGCCACCTTTCCAGAATCGGAATTCAAACTTAGCCAACAGCGCCATCTCACTGCCCTGAGTCTGGAGGCGGACGATCCGGTGCGCTGGGGACGCCGAGTCCTCCAAGAAACCCTCTATCCTGCCCACCATCCCCTCCATCCCTTTGCGACTCCTGAATCCGTCCAGGCCATTCGCCGCCAAGATGTGGTGGATTTTTACCGCGCGGCCTATACTCCTGAGCACACGATTTTGACACTGGTGGGAGATTTTGACCCCGCAGCGGTGCGATCGCGCCTCAAGGACATCTTTGGCGCCTGGCAACCCCAAGGCGATCCCCTCTCCCTCACCTTTCCTGCCCCCTCCCTTCCCCCACGCCCCCTGTTTAAGAACGCCGTCATCCCCGGCAAAAGCCAAGCGATTACCTATTTGGGGACGCCGGGAATTGATCGGCGAGATCCCCGCTTTTACGCCGCAATGCTCATGAACCACATCTTGGGGGGAGATACGCTGGCCAGTCGCTTGGGCACGGAGATTCGCGATCGCCAGGGACTGACCTACGGCATCCACAGTTTCTTTACTGCCGGTCGGCAGGCAGGGCCTTTTATCATCCAACTGCAAACGGCACCTGAGGACACCCCCAAGGCCATTCAAGCAACCTTAGAGCTTCTGCGGGAGGCGCGCCGCCAAGGACTGACCGCAACGGAACTGGAAGCCGCCAAGCGCAGCCTCAGCAATACTTACCTTGTGGAGTTAGCCAATGTGGATGTGCTGGCGCGGACGCTTTTGGGGAATGCCTCTGTGGAATTGCCCCCCGAAGAACTTCAGGCCTTTGGCGATCGCTTGCAGGCGGTGACCCTAGAACAGGTCAATCAAGCACTGCAAGAGTTGATTGATCCCGACCACCTTGTCATTGTAACCGCCGGTCCTGCAGTATCCTTTAACCCGTGACATGCTCCCGACCCTCCCGCTTCGCCTAGAGGGCGGGCTTCTCCAGTCTTTCCACCTGCGCGTTTTATAGTGAGCCGATGCCCTAGGCCCACTTTTTTGACCCCAAAATATTGCCGCAGCATGTTCATTTTCTGGATTAAGCCTGTACGCTCATCCTGAAAACTGCTGAGCTAACAGAGGTCAACGGTGAGGCCGAACCCATCCACATCCTGTTTTGGCGCTGTCCAAGTTCACGCACAACCTGAAGTCTGTCTCTAGTTGCAGGCTGCGGGTAAAAAAGTTCTATGGGAAAATGAGTCCTACTTCATCGCCAGTGGTGCAGCGGTCACCGTATCCGTCTTGAAGTGGTACATTGAGCAGCAAGATTTCCCTTCGGGAGAACGCGGCGCTTCCCGCCAATTAACGAAAACCTAAAACCATGTTCAACCTCAGCCTTAGCCTCTACCAACTAGAACAGTGGGCCAACCAATGGGTGACGGGTCAACTGAGT
>NZ_CALJEM010000004.1 GCF_938074695.1 uncultured Thermosynechococcus sp.
TGCAGGGTGCTTCAGCATTGATTTTAGAGTTCACAACGCTTTAATCTTAGGCCAACTACGCCCAACTCGTGCTTCCCAACTCCGGTGGAATATCTTGCCAGCGCCCTTGACCAACGGCGCGAACGGCTTCCCGCAAATCCACTGCCTTCGTATAAAGTGCCTTGCCGACGATCGCCCCTGATAAACCAGAGGGGCTTAGGGCAAAGAGACTGAGAAGATCCGTGAGGGAACTCACGCCCCCCGATGCAATGACCGGGCGATCAGTTGCCGCCAATAACTGCCGCAGTGCGGGAATATTCGGTCCTTGAAGGGTGCCATCCCGCTGAATATCGGTATAGACAAACCCCGCCACCCCCATTGCTGCCATTTTTTGGGCAAGATCTGTTGCCAGAACTGTTGAGGTTTCTAGCCAACCTCGGGTTGCCACATAGCCATTGCGGGCATCCAACCCAATCCAAATGCGTCCAGGGTATTCTGCAGCCAAATTGGCCACCAGCCGGGGATTCTCAAGCGCCACCGTGCCCAAAATGGCCCGATTGACACCCTGAAGAAAGAGATCGGCAACTGCCTGGCGCGATCGCAAGCCACCGCCTACCTGCACAGGAATTTCAAGGGAAGCAACAATTTTGGCAATGAGGTCATAGTTTCGCGGCTCTCCTGTTTTAGCAGCATCCAAGTCAACGACATGTAAGCGGGGAGCACCCAACCGTTGCCAGTAAAGGGCAACTTTTAGAGGATCATCATGAAAAACATTGACCTTGCCATAGTCCCCTTGCACTAGGCGCACACATTTGCCGTCAAGTAAATCAATGGCGGGGATAACATCCATTGGCGTTAGAAATCCTTATTGAACTGATTGAAAAATTGAAAATTTGAGCATAACTTTCAGCCTAGCACTCACAAGGGGTGAAGTGCATGGGACGATTAATATAGGGACGAGTGAACCGGTAACCCGTTCTAGGTTGAGCCAAGTGTGGGATACCTTCCAAGGGATGCAGGCCAGCCTTCAGACCCTGGAGAAAAAGCTGGATATTCACATTGCCACCGCAATGCTTTTTAGAGAGCGGACGATGGGATTCGAACCCACGGCGTTCAGCTTGGGAAGCTGACATTCTACCACTGAATTACGTCCGCACTCCTGCAATCTATTATCTTAGCACGAACTGTTGCTCTGGCGATGGTGCTCGACTGTAATGACTGTATGCACGTTGCCGCGGGGAGCGAAATCCCCCTTGATTTTCATATAGAGGGGGTCGCAAGCGGCCACAAGATCATCAAGGACTTGATTGACAGCTTCTTCATGGGAAATGTAGCGATCGCGATAACTATTGATGTAAAGCTTGATGGCTTTGAGTTCCACCACCTTCTCATGGGGAATATAACTGACATAAAGGGTGGCAAAGTCAGGATAGCCAGAAAATGGGCACTTACAGGTAAACTCCGGAAGTGTGATGTCAATGGTGTATTGCCGTCCAGGACGCGGATTGGGAAAGGTAATCAGTTGACCTTCCTGAATGGCGCGTTCACCGTACTTCATTTCTGAGGTTTGCATTGCTTTCATTCCAACAGGTTGGGAGTGACATTCTTCCTAAACTTTATCAAGATTTAAGTTCCTCGGCTCCTGACACCAACGTTCTCGGGAGAGAATAGGGGAAAGAGGTTACTGAGATGAGATTGCTATGGAACGCTATCAGCCAAATGGAACCCCTCTCTCAGAGGCCGATAAAGCAGAACTGGCCCAACTAAAGCAACTTCTAGAGCGGGCGATCGCCGATGGGGTATTGACTGCCGATGAAATGGCACAGATCAAGCACCAAATGAGTGCTGATGGCAAAGTCACCTATGAAGAGCTAGAGCTTTACCGGCACTTTGTTGAGGAGAGAATCCATAAGGGAGTTTTGGTGCGGGAAATCCGCTAGCACCCTAAACTTTATAGGGAATGTTGGTGTCCTGAAAGGAGTGGGCTGGATTGAGTCCCATCAGGATGACAGTGTCAATGACGTGGATGATACCGTTTTCCGCTTCAATATCAGGGGCAAGAACAGTGGCATTTTTCACTTCTAAAGGATTGTCGCCATGAATAGGTATGGTGGAACCTTCAAGGGAAGTCACAATCCCCATCTTTTTGAGATCGGCGGCCTTGTAGGCGCCAGCAAGCACGTGGTACTTGAGAATCCGCGCTAATTGAGGAGGGTTTTGCACAAGGGAGGTAATGGTGCCATCGGGCAGCTTGGCAAAAGCGTCATCATTGGGGGCAAAGACAGTAAAAGGCCCCGGCGATTGCAGGGCTTCCACCAGATTGGCCACTTTCACAGCAGTCACGAGTGTGGAAAAGCCGGGAGTATTCACTGCAATATCAACAATGGTTGCCATAGGAGCCTACCCGAAAATGCGATGAGAATGCACAACAAGAGTTTGCGATCGCCCCATTATCAAAGCAATCGAGATGATAACAAACGCTAGGATTAGCATACTGAACCCGTGTCCTAGTTGCCAGTGATCGCTGGTGTCGGCCCGATAGGGAGATTTAATTATGACAATCGCGTCTGCTAATCCCACAACCGCTGACTATCAAAACGGGGGGTCATTATAGCAATCCCTAACTAGCGGCATAAAATTTCCATTCGCGATCGCCCTTGAGTTCTAAAACGTATTTGTGGTACTGCCGCAGGCTCTCACGGTGACCTACACTGATGTAGTTGCGAGCTATACGCTGGATATGCTCGTAAACCTTTTTCTCATTGGCTAAATCTAGGGCACTGGTGGCTTCATCCAAAATAGCGTAGGGACGGTGATTCAGCAGGAGACGGGCGATCGCCAGTCGTTGCTGCTCCCCAAGGGAGAGTACATCATCCCACGCCAATTCCACATCGAGGCCACCCACCCGATCCGGCAAATGGGCCAAGTTGACCTCGTCAAGAGCGCGCAAAAGGATGTCATCCGGTGTCTGGCGATCGCCCCCAGGATAGAGCAGTTGCGTACGCAGCGTCCCCAGCACCATGTAAGGGCGTTGGGGCAAAAAGAGCACTTCCTCTACGGGTGGGCGAATAATCCGACCGCTGCCCGTTTGCCAGAGTCCGGCGATCGCCCGCAATAGCGAACTTTTCCCGACCCCACTCGGCCCCATGATCACCACACTTTCGCCCGCCTCAAGGGCAAACGTAACATCCTCCACCAGCCGCCGTGCCAAATTTGGCGTATCCACAGTCACATGTTCTAGGGCAATGTAAGGCTTCTCCACCAGCTCAATTTGGGACTGGGGTGGCAGGGGTGGGGTGGTCAGTACCTCATCAAACTCCGCCAAACGCTCAATCCCCGCAATAAAGCCCGTGAGGTTCGTAAACTGGTTCACAATAATCGAGAGCGCCCCCAGCACCTGAGAGAAGGCAAAACTGGCTTGACTAATCGCACCAAAGTCAATCTCACCGGCAAAGTAACGGGGAGCAACCACAGCCGCCGGCACAATGACCACAAAGTAGTTGTAGGCTGTAGTGAAGAACTCAAGATTTCGCTGCCAGCCAATCAAAAGGTTAAAGTTGCGCAGTACCTCTAGAAAACGCTGCCGCACCTGCACCGCCTCTTGGCCCTCACCGCGATAAAAGGCAATGGACTCCGCGTTATCGCGCACATGGACAAGGCCATAACGAAAATCCGCTTCCCGTCGCAGTTGGTTAAAATTCAGCCAAATTAAGCGCTGACCAATCAGGACGGTGAGGATTGTGCCAATAACGGCATAGCCGACGAGGGTCAAAGTTAGAGTTCGGGAAATACTCCAGAGAATGCCACTAAAGGCAATGAGGTCAATAATTTCCCCGAGAATGATCAGCAAAAACTGGAGCGAGGTTTGGGTAAATGAGCGCACATCCTCACTAATCCGTTGGTCGGGATTATCAATCTCCCCTTGGTTCTCAATCGCGTAGTAGGCGCGGTTTTGAAAATAGCGATCTAAAAAGTGACGGGTGAGCCAATCCCGCCAGCGTAGCCCTAGATATTCGCGTACATAGCGATAAATGACAACAATAGGCGTCCCCACCACAAACACACCAGCATAGACCCAGAGAAACCGCCAGTAGGTCTCGGCATTTTTCTCCGCCAGTGCCGTTTGGAAGAAACGCCCCACAAAGCTAATAATCACGTTGAGGCCACTCACAGACAGAGAGAGCATCAAGAGTAATCCCAACAGTGCCCACGCCTGCCAACGGGGGAGCAGGGCTTGTCGCAGCAGCACAAAGACTCCTAGAGGGACGATTACGGTGCTAAGGAGGAGATTGCGACTAAGGGGGTGTGCCCACAGGGATTGGATCATCTCCATGAGACCGCCGGCAATTTGACCCATCAGTTCGGGGGCAAGGGCATTGAGGCCAAAGGTGACTGCTGCCGTCAGGCCAAAGAGGAAACCAAACATGAGGGCAATCACTAGAAAAAGCAGCAGAATAAAGATCACACTGCTGCCGCGGCGATCGCGAGGGAAGAAATAGGGTTGGGCAATCCGCAGAAACTGCTCCCAAACAAGAAGATTAAAGCGATGGGTCGGCTGTGACATTGGCTGGTTCCCTAAAGGTGGCAAGGGGCTACAGGCCTACTATTGTAGTGGCGACAACTGCGGAGAAAAACGGATGGCCAACAAAAAGAGACCACCGACCATCTCACGGGTTTCTCCCTGGCTTTATTGGGGACTGTGGCCAATTTACCATCTGTTTTTGCCCCTCTACTTTTCGCAAATCAGGGTTATTGGGCGAGAGCAGTTACCGAAAGAGGGAGGATTTGTCCTTGCGCCTAAACACTACAGCCGTTGGGATCCGGTACTATTGCCCTCTTTGGGACCTTATCAACTGCGCTTTATGACTAATGCTCTTGAGTTTAGAGGGATTCAAGGTTGGTTTATTCGGCACCTAGGGGCCTTTGCGGTGAATCTCAACCATCCCCAACCCAGCAGTTTGCGCCATGTGCTGGAGATTCTCAACGCCGGCCAGCCCTTGGTGATTTTTCCCGAAGGGGGAATTGTCCGCGACCAAGTGGTGCGTCCCCTAAAACCCGGCCTTGCTCGCCTTGTCCTACAGGTGGATCGCCCCCTACCGATTTTTCCCGTTGGCATTGCCTACAATCCGCAGCCACAGTTTCGTGCCCGTGTGGCTCTCTGGATTGGATCGCCTCTCTGGACGCCCGCTGAACGCAAGGGTAACCTCAAACAACAGGCACAGGAATTAACTCAGCAGCTTGAAGCAGCCCTGCATGCAGCCGTGCTTGAGGCTCACAAATGTGCGCGATTATAGGGCTAACAGAACCGGTTTGTAACTAATCATACAATTGGCCTGGGCGAAGAGAATTTTGTAGAATAAAGGTAAGATTGAATCCCTCCTCAAGAGTCTCAATCGTGATATTTTCCAACCTTCGAGCGAGCGATCGCCCCCCATATTGGCATACTTAAAAACTTTTCATTAAGTTAGGCAAAGTTAGGCAACTACCGCCAATCCTAAAAGTTAATTAAGACAGCGTGCAAATCGGTCTTCTGCTTTTATGCTGAAATTAAAGTTTTGCAAGGGACGGCACGATAGAGCCTTTTCCACAAGGATAGAAAAAGCTCAATTAGAAAAAGGCCGTAGGCAAGACGGCAGGAGTAATTGAAAAATGAGTTTTGGCAAAGGGAGATTCTTTCTTAAGAGCGATTAAATTCTTAGGCAGATTCCCGTCAACCCCATAAAAGTTATTCCAAGCGCTCTGTTGTCACCGAGGTTCCAATGATGGTTTCCACACTCCCTGAAAAACAAGCCGAAAGCCAAAAGGTGACAGGTTACATTCACTCCGTTGAAACCTGTGGCACAGTGGATGGCCCCGGCCTTCGCTATGTGATTTTTACCCAAGGGTGTCCGCTGCGCTGTCTATACTGTCACAATCCCGACTGCCGTGAACCCTATCAAGGCAAGCGGGTAACTGTGGATGAACTGATTGCCGATATTCAGCACTATCAATCCTACCTGCGCCATGGGGGGGTAACGGTCAGTGGCGGCGAACCCCTAATGCAGCCGGAGTTTGTCCGTGAAATTTTTGAGCGCTGCCATGAATTGGGATTGCACACTGCCCTGGATACGTCGGGCTATGTGATCTTGGAGGTGGCCAAACCGGTTGTGGCGGCAACGGATCTGGTTCTACTGGACATTAAATCCTTTCTGCCAGACCTCTATCGGCGGGTGACGGGTGTCGCGATTACCCCCACCTTGGAGTTGGCCAAGTACCTGGATGAGATCCATAAACCCACGTGGATCCGCTTTGTTTTGGTGCCGGGGCTGACGGATGATCCCGAAAATATCCGCGGATTGGCGCAATTTGTGGCGGGTCTGCATAACGTGGAGAAAGTGGAGGTGTTGCCCTTTCACAAAATGGGGGAATACAAGTGGCGGCAATTAGGCTTGCCCTATGAACTCTTTGATACACCGGCGGCGAGTCCCGCAGATGTCCGGCGGGCGATCGCCCTCTTCCGTGAATATGATCTCAACGTTCAATAACTTGCCCATTTAAGAAATTTCTTTCCTTAAGGAGTCGCCCATGACTGCCCAAACTTTAACCGATTCTCAACCCGTTCAAACCACTGTTGATCTGGAAGCACTCATTGAGCGCGTCCAAAGGGCACAAACCCAGTATGCCCAGTTTACCCAAGAGCAAGTGGATCACATTTTCCACCAAGCGGCCATGGCGGCCAACCAGGCGCGAATTCCCTTGGCCAAACAGGCTGTGGCGGAAACGGGAATGGGAGTTATCGAAGATAAAGTCATTAAAAATCACTTTGCCTCGGAATACATCTACAACAAGTACAAACATGAGAAAACTTGCGGTGTCATTGAGGATGATCCCATTTTTGGCATCCAAAAAATTGCTGAACCTGTGGGAGTGATTGCCGGTGTGGTGCCGGTTACAAATCCAACCTCGACGACCCTCTTTAAGGCATTGATTGCCCTAAAGACCCGCAATGGCATTATCTTCTCGCCCCACCCCCGAGCAAAGGTCTGCACAGTTGCAGCGGCCAAAGTGGTGTTGGATGCAGCGGTAGCCGCCGGCGCACCCCCCGATATTATTGGCTGGATTGATGAGCCGACCATTGAACTCTCCCAAGCGCTGATGCAGCACCCAAAGATCAAGCTGATTCTGGCCACGGGCGGGCCGGGGATGGTGAAGGCGGCCTATTCCTCTGGCCATCCGGCGATCGGGGTGGGGGCAGGGAATACCCCTGTGCTGATTGATGCTACCGCCGACATTCCAACGGCAGTGAGTTCGATTCTCCTCAGTAAGGCCTTTGACAATGGCATGATCTGTGCCTCGGAGCAGGCGGTGATTGTTGTGGAGGAGATCTATGACGCCGTCAAAGCCGAGTTTCAGCGGCGGGGGGGTTACATTCTCTCCCCTGAAGAACGGCAGCGGGTGGCTCAACTCCTGCTCAAGGAGGGGCGTCTTAATCCCGACATTGTGGGTCAATCGGCAGCCACGATTGCTGAAATGGCCAATATCCAAGTGCCCCCAGAAACGCGGGTCCTGATTGGCGAAGTGAGTGAAGTCGGGCCGCAGGAGCCATTTTCCTATGAAAAACTCTGTCCTGTGTTGGCCTTGTACCGCGCACCCCAGTTCCATAAAGGGGTAGAAATTGCGGCGCAGTTGGTAAATTTTGGCGGCATGGGGCATACCTCGGTGCTCTACACCGATCCCCGCAATCAAGATGATATTGCCTATTTTAAGTACCGCATGCAAACGGCGCGAGTACTGATTAATACGCCTTCCTCCCAAGGGGCGATTGGGGATCTGTACAACTTCAAGTTGGATCCATCGCTGACGTTGGGTTGTGGTACATGGGGCGGTAATGTCACGTCGGACAATGTTGGCCCCCGTCACTTGTTGAATATCAAAACCGTGAGCGATCGCCGGGAAAATATGCTCTGGTTCCGTGTGCCGCCGAAAATTTACTTCAAACGCGGCTGCCTCCCCATTGCCCTGCGGGAGCTGGAGGGCAAAAAACGCGCCTTCCTCGTCACCGATAAGCCCCTCTTTGACCTAGGCGTCACTGAGCCGATTGTGCACACCCTCGAAGAGCTGGGGATCAAACACGATATTTTCCACGAAGTGGAACCAGACCCCACCCTCAGTACGGTCAACCGAGGTCTAGAGCTGCTGCGGCAGTATCAGCCCGATGTCATTATTGCCGTGGGCGGTGGCTCACCCATGGATGCGGCCAAGGTGATGTGGCTGTTGTACGAGCATCCAGAGGTGGAGTTTGACGGCTTGGCCATGCGCTTTATGGATATTCGCAAGCGGGTGTATCAACTGCCCCCCCTAGGTCAAAAAGCAATTATGGTGGCGATTCCCACCACTTCAGGAACAGGTTCAGAGGTGACGCCCTTTGCGGTGGTTACCGACGATCGCGTCGGGATTAAATATCCCCTGGCGGACTATGCCCTCACCCCCACGATGGCGATTGTGGATCCCGACTTGGTGCTGCACATGCCCAAGAAACTCACAGCCTATGGCGGCATTGATGCGTTGACCCATGCTTTGGAGTCCTATGTGTCGGTGCTCTCGACGGAGTTTACTGAGGGTTTGGCACTAGAGGCAATCAAGCTGCTCTTTACCTATCTACCCCGTGCCTATCGTTTGGGGGCCGCCGATCCAGAGGCTCGCGAAAAAGTTCACTATGCAGCAACGATCGCCGGCATGGCCTTTGCCAATGCTTTCTTGGGGGTTTGCCACTCGATGGCCCACAAACTGGGTTCCACTTTCCATTTGCCCCACGGTCTGGCCAATGCCCTGATGATTTGCCATGTCATCCGCTATAACGCCACGGATGCGCCCCTGAAACAGGCAATCTTCCCGCAGTACAAATATCCTCAGGCCAAGGAACGCTATGCCCAAATTGCGGACTTTCTCCAACTGGGCGGCACCACCACCGAGGAAAAAGTGGAACGGCTGATTGCCGCTATTGAAGACCTGAAGGCGCAGTTAGACATTCCGGCCACCATTAAGGAAGCGCTCAACAGTGAGGATCAGGCCTTCTATGAACAGGTGCAGAGCATGGCGGAACTGGCCTTTGACGATCAGTGCACGGGGGCAAATCCTCGCTATCCGCTGATTGAAGACCTCAAGGAGTTGTATATCCTTGCCTATATGGGGTGTCGGCGAGAGGCAGCAGCCTACCATGCGGCGGAAGAAAGGTCTAGTCAAGGCGCGAGTTAATGTGGCGTTATCTTCCCCCCTTAGCGGCGGCAGGGAGCGTGCAAATGGCAGTGGATCGGTGGCTGTGGCAGACCAGCGATCGCCCCTGTCTGCGATTTTACACTTGGTCACCGCCGGCTATTTCCCTGGGCTACAGCCAACGGCAAATTCCTGAGCACTGGCAACACCTCCAGTGGCAGGGAAAACCCGTAGAACTGGTGCGACGACCCACCGGGGGGCGAGCGGTGTTGCACCAAGGGGATCTCACCTACAGTCTAGTGGTGTGGGGATTGGGGCAACGGCGGCGGCAGGTCTATGAACACCTGTGTCAATTCCTAAGGGGGGGGTTTGAGCGCCTAGGGTGGCCACTTCGGTTGGGACAGGAACCTTATCCTTCCCACGCTCCCCTCAATTGCTTTGCACGGGCAACAGTGGCCGACTTGGTTTTACCGAGCGGCGAGAAGGTGATTGGCAGTGCCCAAGCGTGGCGGGGCGATCGCGTCCTTCAGCAGGGTTCAATTGTCCTTACTCCTGACCCCGATCTCTGGCAGCAGGTCTTTGGCAGTGTTCCCCATCGGCAGCCCCTTCCCCCTTTGGAGAGAGTGCAAGCGGCTCTCCTAGAGGCCTTTGAGGCGCAGTGGCAAGTGAGGCTAACCCCAGAACCCTTGAGCGATCGCGAGTGGCAAGAAATTAATAGAATGTCAAACTTAGCCTGTGGTTTGCCCGTCTAGGCTATGATTGGCTTGTTGTCTTGGGTATCCACATGGCACGCTGGCTGACTGCACTTGTCTTAGCCCTGACGCTTCTCATTACCGCTTGCGCCCCCACCCCGCCCTCCCCCTATGAACAGGTGCAACAGGAAAGCACCCAGCGCAATGCGCCAGCGGCAGTGAGTCGGGAGGCCACCCAAGGCAGTGAATTTAATCGCTTCTTTCCACCAGAGGGCAATGGCTTTGAGCGCATCTATGTCCAAGAGAAAAAGGGGTTTGCCGAGGCCAAGCTGAAAAAAGATGGTAAAGAATTGGCGATGCTGGCCATTTCCGATACAATTAGCACCCCTGAGGCCGCCGCCAAGTTTCAAAACAGCACGCTGCAGATTGCCGGCTATCCAGCAGTGGAGGTGGGGACGACGCAAACGGCAATTCTGGTGGCCAATCGCTATCAAGTGAAAGTTCTCTCCCGCGATCCGAGTTTTACCGCCCGCGATCGCAGGGAATGGATTGAAAAATTTGATCTTGCTGGTTTAGCCCAACTTGCCCCCTAAGGAGACCACCGTGAGCGAACCTATCTACAAAATTGTCGATCAACTGCCCAGCGGGGGCATCACCGTCATGGCGCTCAAGTCTTTGGACTTTATC
>NZ_CALJEM010000005.1 GCF_938074695.1 uncultured Thermosynechococcus sp.
GCGCCATCAATGTGCCAATACTCACGGCATAAAAAAAGGTGCCCCAGCTTTGTCGCCCCACCCCGCTAATACTGGGAAAAATAGGCACCCAATGGGAAAGAAGGGTGATCACACCGGCGATCGCTGCGGCCACAATGCCCCAACTCGTGGGGACTCCCAGGGCATAGGCAATGAGGATGACTTGACCGGCACCGATGTGAACTACCTTCCGTGACCATTCTTTGGCATTGGGAAACCCAGCGTGAATGAGTTCTGCGACAACTAGCACTAAGCCCAGCCAACCTGCGACCAAAATCCCTGCCCAGAACATTCCCATTGCTCTCCTCAGTTGGCGGTGGCCCCTTGCTTTGCGGGCTGGGCAAAAAACTGTGTCACAATTTCCAGAATGCGCTCGCTCGCCTGACCATCGCCAAAGGGATTAATTGCCGTTGCCATGCGCTTGTATGCCTCTGAATCCGTGAGCAGCTCAATTGCTGCCGCTGCAATTGTATCCGCGAACGTGCCCACCAGTTTGGCGGTACCGGCAGCAACTGCTTCCGGTCGTTCAGTGGTTTCTCGCAACACCAGTACGGGTTTACCGAGGCTAGGGGCTTCCTCTTGCAGGCCACCGGAATCCGTAAGCAGAAGAGTTGATCCCTTAATCGCTGCCACCAGGGCAGGGTAGTCCAGCGGCTCCGTGAGAAAAACACGGGGATGGTGCTCTAAATAGGCTTTGAGGGGTTCACGCACGGTGGGATTGCGGTGTAGAGGCAACAGCAAGGCAGTGTCGGGCAGGGTGTTCAAAATTTTTAAGAAGCCCTTGGCAATGTCCTCAAGGGGGGCACCCCAGTTTTCACGGCGGTGAACGGTGGCCAAGAGCACTCGGTACCTTTGCCAGTCTAGGCCGGGGACATCACACACAGGCTGGCGATCAACCACCTGTAGGAGGGCATCAATTACGGTATTCCCCGTCCAGTAAATTGGACCTGTGACCCCGGCGGCCTGAAGATTCTTGACGGCTTGCTCCGTAGGGGCAAAATGCAACTGCGCCAATTGGGAAATAAGACGGCGGTTAGCCTCTTCTGGATAAGGATTGTAGAGGTCGTCAGTGCGCAAGCCCGCCTCCACGTGACCCACGGGAATCTGCTGATAAAAGGCGGCAAGGGTAGCGGCAAAGGCGGTGGTCGTATCTCCTTGGACTAACACCAGACGGGGCAGGAGTTCTTGATAGAGTTGCTCAAGTCCTTGGAGAGCGCGACAGGTAATTTCGGTCAGGGTTTGCTGCGGCTGCATAATTGCCAAGTCGCGATCAACCCGCAGGTCAAACAGCGCCATTACCTGATCCACCATTTCGCGGTGCTGCCCGGTGAGAACAACGTAGGGTTCAAAAAGGGGCGATCGCTGGAAAGCTTGAATGACCGGTGCCAGCTTGATTGCCTCCGGGCGTGTACCCAACGTAATACAGATTGGGATGGGGGAAGCAACCATAGCCGCCTAGCTGCTGAGAACAATCATTCTTAGTGTAACCGGAAGGGAGTGTGCCATCCTGATGAAAAGAACTGTATGTTAATAATAGAAGGGAATGCACCGCCATTGCGCTCGCTGAGGTGGCTATGATTGAAATGACCGTTGCTGGAATTGCCCTTGATGCCACTAACCGTAGCACGCCAATTGTGTTGCTCAAAGACGGTGCTGGACGGCGAGCACTGCCGATCTGGATTGGCGATAATGAGGCGCGGGCAATTTTAATGGCCCTGGAAAATCAACGGGCACCGCGACCAATGACCCATGATCTGATGGCGAATATTCTCAATGAATGGAATGTGACCCTAGAGCGGGTGGTGATCCACTCCCTCGAAGACAACACCTACTATGCAGTGCTGACGCTGCGTCAAGGAGAAACGCGCAAGGAAATTGATGCTCGTCCCAGTGATGCCATTGCCCTTGCTCTGCGCTGTGATTGCCCGATTTGGGTGATGGAAGCCGTGGTTGCCGATGCTTCGATCCCCGTGGATCGCGATGCTGACGAGGAAGAACGCCAAGCCTTCCGCCGCTTTCTAGATTCAATTCGGCCCGAAGATTTTGTTCAGCAGGGACGGAGCATGGAGGAGGACTCCTCCGCAGGCTAAAATGCGCTACCGCCGCTTTGGTCGCACGGGGCTAAATCTGTCAGTGTTTTCCCTCGGAACAATGCGTGCCTTGGGCAGTCCTGAGGAGATGCAGGCAGTTATCGAGGGAGCGATCGCCCACGGCATTAACCACATTGAAACCGCTGCCGCCTACGGTGCCAGTGAAACCTATATTGGTCGTGCCCTCAAGGCGCTCGGTCGGCCCACCGTTTTTATTACCACCAAATTATTGCCCCAAGGGGATGCAAATCAGGTACAGCGGCAAATTGAACAATCCCTTGAACGTCTCCAAGTCTCACGGTTAGACGGTGTTGCTCTGCATGGGCTAAATACCCCTGAGCATCTCGCATGGCTGGCCAGTGATGGGATGGCAAGGCTGCGGCAATTGCAAGCAGAGGGGGTGATTGGTGCTCTGGGCTTTTCCAGCCATGGATCGTTATCTGTAATTTTGCAGGCGATCGCCAGTAACCAGTTTGACTTTGTGAATCTGCATTACACCTACTTTCAGCAACGCAATGCTCCGGCGATCGCTGCCGCTGCCGAGCGGGATATGGGGGTTTTCATCATCTCCCCCGCAGACAAGGGGGGACAACTCTACCGGCCTTCCCAACGCCTTCAAGACCTCTGCGCGCCCTTTCATCCTCTGCATTGGAGCTACCGCTGGTTGCTGAGTCAACCTGCCATCACTACCTTGAGCATTGGACCTGCCACGGTTGCCGAGTTGGCTTTTCCCTTAGCCGTGGCCGATCAGGTGGCACCCCTTAGCGCCGCAGAGCAAGCCGTCGGCGATCGCCTGCAAGCAGTGATGCAGGAAACCCTTGGCAAAGATTTATGCCAACAGTGTTATGCCTGTCTGCCCTGCGCAGAGGAGATCCACATCCCGGAGGTATTACGGCTTCGCAACCTAGCTGTCGCCTATGAGATGATTGAATTTGGTAAATATCGTTATGGCATGTTTGGCCGTGCCGGCCATTGGTTTCCCGGCCAACCTGCGAACCATTGCACTGACTGTGGCGAGTGTTTGCCGCGCTGTCCCGGTGGCTTAGAGATTCCTCGGCTCCTGCGAGAGACCCATGAGCAGTTGAAAGGTGCCTCGCGATCGCGCCTTTGGCAGGGAATTTAGGCCGCCAGAGCTGCTTTCTCCATCACAGTTAACAGTTCCCGCCATAGTTTTTGGGTCACCGGGCCCGGACAGCTTGGTAAAACCACATTGTCTATTTGGCGAATTGGCATAAGCAGACGCACCGAGGAACTGAGAAAGGCCTCACTGGCCGTCGCCAGATCCTGTGGGGTGAGAATCACTTCGCGATGGGGCATGCCCAAGTCTACAACAATCTTTAACAGCGTTGCTCGCGTAATTCCGGGGAGGATGCCAACGGTGGTGGGCGGTGTCTCGACTACACCATCACGGACAATCCAGAGGTTACTGGTCGTGGCCTCGGTAATCTGCCCTTGGGCATTGAGCAGAAGGGCGTCCTCAAAACCACTCTGCTGCGCCTCCAATAGCGCCAAGATATTGTTGAGGTAATTGCCTGTTTTGGCCGCAGGATCAAGGGCAGCAGTGCTCGTGCGTTGCCGCTTAGCAATGGTGAGGCGAATTCCCTGTTCACTCAAGGTTGGTTCAGGGGCAATTGCCATCAGCACAATTAATAACCTAGGCTGGGTGGTGGGTTCTGGCAGTAGCCCAATGCGGCGATCGCCCCCACGAGTCACCACAATCCGAATGTAGTATTCTCCCGGTGGAGCAGCCGCTAGGGTGCGCTGGACTTCTTGGCTAATGTACTCATCAGACCACGGCACGCTCATGTAGAGATAGGCCGCTGAGGCTCGCAACCGTGCTAGGTGCTCTGGCAGGGCAAAGGGAATCCCGCGGTAGGTACGAATCACCTCATAAACGCTATCGCCGTAGAGAAACCCGCGATCAAAAACAGAAATCGTGGCCTCCGGCGTAATTACCCCATCCAAATTACAGAGCAACACCCATCGTCTCCCCTAGGGTTGGCGTTCCACTTCCGCTTTCATGCGCTCAAGGGTTTGATGCATTTGATCGAACATCGCTTGGGGAGATAAGCCAAACTGACTCAGTTGCGTTTCCAGTTGTTTGATTGTCATCTGCGCCATAAAGTCATCGGACAACTCAAACCGCTTCATAAAAATGCGGTAGCGATCCATGAGTTCTTCCATCTTTTCGATGTAAATTTTCTTGCCTTCGCGGTCAAACTTGCCGTACTCGGAGCCAAGCTGCATCAACTGCTGGTAGTCCTGAAACAGGCGTTGCGCTTCCTGTTGAACGATTTCCGAATCAAAGAATCCCATATGACTCTGCCCGCTACAGCAACAAGCCAAATGCCAAGCGTTGACCGTTTGGTTTGTCAGTTAGCTGCATTTTATCAAAGGTGCTTTAGGCAGGGGTAAGGGGGAAAACCGATCCTTTGCTCAGGGTTTGTGCCCAGGCGATCGCCGCCAGAAAACTCTGGGGATCTGCCACCCCTGTGCCGGCAATATCAAAGGCCGTACCGTGATCTGGAGACGTGCGAATAAAAGGGAGGCCAATTGTGGTATTTACCGCTTCGCGAAAGGCCAGCATCTTCACGGGAATTAAGCCCTGATCGTGATAGAGAGCGAGGTAGGCATCGTAGGCAGTGGCCGAGGAAAGGCGCCCCCACCAGGCATCGGCAGCCCCAATCCAGAGGGTATCGGGGGGCACAGGGCCAATTAGTTCAACTTGGGGATACTGCTGCTGAGCCGCTGCAAGCCATGGAATCAGCCACATCACTTCCTCTTGGCCTAAGTGTCCCTGCTCACCACTGTGGGGATTCAAGCCAGCAACAGCAATACGAGGCCGCTCCAGATGCCGCCGCTCCCTTAGAAACTGCACCAGCAGTGCCAGTTTTTCATTGAGACGTTCGGGGGTCAGTGCTTTGGGAACATCTTGCAGAGGGATGTGGGTAGTCGCAAGTAAAGTGGTCAGTACCCAGTTTGTTACAGGCGATCGCCCCAAGAACACCATGCCCACATTGGCAGTTCCTGTGAAGTAAGCCAGTACTTCCGTTTGTCCGGGAAAGTGATACCCTGCGGCCTGCCAACTGGCTTTAGAAACGGGTGCAGTAACAATGCCTGCCACCTCGCCGGCGATCGCCCGCCGGATTGCTGTTTCTAAGTAAACAAAGCTGGCCGCTCCACTGACGACACTGGGTTGCCCCGGCACAATCGCCTCATCAAGGGGATGCTCCCAAATCTGAAGCACCGCGGGATCAATAGCTGCCTGTCCCTGCTGACATAGACGAGTGTACGTGTCCTGCAATACCCGCTGTGTACCCGAAATGAAAAACTGCCCCACCACTTCTGCGGGCAGGTGAGCCAAGGCTTTCAGGAGAATTTCTGGGCCAATCCCCGCTGGATCCCCAAGGGTCAGGGCAAGGGACATCCTAAGCTTCTTGGAGAATCGGCTCAGCTGTATCTTCGTCTGTAGCCTCGGGAATGTCTTCAATTACCTCCTCAGTGGCCTCTGCGGTAGCCTGCTGTTGTTGCAGCAGTTGCTGACGATAACGCTCGGCCATTTCTTCGGCCTTTTCATAGACCAACTGCGGGTTTTTCACCATGTCACCGGGCTCTGGCTCCAGTTGCTTGGTGGACAGGGAAATCCGACCCCGCTCGGCATCCAGGTCAATGATCATCACCTTGACTTGGTCATTGACATTGAAAACACTGTGGGGAGTGTCAATGTGATCGTGGGAAATTTCCGAAATGTGCAGCAAACCGCTGACGCCACCAATGTCAATGAAGGCACCATAGGGCTTGATCCCCCGCACAGTTCCGACAACAACCTCGCCCACTTCCAGTTTGTTCATCTTGCGTTCGACAAGGGCACGGCGGTGGCTTAGGACAAGGCGGTTGCGCTCTTCATCCACTTCTAAAAACTTCAGCGGTAGTTCTTCACCCACCAGCTCCTCTTTGTTCACACGGGTGCTGATGTGGGAACCGGGGATAAAGCCCCGCAGCCCTTCAATACGCACAAGGGCACCGCCGCGATTGGTGGCAAAAACCTGGGAGCGAACGGTGGCATCTTCGGCTTGGAGTTGACGGACACGCTCCCATGCCCGCATGTACTCAATACGGCGAATCGAGAGGGTAAGCTGCCCTTCTTCGTTTTCATCCGCCAAGATAAAGAATTCGCGGGTTTCGTTGGGTTGCAGTACTTCTTCCGGACTGTCAATCCGGTTGATAGACATTTCTTGAATGGGGATGTAGGCAGCGGTTTTTGCACCAATGTCAATCAGGGCACCCTTCGGCTCGATACTAAAGACGGTGCCAGCAACAATGTCACCGGGGTGGAAGTGGTAATCGTACCGGTCTAGTAAGGCTGCAAAGTCAGCGTGCGTAAAGCCCACGTCTAACGTTTTTTCCTGATTGACCATGCGAGTGTTTTCCTAGCTCCTTTAACGAAAATGGGGGTGTACGGTGAGTTGTCAAGCGGGCAGAGGTGGGTGCCATACGCAATCATACCAGCGATCGCTCGAACACTTTCTAACTGGATCTACAATCTTAGCCTAGAGTTTGCCTATTGGCTAGCAGGATCGATAAAATTTCTGCCAAGGGTAAGGATAAAAATTTATGTGCTATTGAGGCTCTGGCATGGCACCACTCCACCGCCGACAGGTAAAGCAATTTTGGCAGGAATTTCGTGAATTTGCCCTGAAGGGCAATGTCGTTGATTTGGCGATCGCGGTTGTCGTGGGGGGTGCCTTCGGCCGCATGATCACTTCTGTTGTCGAAGACTTGATGATGCCTCTCATTAATCCGCTGATCCCAGGGGGGGATTGGCGGGAACTCACGGTAGGTTCAGGGATTCGGATCGGTAAGTTTCTAGGTAGCCTACTCGACTTTGGCGTGATTGCCCTCAGCCTGTTTATTCTCCTGAAGCTGATTTTACCCTTGTTGCCCAAGAAGCCCGCTGCGCCTGAGCAACGGCAGTGTCCCTACTGCTTGGAGTCAGTGCCCCTGAAAGCCAGCCGTTGCCGTGCCTGTACCTCTGAACTGCCACCGCTTTAGGAGTCCTCGCCAATGCGATTTTGGCAACGCTGCATCTCTGGGTTCGTGGTGGGGCTATGGCTGGCCATCTTAACCGCTTGTGGCACAGCACCCCCTGTCCAAGGTACCCAGATTGAATTCTGGACGATGCAACTGCAACCCAAATTCACCGACTACTTCAATCGCCTGATTGCCGAGTTTGAAGCCCAACATCCCGATGTCCACGTGCGCTGGGTAGATATTCCTTGGACGGCAATGCAGAGCAAAATTCTCATGGCGGTGTTAGCGGGTACTGCTCCCGATGTGGTAAACCTCAATCCCGACTTTGCGGCGTTATTGGCCGGACGCAATGCGTGGCTGAATTTGAATGACTATGTGCCGCCGGCGGTGCGTGAGCGTTATCTACCGAATATTTGGCAAGCAACCACATTGGAAGGCAAGAGCTTTGCTGTGCCGTGGTACCTGACCTCACGGATCACGATTTATAACAAGGCAATTCTTGCCGCTGCGGGGGTGGATCGCCCCCCCCAAACCTTTGCTGAGCTGGCCAAGGTTGCTAAAGCCGTGAAGGAGAAAACAGGGAAATACGCCTTCTTTATCACGATGGTGCCTGAGGACTCCGCCGAGCTGATGCAAGCCATGGTGCAGATGGGGGTGAAGCTGGTGGACGATCAAGGCCGTGCCGCCTTTAATTCGCCGGCGGGTAAAGCCGCTTTCCAGTATTGGGTTGATCTCTATCGTCAGGGACTTTTGCCCCCCCAAGTGCTCACCGAAGGCCATCGCCAAGGCATCGAACTCTATCAAGCGGGACAAACGGCGCTATTGATGAGCAGTCCGGAATTTTTGAGCGCGATCGCCACCAACGCCCCCAGTATTGCCGCAGTTTCTGCCCCCGCCCCCCAGGTGACCGGCGCAACCGGCAAGAAAAATGTTGCCGTGATGAATTTACTCGTGCCCCGCCAGAGTCGCCATCCTAAACTGGCCGTAGAATTTGCCCTCTTTGTCACCAATGATGAAAATCAACTGGCCTTTGCCAAGGTGGCCAATGTGCTGCCTTCCACTAAAGCAGCCTTAGCGGATCCTTACTTTCGCACCGTCGAAGAAAATGCCCCACCTGGGGACATTGCTCGAGCCGTCAGCGCTGCTCAAATGAACCAAGCAGAGGTACTCCTTCCTCCCCTGCGGGATATTAAGGAGCTGCAACGACTCCTCTACGAAAATTTACAGGCGGTTCTCTTGGGACAGAAGACAATTGATCAAGCCCTCAAGGATGCAGAAACCGCATGGAATAGCCGCTTGGGATAAATGCTCCCCCCTGAAAGGTCAAGGTACTTGGGACTATTGGCGACTTAAGCTATCAAAGCGGATATTGGCTTGAGCCATGCGTCTGAGGGCTTCACCCAAACGATCGCGATCGGCAATGAGGCTGATGCGCACGTATCCTTCTCCCCCTTCGCCAAAGGCATTTCCCGGCGTCACCACCACACCCGTTTCCTGAAGTAGCTTTAGGGCAAAATCGGTAGAACTCATACCCCCCGGCACAGGTACCCACAGATACATGGTGGCCTGGGTCGGCGTCAGTTGCCAGCCCAGTTCATTTAAGCCTTGAATCAGAAAATCACGCCGTTGGCGATAGCGATCGCACACAGCGGCAATGTAGCTATCGGGCAGACTTAAGGCCACCTCTGCCGCCTTCTGCAAAACGGAAAAAACCCCATAGTCTAAATTTGTTTTCAAGGTGCGCAGACCCTGAATAATGTGGCGGTTACCCACCACGAACCCCACCCGCCAACCGGCCATATTGTAGGTTTTCGAGAGGGTGTGAAACTCAACACCAATCTCTTTGGCACCGCGGATTTCCAGTAAGCTGGTGGGTTGGTAGCCGTCGAAGGCCAGTTCGGCATAGCAAAGGTCATGCACGAGGAGGATTTGGTATTCGCGGGCAAAGGCAACAATATCTTCAAAAAAGGAACGGGGAGCGATCGCTGCCGTGGGATTGCTGGGATAGTTAAAGTACAAAACCTTGGCTTGGCGGGCAATGTCGCTGGGAATCTCACTGAGATCAATGAGCCACCCTTTTTCTCGTTTGAGAATGAGGGGATAGATGGTGGCCCCGGCAATCGCAGGACCCCGAAAATGAGCCGGATAGGCCGGGCTAGGCACCAGTACCACATCCCCCGGATTCACATAGGCCAAAGCAAGGTGCGTCAGTCCTTCTTTTGATCCCAACAGGGGTAAGGCTTCGCCCTCAGGATCAAGGGAGACGTTGTAGCGCCGCTGATACCAACGGGTAATGGCTTGACGGAAAACGGCCGTGCCTTCAAAGGGGGGATAGCCGTGGTAGCTCGGTTCCTCAAGGGCAGCGATCGCCGCTTCAATGACCGGCCGCGGAGCAGCGCCATCGGGATTCCCCATACCCAAGTCAATTAAATCCAATCCCTGCTGCCGTGCTTTTAGCTTCAGTTCATCGAGGCGGGCAAACACATAGGGTGGCAATGCTCCTAAGCGATCAGCCGGTTGAATCCACTCTAACCCCATTTAGCGGGCACTCCCATCCAAAACTTTGGCACTGTAACCGACTACGGTGGACACCATTGCTTCCAGCACCAGATCAGGCGTCACGGGAAACGGCAGATAGTGAATATCGGAGTGGGGCATGCAGGCAACCGTGGCAGCGTGCTGGAGTTGTGCCAAGCTGGCCTCTTGAAAGCCCAAGTCCTCTAGACTTAGGGGCAAACCCACCTGTTCGTAAAATTGGCAAAGCTGATGGCGAGCGCTAGCAGCCAATTGACTGCCTTGGACAATTTCTTCCAAGCGCAGTTGCACAAGAATGCCGTAGGCCACTTTTTCCCCGTGAAGTGTGCGCTTGCTTTGGGGCAGTTGGGTTAAACCATTGTGAATAGCATGGGCGGCAACTGTTCGGCATTGGGCACCTCCCAAGCCCCCGATCATCCCCGCCATCAGAACACTGGCATCCACCACATTTTCCCAAGCGGGACTGCCCACATTGGCCAAGGCTTCCGCAGACTGCTGCAAGAGAATATCACGCAATACCCGTGCTTGCTGTACGGCAGCAACAATCAGAGTTTCTTGGCGGTGACCACTACTCACCGAAGCTTCGTACCATTTGGCAAGGGCATCACCAATGCCGGCCAGCAGTGTTCGCTTAGGCGCGGTTTGAATTAGGGCGTAGTCCAACAGTAGCAGATCGGGGCAACGGTGGAGTGCCACATCATAGGCAAAGGCACCGGCCTCTGTATAGATATTAGAAAGGGCCGTCCAAGCGGCACAGGTGGCTGCTGAGGTGGGGATGGTCACCACGGGCAAGTGAAGTTGATGCCCCAAAAGTTTAGCGGTATCTAGCGCTTTACCACCGCCAATGCCAATAATCAGATCGCTGCTTTGCGCCTCTTGGCGGAGCTGGGCCAGGGTGGGTTCACTGCACTCCCCATGGAACGTACCCATGCTGAAGGTGAGATTGTGGGAGCGGGCGATCGCCTGCCACTCCGGCTCAAGCTGCTGATACCGCTGCGGTGAAACCACTAAAAGGGGACGCCGTCCCAACTGAGCAATAGCTTCTCCTGCTTGGGAGAAAATTGACCAACCGCGATAGATGTGGGTAGGTGCAACACAAAGGGGTGAAAACGAAGCAGCAGTCACAGGCCGTACGAACAATGATTATTTAGCTCTCTGGCACCATAGAGCAGCTTTTGCTCTTGCCATAGAGATCTATCTTATCTATACTTAGTTACTTTTCTGCTGACTTTCCGTTTGCACGTACAGAATAATCAAGAACACCGTTGGCACGATAACAAACAGAGCCGTTGCCACTAAGCCGAAAGGATTCACTTCCATGGTCTCTATCCCACAACGCTGAACTTTATTCTATCAATCCTTTGCTTCACTGCGGCGATTCCTCTTGGCCAAGGTGGTGATCACAGACTGGGCAATTTTTTGGGCAGTGACAGGAGCAAGCAGGATGCCGTTGCGGTAGTGACCCGTGGCTAGCCAAGTGCGGTCGTCTAGTTTTTCGATGATCGGTGCCGGGCGATCGCTCGGCCGGGGGCGCAGTCCCTGCCACTGTTGTGTTAAAGGAGCCGTTTTTAGAACCGGCCAAAGTTCAGTGGCGCGTCTATAGAGTTGATCCAAGGCTTGCGGATTCCCGCTTAGGGTGTTGAATTCCACGGTGGCGCCCACCCACACCCGCCCCCAAGGCAAGGGGACAAAGTGAATTCCTTCCGCCGTCATCACTGGGGTATTGACAGGAGTCCCACAGGCAAATTCTAGGGCTTGTCCCAAAACAGGTTCCACAGTGACAGGGCAATCGAGGGCTTGCGTCAGGGGGGTGGTTCCTAGACCCGCCGCTAAGATCAGGTATTCAGTTCCCAGCGAGGCCTGATCCATGTCCAGAATCCACCCCCCTTGGGGCGATCGCTGGAGCTGTCTGACAGGGCTTTGATAGGAGAACTGCACTCCCCGTTGCCGAGCAGCCCGACGCAAAGCTTGGGTCAAGGGTTTTGGCGTCACTTGGCGATCGCCTGTGGCCCAGAGGGCGCCGTGAACAAGTTGAGGATTGAGCAGGGGCAATTGATGCTCTACTTCTTCTGGGGAAAGCCACTGTACCCCTGGGGGGGCCTGTTCCTGCAACCATGCTCGGCTGGCGATCGCCTCCGCTTCCGTGGTGCAAATTTCAACAATGCCTTGGCGCTGGTAGGGAATCTTAACCCCTGTTTGGGCTTCCAGCTCCGGAATCAGGGTTTCATAACGCGCTAAGCTGGCTTGCCGCAGTTGAAAATTACGTCCGCGTCGTCGCCGACTGAGGTGGACAATGAGCACCCCCAGCGCCGCACCGGTGGCTTGCCAGGCCTCCTCTCCCTGCGCCTCAAGGACAAGAATCGGCGTTTCCGCAGGATCAAAGGCACGACTGAGTTCATAGGCGATCGCCGAACCAACGACTCCGGCACCCAGAATTGTGACTGTTGCACTTGCTGGCAGCGCTGTCACAGTGTCGCGACCGTATTGACCAATTCCCAGTTTTCATTTTCGGCAATGGCACGGCTCAAGCGATCAAACCATTCAAAGCAGTGATTATTTTTCTTAAGGGTCAATTCTTTATTTTTAAGTACCAGATCAAACTTTGTGACATCCTTTTGGGACATGGTTTTGTCAATGAGAACTTCAACCGTCACCAGTTGGGACATGGAAATCCTATCAAGGGCGCTCTCCCGCGCAACAACATAATCATCCCCCACATGGGTGACTGTTAAATCGCAGGCTTCTAGGGTTTGCACCAGCTCTTCCTTTAGCCGTGCCCGAGGGAGTGCAATGGTAACAACACGAGCATATCGAGCCATAACCGCCAAGTGGTAAACTAATAATTCGCGAACAATGGTTCTAGTGTAATCACAGAACCAAGGGGGTGTCGTTACTGCTGATATTGGTACAAATCGACAGGGAATGAAGCGCTACCCCCATTGTAGAGTGCTCTGCCGAGGACTAGCAGGATGCCGCGATTATATCAAACCTTTCCCCTAAATTGCTGAATTCATGCATTCTTCTGCCCATCCTTACGCTGGTTTGTTTATTGTCCTAGAGGGGGGAGAGGGTGCCGGCAAAACCACCCAAATGGGGGCGATCGCCACATGGCTGGAGGAGAGTGGTTGGCTGGCAAAATTACGAGCCTCTGACATTGATCCACCCCTACTCCTCACCTGTGAACCGGGGGGAACGCCCCTTGGCCAAAGCCTGCGCCAACTCCTACTCCATAGCAATTTAGAGATTGATCCCATGGCGGAATTGCTCCTCTACGCCGCCGATCGCGCCCAACACGTGGCCAGTAGCATTCGTCCCCACTTGCAACGCGGGGGGATTGTCCTGTGCGATCGCTATACCGCTTCGACGATTGCCTATCAGGGATATGGGCGGGGGCTGGACTTGCAGACAATTGAGCAAATCAATGAAATTGCCACGGGTGGCCTGGCAGCGGATTTAATTCTCTGGTTAGATCTCCCAGTGAGTGTGGGTCTTGCCCGTACCCAGCAGCGGGGAGCTACAGATCGCTTGGAGCAGAATGCAGTGGCCTTCCATGAGCGAGTTCGTCAGGGATTTATGGCTCTAGCACAGGAGGGGGGCAGTCGCTGGCAGCGGATGGATGCCAATCAACCCCCCGATCAGGTGAGTGAAGCGATTCAAAAGTGCCTAGCAGCCCATCTGCACCCCTGGTTTCAGACTTTGAAGGAGCGCTTGCGGCGGGGCGATCGCTAATTGCAAAAGCTCTAGTCCTTCCTGAAAAATCTGCTCAATGGGCAGCATCTGACCCGTGGTGGTCATAAAGCGGTGATCCGGAGTCGCGCAAATGGTTGAACCATCCTCAAGTTGATATTCATATACAGGTCGAAACCCCTGAAAGTGCCACTGGGCAATAGGCTGGGTATAAAGATGTCCTTGGGGATCAAGGCTATAGACATGACAGGCCAACTGTTCCTGCACCAGGCGGCGAATGGGCACAGCGCCGTATTCCACCGTCATCACCGCCGTCTCGCCACTCAGACAGTATTCAGCAAAATCCAGCATCTGCTTAAAGAGTTCCTGGGCCACTGCACTGGGGACACCATTTTTGGCCGCTCCTTCAATAAAGAGAGCCTCGTGTTTTTCCATCTCCTCTTTTTTCTTTTTGCCCATGGCGCGGCGCAGCAGATCCGCTTGACCCAAGGAATACCCCGCCAAGTCCTGCGCCATCCGCATGATCTGCTCTTGATAACAAAGAACTCCGTAGGTTTCGCTTAATATAGGCTTCAAACGCTCATGGGGATATTCAATCGGTTCTCGCCCATGCTTGCGGTTAATAAATTTCGGGATCAGACCCGCATCCAAAGGCCCTGGCCGATAGAGGGCTAGCACAGAAGAGATGTCCTCTAAATTTGAGGGCTTGAGGTCTCGGACAATTTGGCGCATCCCCGAAGATTCCAATTGGAAGATGCCCTCCACTTTGCCTTCCGCAAGGAGTTGATACGTCTTGGCATCGTCAAGAGGCAAGGCATCTAGATCAAGGGTTTTGCCGTGGTTTTTCTGGATCAGTTCCCGCGTTTTTTGGATCATCGTTAGATTCTTGAGACCCAAAAAGTCCATCTTCAAAAGGCCAAGGGACTCTAGATCCTCCATGAAGTATTGGGTAATCACCGCACCATCGTTATTCCGTTGCAGCGGCACCAGTTGATCCAAGGGTTCTGAGGCAATCACCACGCCGGCCGCATGGACGCCATAGGTTTTGTTGGTGCCCTCAAGGCGCATTGCCATATCAATCCAACGGCGCACAACCGGATCACTCTCGTACTTTTCCTTAAACTCCGGCGCAGGCGTGTCGTCGGAGATCATCACTGCTAATTTGACCGGTTTGCCCCGCACCACGGGAATCAGCTTCGCCATTTGATCCGCTTGTCTGTAGGGAATATCCAGTACCCGCGCCACATCCTTGAGCACTGCCTTTGAGGTCATGCGGTTGAAGGTAATGATCTGCGCCACGCGATCGCTCCCGTATTTTTGGGTAACGTACTGGATCACTTCCTCGCGGCGGTCAATACAAAAGTCCGTATCAATATCGGGCATGGACTTGCGCTCAGGGTTCAAAAACCGCTCAAACAGCAAGCCATGGTGCACAGGATCAATGTTGGTAATGCGCAGGGCATAGGCCACAAGGGAACCCGCTGCCGATCCCCGCCCTGGTCCGACGGGAATGTTGTGATCGCGGGCATATTTGATGTAGTCCCAAACCACCAGAAAATAGTTCGAGAACCCCATCTGTTGCAGCATTTTTAATTCATATTCCAGTCGCTGCCGATAGGTGGCATCCAACTGCTGGCGATCGCTGAGGTGAAATCGCTCCAATAGGCCCTGCCACGCCACTTCCTCTAGATAGGTATCCGCCGTATGGCCCGCAGGCACCGGAAACGCTGGACTTTGGGGTTCACGGAAGAGATTGTAGGGTTCAATCTTGTCAGCCACTTCGAGGGTATTGGCCAAGGCCTCCTGAATCACCTCATCGGGCAGGTGATCTCGAAACAGCCGCGCCATTTCAGCAGCGGATTTCAGGTACTCCGTACCGCTGTAGCGCATCCGCTTGTCATCGGTGAGCAGCTTGTTCGTCTGGATACAGAGCAGGGCATCGTGGGCTTCAACGTCATGACAGGAAATAAAGTGGGAGTCATTGGTGGCAATTATTTTGATCCCCAGCTCTTGACCTATGCGCACCAGCTCAACGTTAACCACCCGATCCTCTTGACTGCCGTGGTCTTGAATCTCTAGGTAAAAATCGTCGCCAAAGGTCTCTTGGTACCAACGGGCAACACGGCGCGCCAGATCGGGCTTGCCCTGCAAAATGGCTTGGGGAATCTCACCCCCCAGACAAGCACTGGTGACAATCAGACCCTCGCGATACTGGGCTAACAGTTCTTTATTGATGCAGGGACGGGCAAAAATCCCCTTGCCCTGGAAGCCCTGCAGATGGGAGATCGTGGTGAGCTTGCAGAGATTGTGGTAACCCTGCTTGTTTTTGGCCAACACCACCTGATGATAACGGGGCTTGCGCTCCTGCTTGGTAATGTCCCCGTTAATCACATACATTTCATTGCCGATAATGGGCTTGAGGGGCTTGCCACGGCATAACTTTAGCAGTTCAATTGCGCCATACATTACCCCGTGATCCGTCAGGGCGATCGCCGGCATTCCCAATTCCATTGCCCGTGCCACTAAGTCGGGAAGTTGACTCGCCCCATCCAGGAGACTGTAATCACTGTGAATGTGCAGACCGACAAAGGACATGGGCAATGGAGATCCCCTCAGCGAACGGCGGGAAACTAGGACAACTCAGGCAAGCTGTTGAGATAGGCTTTGAAGTCCGCTTCGGCCTCTCGAAAGCCCTCCTGCGCCACAGCAATGCTATCCAGCTCTGCCCCCTGATCAATCTTTAGAAAGTCATCGGTCAGGGCACGGGTCAAAGCCGTCGGTGTGGCCTGATCCTTGGGCAAGAGGTTGCGGTTGAGAGCACGCATGTCCATCAACATTTCGCCGAGGGGTCCTCGCATAATATTGCGAGCCTCTTGCCAATCTCCCTTGGCTACGCTGACCTCTAAATCGGCAAAGCGTTCGGCGTTTTTCTCAATGTCACTTAGGTAGTCTTGAATGCGAGTAATTTGCAGCTCAGTATAGGTGGGGGGCGGTGGCGTTGTGGCACTAGAGCCGCCACAGCTAACTAAAATAAGGGCAATAACACTTAATAGGATTGAAATTAGGGAGTTTCGATTTAGGCGCAGCATAAAACCTCAGCGGTCAAGGGTGTCATTAAAATACGGTTCTATTCTGCCACGATCCCGTTGCGATCGCCCCCGTCCTAGCATAGGTCGCCTCCCCCAGGAGCCTCTGTAGGGCAATCCCTAACGTTGAGCGGATGCCCCCACACTACAGTTGCTTGAGTGTAGATCACCATGCCCGGATTGGCGCCCTTGGGTTTTTGCACATACTTGCGGCGCGTATAAACCACGGGGACTTGGGCACTGGCGCGGGCTTGGCTATGGTAGGCTGCCACATCCGCTGCGTATTGAATATCTTTGTCACTGGGCACCTCTCCTGCTTCAAGGCGGAGAATCACATGGCTGCCGGGAATTTCTTGGGTGTGAAACCACCAGTCGTAGGGACTGGCGACCCGAAACGTCAGATCCTCATTTTGGCGGTTGTTGCGCCCTACCAGCACAGTAAAGCCGCTGGGTGTCGTGTAGCGGAGGTAAGGACTGGGGGTCGTGGGGGGGCGGTAGTAATCAGGAGCTGTCAAGTATCCCTGTTGAATCAGTTCGGCCTGAATCTCCTCAAGGACATCCAAGGATGTGGCTGTCGCAAGGGTGGCCGCCACTTGATCGAGATAGGCCAGTTCACTTTCCGCAGCCGCAAGGAGAGGGCTAAGGTGCTGTTGGGCGCGTTTAAGTTTTTGCTGTTGCCTGTACAGTTCTTGAGCCGTCTGGATTGCGCTTTTTTCTGGAGAGAGGGCAATGGCGAGGCGTTCTTGGGTTACAAAGTCCATCACAATCAGCTCGGTTACGCCGGGCTGCCACAAATGGGCATGGGCCATCAGTAGGTCGGCAAGATAGCGCTGGCGATCGCCCCCGGCCGCCGCGGCCAAGCGTTCCCGAAAGCCCTCAATCTTGGCTAGGAGTTTCTGGCGTTGGTTCTGTACCGCTTGATGTAACTGTTGCTGAAGTTGCTGTGTTTGCTGCTGCCGCAGTTGATCTTGGTAATAGGTGGCAAGGAGCTGATGGATGGTGAGGCTTGGCTGCAGCTGACTCCCTAGGGGCGGAATGACGCGATAGCCTGTTGGGGTGAATTGGGGGACAAAATGCCCGCTCTCCAGGCAATCCAGCCAGTGCTGCCAATGATCAAACAGCCGTCGCCATTCTTCAGCAGTTAGTTCTGTGGTGCGACTTTCTAGGGGTAATGCGGCATCCACGAGTAATTGCTGTACTAGGGCTGGACTTAGTCCTCGATAGGCCTTGAGGAGCTGCTGACACAATTGTCCCGGAATCAGGCTCACCTGCTGGTGCCACTGCTCAAAAGAAATTTTGCGACTGGGCAGTGCTGACGTTAGAGGGGGTGGGGGTACGTAGGGTTGGCCGGTCAAAATCGGTCGGACGCGCGACTGTTGGGCTTTGACTTGGTGGGCAGCGGTTACAATTTCGCCTTCTGCGTTGACTAGGATGACGTTGCTGTACTTGCCCATGATCTCGGCATAGAGATACCACTGCGTTGCTTCCTGCGGACGGGGGGCAAATTCTAAAACCACCACTCGCTCCCACGGGTTGACTAATCCCACGCGCACAAGGGCAAGGCGATTGAGTTGGGCATGGAGTTGCTGGCTAAAGGTAAATGTGTCGGGTTGGCGCGGTGGCGGTGGTTCAAAGGCAATGCGTGCCGCTTGAGGATGCCAACTGAGGGTTAACCAACCCTGTTTTTTCAGTGTGCGTAGAGCCAGGGCAATGGTGTAGCGATCGCGCTGATAAACCGCTTCTAACCGGGCCGGTAGCCAATGTTGGAGATCGGCACAAACAGCACGCAAGGTGGTCAAGTCAACGGGTTGCACCGTCTAAACTCCGCAACATTTTGAGGGAATCGGCATCAAGCTATACTAGTCTAGCTACTCTCTGGCCTGTTGCCACCGCGTTTTCGTCATGGCACTTTCCCGTCAGTATCCCCCTTCCCTGCCGCTGGCTCAGCCTTGGCGACGGGCGATCGCCACGACCATTGACTTTATCCTGATCTGGCTGACGAGTGTTGTCGGTATCAGGCCGGGAGCCGCCATTCAGTGGGGGCAGCTCTTTGTGTTTGCCTTGGTGTGGTGGCTGCTGCGGGTGGCAATGGTCAATCGTAATAAGGGGCAAAGCCCCGGCCATTGGCTGATGAATGTGCGCCTTTTAGATCAGCGGCAGCGAACTCCGGATCTCCTTTCTCTCAGCAAGCGAGAACTGGTGATTGGCGTGGGGGCACTACTGGCATTGGCGGGTTTGGAGTCCCAAGGGCCTAGTATGGCCTTCATGATCTTGGCACTGCCCCTAGCCGTGGACTGTAGCTTGGCTTGGATTGATGAAGAGCACCGCACGCTCCACGACCGCTTGGGGGGGACAAAGGTATATCGCTGTCGGCGGGGCTTTGCCCTTGATCGCAAGCTCATCGAACTGGTGAGCAAAATCCGCAAAGATCTGCCATAATTAGAGATCGGCTCACTGGATGAATAGGCAAAACCATGGCTAAAGCAAAAGGCGCCAGAATTATTATTACCCTAGAGTGCACGGAATGTCGCACAAATCCGGCGCAGCGATCGCCCGGTGTGTCTCGCTACACCACCACGAAGAATCGCCGCACCACCCCAGGACGGTTAGAACTCAGGAAGTACTGCCGCTACTGCAACAAGCACACCATTCACAAAGAAATCAAATAACTACAAGTAGTTAGAGGAAGGCTATGACATTTTATCGGCGCCGCGTTTCTCCCATTCCCCCCAACCAGCCCATTGACTACAAAGACGTGGATTTACTCCGCCGCTTTATTACGGAGCGGGGTAAAATTCTGCCGCGGCGGGTGACGGGTCTGACGGCTAAACAACAGCGGCAGCTTGCAGTCGCCATTAAGCGGGCACGGATTATGGCGCTCTTGCCCTTCTTGAATCTGGAAGGCTAAGACTTCGCGATCGCCACGCGTATTTAGGAGGGGGAAGTCTAGGCTTGCCCCTTTATTTTTGCTTGCTCTCCCTTCCTTCGTGTGCAAATATGAGAATGGTTATCATTCACCTGTCTGCCTATGCCCATTCGCGCTACGCTGAAGCCTTGGGGAGTTTTGGTTATTCTTGGGGTATTTTTAGGCAGCTGTGCCCCCCAAGCCCAACGACCACAGGAACAACAGACGGCACAAGAGGTAACCCAGCCAGAACCTGAGCTGACAATTGTTACCACCTTCTTGCCCATTACAGCTTTTACGAAAGCAGTTGCGGGCGATCGCGCTAAGGTGGAGCAGCTCCTGCCCCCCAACGGGGAAGTGCATGACTTTCAGGCGCGGCCTGAAGATGTACAACGTCTAAGCAGCGCAAGGGTCTTGGTTAAAAATGGCCTTGGGATGGAAACCTTCCTAGATAAACTCATTGAAAATGCTGCCAACCCCGACCTCAAGATTATTGATACCAGTGCGGGAGTGGCGACTATTGCCAGCGAACAGCACGATCATGATCACCAGTCCGACCACGCTCATGATCCCGGCGGTCACAGCCACGGCAAATTCAATCCCCACATCTGGCTCGACCCCAAGCGTGCCATACAGCAAGTGAAGAATATTCGCGATGGTCTTATTGCCGTTGATCCTGATGGGGCGACAGTTTACGAGAAAAACAGTGTAGCCTTTATTGGGAAATTACAGGCGCTTGATGCACTGGCACGGGAAAAACTCGCCCCCTTTGCCGGCAAAACATTTGTTGTTTACCACGATGTGGCTCCCTACTTTGCTGAAAGCTACAACTTGAAGGCTACTTACCTTGTGGGCATCCCTTCAGTTAATCCGTCCCCAGCCGATGTGAAGCGGGTGATGCAAGCGGTACAACAAAGTGACCTAAAAACGCTCCTGACTGAACCGGGTCAGGAACAGGTCTTTGAGAGCCTAGCTAAGGATTTGGGGGTGCGGGTGAGTGTATTTGATCCCCTAGAGCGTGCTCCCTCGGCAGCAGATCTCACCCCTGCCTACTTCCTGCAAACTATGGAGCAAAATATTCGCAATCTGGCTGAGGCTTTTGGGGCGCAACAGCGCGCCTATCGTCGTCCTGACTCAATTGCTGTGGTGGGATCATGGATGCGGGTGAACGCGCCTGTCGGGGCGGCGCTGTGAGTGAATACCTACTAGAGGTGGAAAATCTCTGGGTGCGGCGGGGCGATCGCTGGGCAGTGGAAGGGGTGTCCTTTACCCTGTTGCCCCGTATGAACATGGCGGTTATTGGTCCCAATGGTGCAGGCAAAAGTAGCTTGATCCAAGCCATTCTTGGCATTATCCCCTACCAGCAGGGACGGGTGACCCTCTTGGGACACGGCATGAGGTATCGTCGTACCCTCCCCTATGTGCGCCAGCAGGTGGCCTACTTACCGCAAAACTTTCAGTGTGATCCGCGTATTCCCATCACTGTGGCGGAATTTGTCGGGTTGGGCTGGGGGCAACCCACATGGCAGTGGCCTTGGCAGTACCGAAAGCAGCGCGATCGCGCCATCTTTGAAAGTCTCCAGCGTCTGCACCTAGAGCATCTTGCGGCACAACCCATGAGTTCCCTTTCGGGTGGTGAAACCAAGCGTGCCCTGTTGGCCTATTGCTTAGTGCAACCCCGTCGTCTTTTGATTTTGGATGAAGCCCCCGCGGGTTTGGATCTCCATAGTGAGCAACAGTTCTACGATCTATTGGAGACCCTCAAAGCCAGTGAAGGTTGGGCGGTTCTCCAGGTTTCCCATCACCTAGAGCGGGTAAGGGCAACCTGTGATCAAGTTTTGTATCTAGATCGCTCTGTCCAAGGGCTAGGAACCCCTGAGCGGGTGCTTCAACAGTTTGCTGCTTAAACTTGCAATTCTCTCCTAAAGAAATCGAGCAGGATTCGCCGATGGATATTTCCCAAGGGGCGATCTTCCCCTAGGGATTTGGCGTAGTGAACCCCCGCCACCACAGAATCATAGGGTACCCAGTCCATGCCCTGTCCTTCGTTGAGTACTAAGGTTTCCAGTTCACAGGTTAAAGGGCCTGTGAAAATATAGCGATGCACTTGGGGATCGTGGTACTCTCCAAAAAAGGTCAGGTGGGATGGGTGGTAGCCAATTTCCTCGTACACTTCCCGCTGCACACCATCTATCGGAGCTTCTTCGGGTTCAAGGTGGCCGCCAAATAGTCCCCAGTGGCCGGGATACAGAATATTGGGATTGTCATCCCGCAGTTGCATCAGCACGCGATCGCCTTGGTAGAGAATGGCAAGGGCAACGGGAACAATTGTCGTTGCTGGCATTGTCTTGCAAAATAGGTCTTTAGATCTACAGTACCCTAAAAGTGAAAATCTTAAAGTAAAATGAAAAGCATAGCCCCTCAAGAAGGTGGCAGGTTGCCATAGCTAAAACAATCACCACGGCAATCCAGGGTGAACCGGACGCAAGAGTGCATTTGTTAGAGTGTGTTGCCGTTGGATTCAAGCAAAGTCAAGACTGCTCACCCCTATAGCAAATTTTGCGTTCTTACATCCCTTTTATAAGATTTTACAAATTGGTACATAGTGGTACATTCTTAAGATTGTCTTAATATTTCTCTTGGGGCTCTCTGACCACTTGATTTCTTTTGTGGAGTTCATTGTCCTATGTTTTACCGTTTAGCCGAACAACACCGCCAGTTTATTCGCGACTTAGTGCTCAATCTCCAAGCCCTAGCGATCGCCTTGGAAAATCGAGGCTACATGGCCTCTTGCTACACCTGTGGCGGTGAACTCAACAGTGCCTCCTTCATGGTCAGTTTGGCCGACAACCACTTAATTCGCTTCCTGGTCTCTGACTATGGGATCACTTGGACTGAAATGCGCGATGACCGCGAACTCATGAAACTGGAAGGGGCAGAGGCCATTAACCAACTCCAAGAACTGGCCAATCTGCTTAAGGAAGCCTGTGTTCCAGCAACGGTGTAACGACGCTCGCCCAACACAGGGATACCGCAACCCCTTAAGCCCTCCCCGGCATTGTGCTGGAGATCGAGCCTCAGTGCTAGCTTAGAAGTAGCACCTCTCAATGGTACCTCTCTTCCGTTGACCCCCACCCTCGATGACTGAAGACTCCCTTAGTTGGCAACACCAGTACCTCAGCGTTAACCAAGTGCGCCTGCACTATGTCACCCAAGGCAGCGGTGATCTGGTGATCTTGTTGCACGGCTTTCCAGAGTTTTGGTACTCTTGGCGATTTCAAATTCCTGTACTAGCTCGTCATTTCAAGGTTGTGGTGCCCGATTTGCGGGGCTACAATGACTCCGAAAAACCAGACCACGGCTATGATCTCGATACCCTTAGCCAAGATGTAACGGCACTGATCCAAGAACTGGGCTATGAGCGAGCACATATTGTCGGCCATGATTGCGGTGGCCTGATTGCTTGGCACGTAGCGGCACGCTTTCCGCAGAGGGTACAGCATTTAGCGGTCTTGAATACCCCGCACCCCTACCGGATGGGACTAGAACTCTGGCAGCAGCTACAGCATTTTTGGCGCAACTGGCCACTTTTGGCCTGTCATATCCCCGGCTTGGCGGAGTACTGGCTAGGGCATAACCTGCGTAGTTTTTTGCAGGATCTCTTTCAACGCTACTCCATCCGCAAGGCTGCTTTTTCAGCAGAAACCGTGCAACTCTATCAAGCGGCTCTGGAAAAAGCGGGGGCGATCGCTGCCGTTCTTAAAAGTTACCGCCATCTTTTTTCACCCCAACAGTGGTGGCACCAACTACAACAGCACACGGAGGCCATTACGAGTCCCACCCTTATTCTCTGGGGCGCCGATGATCCCCTCGCCCAACCCAGTCTTGCCAATGGTATCGAAGCATGGCTCCATGGGCCGTGGCGGCTGAAATACCTGCCCGACTGTGGCCACTGGGCACAACAGGAAGTCCCTGGTCTAGTGAATCGCGAACTCCTTGCCTTTTTGCGTGCATGAAAAATCCCCCCACCGCTAGGCAGGGGGAAGGAAGTTTATCCATTGAACCAACTAGCTTAGGCCAGCCACTCCAGCACCGCTTCTTCCTTGGTATTGGTGCGGCGTTCGGGGGTTTCCCGCGTAAACTTCATGTGAATGGCGCGGGTTTGTTCGCCATCGGCTGCCACTGCCAAGATCGGGAAGTCAATGAGGCCATCTTGGAAGGACATCTGGAAGCGGAATGTGCCATCGGGATTGAGTTTGATGGGGCGCCCACCAATCGTGACGGTGGCATCCGGCTCCGTAGCCCCATAGACAATGAGTTCAGCGTCGGCCACCAGCCAGAATTTGCGCGGACGAATGGGGGCTGCCGAAGCTGAGAAACCAACCCCCGACATCGTCAGCCCCGAAACCGTCGGCACAGCCCATAGCCCAACCCCAGAGGGGAAGACGTAGGAACTGATGGCCATTGCCGGCAACTGGGAGATGGAGCCGGGGACTTGGTGCATGGAGCCAAACAGGGAACCGGCCACCCGCTGGGCTTCTGCCCCCTCGGCCATGGCAAAAATGCCTTCGTAAATGGGATTGGGTTCGCCGCCGCCGGCCAAGGGTGCCCCCAGATCAAAGACCGTTTTGCCCCGCAGATCCATGTCCCAATCCACCGTAATGAATTGATCCCAGACCCAATCGGAGGGGTAGGTGGGAGGAATATGAACGGCAGCAGAACGGGCGAGGACTAACCAGCGGCCATCGGCGCAGCGGTAACCAATTTCCACCACATAGTCGCGATCGCTCACCGGAATCGGTAGATACCACTCCCGCGCCAACTCATCGCAGGGGTACTCCTGAACACTGTGGGGAATTTGGTTGTCAAGGTTGATATTGGTGGCATCGTAGAGTCGTAGAGCCAGTTGCTGACCCCCTTGCCGCCGCAGTTCTTCGCGGTGCTCGTTGGGCACATCCCAATAGGCGTAGGCCCACTGGGGATCACGGGGCATCAAGACAATGCGGCTTTCCCCATAGCCACCGGGCAAATCCCCAAGGCCTTCATCCACTGAGGCCAAAAGCATATCCTCTTGAGCAGGACCAAGGTCAAACTTTGCTGCTTCCACTTTTTCTTGCGACTCCAGACTAGAGGGGACAGGTTGTACAGAAATGGTGGTGGTTGCTCCGTTGGCTTGTGCCTGTTTTTCACGGATAGCAGCGAGGAGTTGATCTTTGCGCATACGGCTATAACGGGGTACTTGCAGTTCACTGGCCACGCGCCGTAACTGCCGCAATGTCATTTCTTCTAAAGGGGGGCGATCTTTCGGCATGGGTGCCTCCTTATCGTGGGTTGATGACAGGGCTATCCTTTGCCCTTGATCTTTGGCAAAAAAGCTTTGAGGCGTCAAGGGAATCGCGGCATACCCCTAGGAATTTATACGCAGTTTATCCCTTTGCGGGGATCAAATGTTAGAGTTTCATAACATTTATTCGGCATGGAGATCAGGATAGTAGTTTGCAATCCCTGTTGGCGCTGCCTTTCCTAGGGAGCAAGGGAGTATAGTTAAAGATGTATTCTTGGACTCTCTCTAAGAATCGCGTGACGTAACCGATACCCTGCTGTTATGACAATCGCTCCGAGCCGCTCCCTCGCTGACCTTTGCCGTGCTGACTTTCCGATTTTGGCGCGACAGGTACACGATCGCCCCTTGATTTATTTTGACAATGCTGCCACTTCCCAAAAGCCCTTGGCGGTTCTCAATACCCTTGAGGACTACTACCGCCGCTACAACGCCAATGTCCATCGGGGCGTCCACACCCTCAGTGCTGAGGCCACCACGGCTTACGAGGGGGCACGGGAGAAAGTGGCGCGTTTTGTCAATGCTGCCCATTCCGAGGAGATTGTCTATACCCGCAATGCCAGTGAGGCAATTAACCTCGTTGCCTATAGCTGGGGGATGAATACCCTACGGGAAGGGGATGAAATCATCCTGACGGTGATGGAGCACCACAGCAATTTGATTCCGTGGCAGTTTGTTGCCCAGAAAACCGCTGCTCGCCTCAAGTTTGTGGAACTCACCCCAGAGCAGACGTTTGATCTCAACCACTACGAAAGCCTTTTGAGCGATCGCACGCGCTTGGTGGCGGTCGCCCATGTCTCCAACACGCTGGGGTGCCTCAACCCGATTCCGGAGATTGTCCGCCTTGCCCATGCCAAGGGGGCGCGGGTACTGGTGGATGCTTGCCAAAGTGTGCCTCACCTTCCCGTTGATGTGCAACAGTTGGGCTGTGATTGGCTTGTGGCCTCCGGTCATAAAATGTGTGCACCCACAGGGATTGGTTTTCTCTGGGGACGTGCGGAGCTGCTGCGGCAAATGCCTCCCTTCTTGGGCGGTGGCGAAATGATTGCCGATGTCTTTCTCGACCATGCCACCTATGCCGATATTCCCCATAGGTTTGAGGCGGGAACGCCCGCTATTGCCGAGGCGATCGCCCTTGGTGCAGCGGTAGATTACCTGAACCGGTGGGGGATGGAGCACATCCATGCCTATGAACAGGAACTCACGGCCTATCTCTTTGAACGCCTCCAAGAGCTTCCCGGCGTGACGGTGTATGGCCCGAAGTCGGGCGATCGCGCTGCCTTGGCCAGCTTTACCGTGGAGGGGGTTCACCCCCATGATCTCTCGACCATTCTTGATCAGGCGGGGATTGCCATCCGAGCGGGACATCACTGCACACAGCCTTTGCACCGCCATTTAGGGGTTCAATCCACGGCACGGGCAAGTCTCTATTTCTACAACACCCGCACTGAAATTGATCAGTTTATTACTGCCCTTAAGGAAGCGATTGACTTCTTTAGGGATGTCTTTGCCTAGAGCTTGAGGCTGAGGAGTTCACTGGCTTGGGCGTGAAAACCGGCACTGGTGAGGGCATGGCGGGCGCGATCGGCATCCTCAACGCGAAATTGCGGCCCTAGGCGAACATACTGGGTGTGGTAGCCATCGGTTACTTTGACCACCACCGGCACCTTGGGCATCTCTCCCGCCTGTTGTTTGAGCACCTCCGAGAGGCGATTTTGGGCTTGAAGGTCCCCTGCCTGTTCCACGGGTAAATTCACCAGCACTAGTTTCACCTCTTCAAGGGGTTCGGCATCTTCAATCAGCA
>NZ_CALJEM010000006.1 GCF_938074695.1 uncultured Thermosynechococcus sp.
GAAGAAACCTGTGCTGATATTGCCAGATAGCCTATGTTCTTGAGCGAATTAGCGCCCCTTCTCAAGGAGTTGAGTCAAAAACCCGTTGCCTTTATGGGGGGCTTTGTCTCTGGATTGTTGGGGTTAAGCCTTGATCAAAAGCCGGTGAGCGATTGGATTAAACAGTACGGCGACTATCAGCCCCCCAGCCCGCCACCGTCGCCCCCTAGTGATTTTAAGAGCATTCAAATTGAGTAAGTACCCGCGCCACGGCCTGCCGCTGATCTCGCAGGGTAAGCCAGCGGTGGTAAGTTTGGGTGTGAACGGCTACGCTGTGTCCCATCATCCGCGCGGCAACGGTATCGGGTAAGCCGTAGTGAATGGTGCGCACCGCCCACGCATGGCGCAAATCATAGGGACGAAAGGGCAAGCCATAGCGACGAAACTGTTGATTAACCCGTTGGCCAATACGTTGCAGAGTCGTTTTCGTCAAATCAGTATTGATCTTCGGTAACTGGGGCGATCGCAACTCAAACACCTCGACCCACTGGGGAGGAAAAGGCCATACCTGATGGCAACCAGTTTTTGTGGTTTCCTGCACCTCAATCATCCCTTGGGGGTCTCCTGTCACGAGGCCACTCAGGTCGCAGAAAAAGACCTCGTGATTGCGCAGGCCATAGGTGGCCATTAAGCCATAGACATACCGCCAACGGGGGTTGGGAATTTGATGAGAGGCGGCCAAAATCTCCTCATCACTGGGTAAGTCCCGTGGCTGGAGCGATCGCCGCGAATAGGTGCCCCAAAACTGAGCAAGGGGAATTGGTAACTCTACCCCCAGAAACCGACAAAATCCTTGAAAGGCGGTACAGGCCACCTGCCGTTGTCGCTTATCGGCGGGGATTTGCTGCAACAGACCATAGATCAGTTCTGCTAAGGAATGGCCCGGATGGGCAGCAGCAGCCCTAAGCAACTGTCGCAAGTAGGGGGCATAGGCCGTTTCCCACGTGGTGCGGCTGAGATTCCCCTGGGCCAACCCTGCCGTTCTAAAGGCGGCAATTTGCTCCTCCAAGGATAATTCCCCAAGACGACCGAGTCCCTTGACCCGTTCATAATCCTGCCAGCGAAAGGTGTTTTCGAGTAGTTTGGCAGCAATAATTTTCGCTTCGCGCTCCGCAGCTTTAAGACCGCTGGGGGTGGCAGGCAACCCTAGACTTAAACGTTGTTGGTGGGGGCGCAACCGATGGCTGCCGGGACGCGGCGGCAGGGTGCCCCGCAGGCTGAGACGTTGGCCGCGTTGTTCAATTTGCAGACCCAACTGAGCCAGTTTTAGGCGTTGATTGACCTGTTGAAGTTGGTGATCAAGGTTCTGAAAGGATGTGGCCATGGCTAACCGGGGTACCTAAATCCCCAAAACTGCGACAAGGATGTTTTTTCCACGGAATATCGCGACCCCCGCTGGGGAGCGGCTATGACCGGGCCTGTGCTCAATCCCGCGTTCAGCGGCATACTCAAGAATGGCGAGGGCAAAGGGGTGATTGATTGACTGTTCCACGGTTGCCAGCCAATACAGCAGCGCTTGCTCGCTTGGGTCGGGCTTGAGGAGATTGACTCCCACAATGGCTCCCTTTACCTCCTTGACATCCTCCCCGGCCTGCTGGCTTGCGCCCGCGTAGCGGTAAGCCGGAGATTCCTACGGCGCTCAAGTCGAGCTTAAGTCGCTTTGGTGGGTTCCTGGGCCGAGGGCGTATCCGCTGCTCGTATCTCCACAGGTGTTACTTGCGGCATGCCCTGCCATAGGTGGGCGTAGTTGTAGCCGCCAGCAAAATTATAGAACGGCTCCGCCGTTGGCGCTATCCTTCCCTGCCTTGAAACGCGGGGTTTGCCGCGCACCGGGTCAGGGTTAACAACCCGTGGGAAGTGGCTAGGAAAAGGGCTGGACGGGGCGCGGCCGATGGATAGGTGCACTAATCAGATCATTGATATTCTGCTGCATCGTTAGGCAAATTGCATCCAAGGGCAGATCATTGAGATCACGGCCAAAGGGATTTTCAATTTCAATGCCAATTTCTTCAACCCCAAAGAGAGTAAAGGCAATGACTCCCACCATTGGGCCTGTCCACCACCCAAGGTTATCCACCAATTGAAACGGCAGCAGTAAACAATAAAGGAATAGTAACTGCTTGAGATGAATGGCATAGGCAAGGGGCATCGGTGTTTTCAGAATGCGCTCACAGCCACCCATAGCATCCACTAGTTGCACCAGCAGTTCATCCATGTAGGTGAGTTGATAGAGGGACAGGTGCCCTCGGCGGTGTTGTTGATGCAGATAGTCCTCAATCCAAAGCGCAATACGCAAGGGGACATTTTGTACAGTTTGCAGTTCTTTGTATTGGTGGGGTTTCAGCAGCGGTTCCAGTTCGGCAAAGGACTCGCCCCGCAGGTGTTGCTTGGTAGCGATCGCAAAGGCGCCCACCAAATGAACAGCGTCAATTTTGCCTTGACGATCCTCCAGACTATTTTCATCAATGGCAGTCCACATCAACCGCGTTAAACTACGGGAATTGTTAATAATGTTGCCCCACTGGCGGCGGCCTTCCCAAAAACGTTCATAGGCCGTATTAGTCCGAAAGACTAAGAGCAAGCCCAGCACAATCGAAGGGATAAGGCTGCCGAGCACCGGCCAGTGAACATTGACGAGGTATAGATCGACGACGGTGACAAGGAAACCAAACCCCCCACAAAAAAGCACTTCTGGGAGAATGGCTGGAATCACGGAGCCACGCAGGCGCAAAGCAAGGGATAACCAGCGTGGGGGGTGCAGCAGAAACTTGGCAACGCCAGAGCGATGCTCTCTTACCTGACGTTTAGGAGCTTGAGAAAAACGGAGAAAAGAGAAACGACTCATGACATCGGTGGGTGATTCTCACCCTCATCTTTAGCACACTGCTGTCCTAAAACATGCCTGCGCCTAGGGAGAGTGGCTGAAGCAGTCGCAAATCTTAAAAAAATCCGTTAGCCCTTGCCATTCCCCGGTAGAAGTGTTAACTTATATTAAGAACGTGAAACAGTTTGTAATAAACGGAGTACCAGTATGAAAGGCGGTAGCATCATTGACGATCAAGGCAAAATGAATAACTTTGCCATCGAACCTAAAATGTACGTGATGAGTGAGCCGCAAGCTGGGTTTACCCCCTATGCGGAACTTTTCAATGGTCGCTTGGCGATGATTGGGTTTATCTCCCTGTTGGCCTTGGAAGTAATCACCGGCCACGGTCTGATTGGTTTTTTGAATAGCCTCTAGGTCTTTCCTGCGCTCTTAGGCATATCAGTTTCTCAGCAGTCCTTGCACCGTTAGAGAAAACAAAAATTCATGGGATGGATTAGCCTGCCTTTCAAGGTGGGCTTTTCTCTTGGAGGTTCAGTAATGCTTGGCTCTCCATTCGCCAGAATCAGAAAGTTCTCGGGAGTCAACAGCCTAGAGTTAGAGGATCCACGCCACTTTCAAGATCACCAGAGTGGCGATCGCGGGGGATTTGAGGTAATAACGATCGTGGCACAAAAACCTTGCCGCCTTGTCAATTCAAGTGCTTCAGCGCCTTCTCTAACTCACGATCAATCAAGTGGTTCAGATGCTTGAAGGGATTGCATTCTAGTCTCTCTTGAGGCAATCCTTGGCTCAATACCTTTTCCAGAGCATCCAGCACCTGTTCCTGTAAATTCTCAATATTGGCGAGTCCAGCAAGTTGATGTAAAACATCATTCCGTTGTTGATGGTAAGCTTCGATTTGCTCAAAATACCCAGCAAGAGCTGACGTTTGGAGGGCATACTGCAAAGCTGCCAGCAGTACATTCCGCGTCACGGTATCAAGAAACAGGCGATCGCCATTTTTGCGCTGGTAGTTCTCGAGGTATTGCCAAAGCTGACCCCGATCGTGGTTTTGCAGCAAGTTCGAGCTGCGTTCTCGCGCCGCTCCATCCATCGTAATGTCAAGACCCACCTTTTCTTGAACAAAGTATTGCAATAGATTTTCGTACAAGCTCATGGCCAAGATCAGGGCTTCTGCGTAGCGCCCTACCCCAAATAGGCCAACGACTTGAAAGTAAATGTCCCGAAAGAGGGCAGAGCGATTATTCTGCCGCAGTTGGGCAATTTCCTGAAACCACTGCTTATCAATTGTCGGTGCGGTAGGAGTTAATGGCATTAAAGGCTTGATCGTAGTTATGGGCAAGACGATAGTTGCCGTAGCGGATCAGTGCCAATGCCAATGGCGCCTCAATGGAGCTATTCTTGAGAGAGATTTCAGCCCCTTGGTAGTTGTAGCTTTTTAATTGCTGTTGAATGACTTGACGGTCTAGCTCTTGGCGAAAGATATTCAAATCGACAGCAAACACTCGCTCTTGGCCGGGGCGAATTTCCTGAGGATTGCGTACTTGCCATAAGCGAAGTCGGGGTCGCGTCTCAATGGCCTGGAGAATGCCCCAAGCTGCTTTCATGACTGGGGTGCCAGAAGAACCATTTAGGTCTAGCCAGTCTGTGCTGTCTTGCTGATACTTGGCGAGTTCTAAGGCGCGCTTTGCTTCTTGAACGGCAAAGGCAGGATTAATGGGGTTTAAGGAGAATGCTACAGCCCATGGTGGCTTTCCCAGAAGATTTTTGCCTATACTACCGCAGCCGTTCCCGATCCGTGGCGGTATTGGTGCCACTGCCAAGCGTGCTGAATGATCTGCTCAATATCGGGATACTGGGGCTTCCAGCCTAAGATAGCGCGGGCGCGATCGCTATTGGCAATGAGAATTGCGGGGTCTCCTGCTCGGCGATCGCCCTCAACGACTGGAATGGGGCAACCTGTTACTCTCTGAGCCGTTTCAATAATTTGCCGCACGGAAAAGCCTTGGCCATTCCCCAAGTTAAAAATTGCTGAGTTGCCACCACCCAAGAGGTACTTTAATCCCAGCACATGGGCTTGGGCTAAGTCCACCACATGGATATAGTCGCGAATGCACGTGCCGTCGGGGGTGGGGTAGTCTGTGCCATAGATAACAATGTGGGGGCGTCGTCCCATAGCTGCCTGTAACACTAGGGGAATCAGGTGAGTTTCAGGGTGGTGATCTTCTCCCAAACGAGAGTAGGGATCGGCACCGGCGGCATTGAAATAGCGAAAAATCACTGACTTGAGGCCATAGGCCCTGCCGAGGTCGCCAACGATTTGTTCCACCATCCACTTGGAGCAACCGTAGGGGTTGATGGGGGCACAGGGACAGGTTTCCTGAATTGGTACCTCTGGGGGTAAGCCATAGACCGCAGCAGTGGAGGAAAAAACAAAATAGGGTATTCCTGCGGCCAGCATAGCTTGGAGGAGCGTCAGGGCACCACAGACATTATTCTGATAAAAGCGATCGGGAGAGCGGACGGATTCGCCCGCTTCAATGTAGGCGGCAAAGTGCATCACTGCCTTAACGGGATAAGTTTGAAAAATTCGATCCAAAAGGGGGCGATCGCCCGTATTGCCAACAATAAGTTCTGTTTTTAGGACGGTATCCACCAAGTCCCGATGCCCGCGCTCAAGGGTATCTAAAATCAGGACTTGAAAGCCGGCTTGCTGTAGTGCCAGAACAGTATGGCTGCCGATGTAGCCTGCTCCCCCTGTAACCAAAATTAGAGGTAAGCTATTATCACTATTACTTGTCATCGAGTCTTATCGAGTCTTATCTATTACACTAGGAAAATCGCTAGAAATTCTGCCATGACCAGTGACTTGCACCATGAAATCACCCAAGAGGTGAAACGCCGTCGTAATTTTGCCATTATCTCCCACCCAGATGCCGGGAAAACGACGCTCACAGAAAAGTTGCTGCTCTACGGTGGTGCCATTCACGAAGCAGGCGCCGTCAAAGCCCGGCGGGCACAGCGGCAAGCTACCTCCGACTGGATGGCAATGGAACAACAGCGCGGGATTTCAATTACCTCGACCGTATTGCAGTTTGAGTACCAAGGCTATCAGATTAACCTCTTGGATACCCCCGGCCACCAGGACTTTAGTGAAGATACCTACCGCACCTTGGCAGCGGCTGACAATGCAGTCATGCTGGTGGATGCAGCAAAAGGGCTAGAACCGCAAACCCGCAAGCTCTTTGAAGTTTGCCAACTGCGGGGACTGCCAATTTTTACCTTCATCAACAAGCTGGACCGCCCAGGGCGTGAACCCCTTGAACTCATTGATGAAATTGAGCAGGAACTGGGACTGATTCCCTACCCAGTAAACTGGCCTTTGGGAATGGGCGATCGCTTTTGCGGTGTATATGATCGCCTGCGGCACAACTTTCACTTTTTTGAGCGCACGACCCACGGCAGCCGTGCGGCGGCGGAAACCGTCATTGCCCTTGGGGATTCCGCTCTGGATTCCTATATTGAGCCGTATCGCTTGGAATACCATCAACTTAAGGATGAACTGGAACTGCTCGATGGGGTGGGTGCCGAGCTAGACCTTGACCTCGTGCATCGGGGGAAAATGACCCCGGTGTTCTTTGGCAGTGCCATGACCAACTTTGGCGTGCGCCTGTTTCTGGAGCACTTCCTAACCTATGCCCTGCCGCCTGTGGCCTACAAGAGCGATCGCGGACCAATTGATCCCACCCAAGAGCATTTCACGGGCTTTGTGTTTAAGCTTCAGGCCAATATGGATCCCAAGCATCGCGATCGCGTGGCCTTTGTCCGCGTCTGTAGCGGCAAATTTGAAAAAGACATGACTGTCAACCATGCCCGCACGGGCAAAACAATCCGCCTTTCCCGCCCCCAAAAACTCTTTGCCCAGGGGCGCGAATCCCTTGACGTTGCCTATGCCGGGGATGTCATTGGGCTGAATAATCCGGGGATGTTTGCCATTGGCGACACCCTCTATGTCGGTCCCAAATTGGAGTATGAGGGCATTCCCTGCTTCTCGCCGGAACTTTTTGCCTATCTGCGCAACCCCAACCCCTCCAAGTTCAAATCCTTCCAAAAGGGGGTGAATGAGCTGCGCGAAGAGGGTGCCGTGCAAATTATGTACTCCACCGATGAATCTAAACGGGAACCCATCCTAGCCGCGGTCGGCCAATTGCAATTTGAAGTGGTACAGTTTCGCCTCTTGCATGAGTACGGCGTAGAAACTCGTTTGGATCCCCTTCCCTACACGGTGGCGCGCTGGGTACTCGATGGCTGGGAAGCCCTGGCAGCCATTGGTCGCATCTTTAATGCGGTAACTGTTAAAGACAGTTGGGGACGGCCTGTGCTGCTCTTTAAGAACGAGTGGAATCTGCAACAGGCGATGGCAGATCATCCCAAACTGCGCCTGAGCGCGATCGCCCCCCCTGCCGCCGCTGTCCCTGCCTAATGGTTCTATGAGTGGTGTCTATACCCGTCCTTTGGCTCGCCTTATTGAGCAGTTGCAACGACTGCCGGGCATTGGTCCTAAAACGGCTCAGCGTCTTGCCCTCCACCTGATCAAACGCCCTGAAGCGGATATTCAGGCCCTAGCGCAAGCCCTGCTGGAGGCAAAACAGCAGGTGGGACTTTGCTCGATTTGCTTCCACCTCTCTGCAGAACCGGTGTGTGAGATCTGTGCTTCACCGCAGCGAGACAATCACACCCTCTGCGTGGTCGCCGATTCCCGTGACGTCATTGCCATTGAAAAAACCCGTGAGTACCACGGTAAGTACCATGTCCTCGGAGGATTGATTTCTCCCCTTGAGGGCATTACGCCGGAACATCTGCACATCCAGCCCCTAATTCAACGCGCTAGTCAATCCCACGTCCAAGAAGTGATTCTTGCCATTCCTCCCAGTATTGAAGGGGAAACCACCACCCTCTATGTTGGCCAGCTTTTACGCCCCTTTGTCAAAGTGACCCGCATTGCTTTTGGCCTACCGGTGGGCGGCGACCTCGACTACGCCGATGAAATGACGCTGGCCCGTGCCCTGGCCGGTCGGCGCGAAATCGAGTGGCAGTAGTTAGTGCCCCCCCTGGAGGCGTCGCAATGCTGCCACAACTTGGTGGATGGCTCGCTTGAGTTGCTCGACCTCGTGGTGTAGCCGTTGGTTTTCGGCTTCCAAAGCAGCAAGGCGATTTTCCTCCACACTATTGCTTATTGCCGCAGGTGGCTGTTGCAGTTGAGCAACCGTTGCTTGCAGTTGGGCAAAGGCAGTGGCATCCACCGCTTGGGTTTGCAACGTTTGGATTGCCTGTTCGAGGGCGGCCAGTTTGTCATAGATGGGGGTGAGATCTGGGGTGAGCGAGGCAGCCACTTCCGCCGGTGCTGCCGCTTTGACGGGTCTGGGCTTACGGGCTTTGCGAAAAGCCTCTTGAATTGCTGCTTCCAGTTGTTCCTTTTCAAAGGGTTTCTCAATAAACTCGAACCACTCAAAGGGTTCTTGGAGCTTCTCGGTGACCTCTTCCTTGCGCCCGGACATAATCACAAGGGGAATGGCTCCGAGAAGATTATTTTTCTCTAACTCTTGATAGACTTCCCAGCCGCTGACCTTTGGCAGCAAAAAATCCAGCATGATCAGCGTTGGTTCAGACTCCTTGATCAGTTGCAAGCCCTCGCGCCCATCCTTGGCCTCCAGAATTTCATAGTCGCCCTCTGGCAACATGTCGCGCACGCGCATGCGGATTACTTTACTGTCATCAATGACAACGACTTTACGGCTAGTCACGGAAACACTCCATTTTTACCTATACAAGGTTCTTATAGGAAAGAATTGTGAATCGAGGACGGAGGGGGATTGCGATGACCACCATGTGATTTCAACCTTAGCATAGCCGTGTCTTTTCAAATTGACCACTGGCGATCGCCCCTCGCCCTTCGACAAAGCAACCCCTAAAAAATTAGCTTCAAAGCCTCACCCTTAAAGGTTGCAGAATGTCACAATAGAACTCTAACCCTCATTAAAGAGTTGTGAGATAGATCACCCCCTATGCCGGAATCTGCTGCTGCCCCTATCCACCTCCCGAAAACCAGTGAGTCGGAGCGGCTCAAGCGCATTCGCCATACCACCTCCCATGTCTTGGCAATGGCGGTTCAAAAGCTTTTTCCCAAGGCACAGGTGACAATTGGCCCTTGCATTGAAAACGGATTTTATTACGACTTTGACCATCCCGAACCTTTTACCGAAAAAGACCTTAAGCTGATTGAGAAGGAGATGGTTAAGATTATTAAGCGCAAGCTGCCGGTGATTCGTGAGGAAGTCAGCCGCGCAGAGGCGGAGCGGCGCATCCGCGAGCTGGGAGAACCCTATAAGCTGGAAATTCTCCAAGACCTCGAAGAGCCAATCACGATTTATCACCTTGGGGATGAATGGTGGGATCTCTGTGCAGGGCCTCACGTTGAAAACACCGCCGAGATTAACCCTCAGGCGATCGCCCTTGAAAGTGTTGCCGGTGCTTACTGGCGTGGCGATGAAACCAAACCCCAACTCCAGCGTATTTACGGCACCGCCTGGGAAACACCAGAGCAATTGGCAGAATATCGGCGGCGCAAAGAAGAGGCGCTCCGCCGCGACCACCGCAAACTAGGCAAGCAACTGGGACTGTTTCTTTTTTCCGACTGCGTAGGGCCTGGCCTGCCCCTCTGGACGCCAAAGGGCGCTATCTTGCGCTTTACCCTAGAGGAGTTTCTGCGCAAGGAGCAACTGAAGCGAGGGTATTTGCCGGTGGTCACTCCCCACATTGCCCGCGTTGATCTGTTCAAAACATCGGGGCACTGGCAAAAGTACAAAGAAGATATGTTTCCCCTGATGGCCGAAGATGCCGAGGCGGCAGACCACGAGCAAGGATTTGTCCTCAAACCCATGAACTGCCCCTTCCACATTCAAATCTATAAAAGCGAATTGCGCTCCTACCGCGACTTACCCCTGCGATTGGCGGAGTTTGGGACAGTGTATCGCTATGAGCAGTCGGGAGAATTGGGGGGCTTAACGCGGGTACGCGGCTTTACAGTGGATGACTCCCATCTTTTTGTGGCGCCAGAGCAACTGGAGGCGGAGTTCTTAAATGTTGTCGATCTTATTCTCTCTGTCTTTCGCTGTCTTCGTTTGAATAAATTTAAGGCACGGCTAAGCTTCCGCGATCCCAAGTCTGACAAGTACATTGGCTCTGATGAGGCATGGTCAAAGGCAGAATCCGCCATTCAGCGCGCTGCAGAACAGCTGGGAATGAAGTACTTTATCGGCATTGGGGAAGCGGCGTTCTATGGCCCGAAGTTGGACTTTATCTTTGAGGATGCCCTGGGCCGCGAGTGGCAGTTGGGCACAGTTCAGGTGGACTACAATTTGCCTGAGCGCTTTGACTTGGAGTACGTTGCCGAAGATAACAGCCGCCGCCGTCCGGTGATGATCCACCGTGCTCCCTTTGGGTCGCTGGAGCGGCTCATTGGCATCCTCATTGAGGAGTATGCAGGAGATTTTCCCTTTTGGCTGGCGCCAGAGCAGGTGCGTCTGTTGCCGGTGGGGGAGGAGCAACGTCCCTACGCTCAAAAAGTGGCCGCTGCACTGCAAGCCCATGGTGTACGGGTCACTGTGGATGGCAGTGGCGATCGCCTTGGCAAACAGATTCGCAACGCCGAAACTCAAAAAATTCCCGTAATGGGCATTATTGGTGCCAAGGAAGTCGAAAGCGAAACGGTGAGTATCCGCACCCGTGCAGGGGGAGATGTGGGCGCATTCCCCCTCAAGGAACTGATTGAAAAACTCGCCGCAGCTATGAATGCAATGGATACGGATATCCAGTGGCAATAGTTCATCCCTGATCTACAACTGCAAAGCGGAAGGGAGGTTGACCCCGCCCTTATCCTATCGAGGGCTTTTTGCAGCCCCCCTACCCCTATGGAGGGTTTCTTGCCCCAAGAATACTCTTCTCAATCTACCCCCTCAGGGTTATCATGCAGTTGGGCTGTGTGCAGCGGGCTATCGTGCAGCTGAGGATACCTATGCCACCCTACCCAAGGTGCGCTATCCCCTAGAGATAATTGTGGAAGTGCGCTAAAGTTCCCCCATTGACCCTGTTAGACATAGGCTAAGCTAGAAATAGCTCGGTACAAACGCTTGTATGTCCTTGCCCACCGATGATTCCCTCGATCACAATCTCGTCAATTTAGAAATTGCTCCCGCCGAAGAAGAAGAAGATCGCAGTGAACCCCTCAACATCATTATTCGCGAGATGGGCATTGACGACATTGCCCCCGTGTTTCACCTCGGCGAGGAACTTTTCACGAGTGATCTGTATCCCTCCCTCTATCGCATCTGGGATGAATGGGAGGTCATTAGTTTCTACAATACCGATCCGGAATACTGTCTTGTAGCCGAAGCCGACTCGCAAGTGGCAGGGTTTATCTTGGGCACAATTATTAGCAAAGCCCCTTGGGTCTATGGCTATATTAACTGGCTGGGGGTACATCCGCAGTATCAACGGCGGGGTATTGCCGACAAGCTCGTGGATAAGCTCATCGAACGCATGATTGAAGAGGGGGCAAGGTTTATGCTGGTGGACACCGACCCTGCCAATACCCCGGCAGTGAAGTTTTTTACCCGTAAGGGTTTTGGGAATCCCCGGCGGCATGTCTTTTTTTCGTTAAACTTAACCAAGCACGAAATCTATGGCCGGTTGATTGCCTACGAGCGCGATCGCTCCGAGCGATTGACCTATCGGCGTCCCCGCCGTCGTTAGAAAACTCGGATAGTTGTAGTTAGTTGTAGTTGTTCCTTGGAGGTGTCTGCCGCGGTGACTCTCTCCCCTGCCCCCTCAGGTGAGGTTCCCCTTCCTGCCCACATTCATTACGAGCTAGTGCTGCAAATTTTGGAACAGGCCTCCTTACCCGCTCTGCCCGCCAGCTCCAGTGCCTATCAGCAGCTCCATAGTGCTGTGATCCATCTGCGCAAAGCCCTGCGATTGCAAAAGCAGTTTGAGGAGGAATGGCAATTGAGGGGCGGCAGTGTGGAGTACCAGTGGTCGCTGAATCGCGATCGCCCCCCATCTCAAACCAAATAGCCCAGTCCCAAGAGCAGGCTACTCCAAAAATGCAGTTGCACAGCAATAAATTTCGAGTTCTTGATCTGCTCAGGTACGTCATGAAATTGCGCCATCCGCCGGCACAGATAAATCGCCCAAGGCAGCGAACTGAAAGCCAGCACTGTTGGCCACGGCAGGATTCCCCATGTAATACTGGCTAGCAACACACCATAAAAAAGACCACAGGCTCCATAGACCAGTTGGGCACTGCGAGCCGTCCCTAGGCGCACAACCGGGGAATATTTGCCGGCGGCTAGATCATCGGCTACTTGGTGAAAGTGGGAGCAAAAAAGAATTAGCGTTGTGGTAAGACCATTGAGGATAGCCACCGGCCAGATACTTGGGCTAAAGGTTTGCACTTGGCTATAGTAGGCAGCAGCGATCGCCAAAGGGCCAAAGCAGAGAAAACAAATCGGCTCCCCCAAGCCTAAATAGCCCAAGCGAAAGGGCGGGCCTTGGTAGCTATAGCCTAGGACACAGCAGAGCAATACCAACCCTAAAACCGTTGCATCCTGTTGCAGCCAACTAATGGCCACAATCCCCAAAAGCCCCAAAAGTAAACAGAGATTGCTCAGCCAAAAGATGAGTTGTTTTTTGCCCGTGAGATTGACCACAGAATGGTACTTGTGGCGATCAATGCCCGTCTCGGCATCAAACACATCATTACTCAAATTCAACCAGGCCAAAATCAACACGGCCGCGGTAAGAAACAGACTAAAAGGCCACCAGTGCACCCTTCCCGTCTCGGCGATCGCCACCGCCGTGCCCAGCCAAATGGGCATGACGGCCACGCTGTACATAGGAAGCTTAATTGCCGCCCACCACAAACGGGAGCGATCCATAGATTCTGACGGACGAACCATCCCCTTAACTGCGAATCACTTTGTTTGAGTTACCTTCGTCAGCATATCATTGCCGCTCCTGCCCAGAGATCGCTTGTTTTGCTGCCCAAATGGCTTGCCGCAATGCTGGATTATTTAGCTTATAGCTATAAACACCTAAGTCCCGCGCCAAGGCCACCAATTGTGGGCGAGTCAGCCGCTCCAGCTCCGCGATCGTCAGTGTTTCAATAGTGGGTTGAGGTGGGCACAGTTGGCGTTCAAGAGCCGCCACTTGCTGTTCTAGGGCACGCAGTCGCTGCAAAACCGTGGGACAGGCAATCTCCATCGGCTGAAGAGATTGTTGCAAAATTTTACGAATTGCCTCACTAAGGGAATCACATCCCTGCTGCACTTGCCAGCGTTGCAGTTGGTGATAGAGTTCAGCATCTAAGCGCAGTGTGATCTTCTTGTGGCGCATGCCTGAAATTCTAAAAAAAAACCGACAAACTTACTTACAGTCTGTCGGCTCGTTGTGTGTTCCCTGTTGATGACTCGGATAGTACTGAGTCACTACCTAGTATTACCTATCCCCCGCTAGAATGACTGTGACGATGATCACAACTCAGCCGCCTTTTGTTCCGTTTTGCCGCAGTCTCTCATTAGAATTCCTAAATTCCCCATGACTTCTATCCTAGACGGTACGATTCTTTTGCCGCAGAAATCCCTCAGTGCTCCTCTGCGACGGCGTTTACTCCATGTGAATGGGATAGGGAGCGATGCTGCCAAGCAACTGCGGGATTTGAACTGCCTTGCTGAGCTTACAGCGACACACCCTTTAGAAATTCGGGGTATTCACAATCAGACCCACGGCTTCCAAGCGGATCTCTTGGAAAGTTTCCTCGGCAAGGCGGAACTTTACCGTTTTTGGCCGCAGACGCCAGCCCCAGACCCCAGCAAAGATCGCCGCTATGAATATGCCAAACTCCTCGGCCAACTGGTGAGCAAAGATCTTGCCGATAATGCGGATATTCTGGCGATCGCGCAGCCCGGCCAACTGCAACAGCGTCCCCTTGATATCAACAGTGCCGCTGACTTAACCCAACTCCTTGACCTATCGTTCCTCCAAAAACTGGGCTGGGGAGATTTTGCCCAGTATCTCTACGGTGCCTTTCCGGCCGGCGCGCCGCGCCCGACCCTGCGGTTAGCCTATGAAATTGTCAAGGGGTTACAAGCGGGGGCTGAATTGTATCTTGTTGCCCATAGCCAAGGGTTAATTATCACGGCCCTTGCCTGTCACATTGTCCGCCAACTGCTGCTGCCGCAAACGAAATGGATGGAGACCGTTCATCTTATTGGCTACGGACCGGCCATTTTCTTTGCCGATTTACCGCCAGAGCTACAGCCGCGAACCATCTTAATTCAACACCGTCAAGACGTGGTGGCCGAAACCCTGAGCAATCTCCGCAATGTGGATCTGTGGACGAACTTACAAACCCAGATGGAAAAAGCCCTTCATTACGCCGATGATCTGCTGAAAGTTCTGGGTCAAGATAGCCACCACTCTGCCAGTTTCTATTTGGGGTTACAAAACAACCCCGGCAGCCGGCGATCAGCAGAATTGATCCAGATTTTACTAACCCAAAGCTGGACCGCTACTCCTAGCCTTGGCGTCCTTGGCGGCACGCGGCTGATCCTTGAACTTTAGCGGATGAGTGGCAGAAGCAGCTATCCTAGTAGAGAGAAAGGAATACGAAGAAGGACGAAATAGAACGCAAATGAAGGGTCTAGAAAAAATTATCCCCCTGGATGGACGGGATATTAAGGTAGTATTGCAAAAATTTGCCCCCCAAGCCGCCGGTTCCATTCTCATTGGTTCGGGGGAAACGGCTGTACTGGTGACAGCGAATCGTGCCGCCCCGCGCGAAGGCATTGATTTTTTACCCCTTGTGGTGGATTACGAAGAACGTCTCTATGCTGCTGGGCGGATTCCAGGAGGGTTTTTGCGGCGTGAGGGTCGCCCTCCAGAAAAAGCCATTCTCATTGGTCGCCTCATTGATCGATCGCTGCGCCCCCTTTTTCCCCAATGGCTGCGGGATGATCTGCAAGTGGTGGCTACGACGGTTTCCTTGGATGAAAATGTTCCCCCCGATGTGTTGGCGGTAACAGGAGCCTCGATCGCCGTTCTCTTGGCTCAAATTCCCTTTAATGGGCCGATGGCGGCGGTGCGGGTTGGACTGGTGGGGGACGAGTTTGTCATCAACCCGACGTACAAAGAAATTGAAAGTGGTGGCTTAGATCTCGTTGTGGCCGGATCTCCCGATGGCGTAGTGATGGTGGAGGCGGGCGCTAATGAACTGCCAGAAGCCGACATGATTGAAGCCATTGACTTTGCCTATGAGGTGATCCAAGACCTGATTCAAGCGCAACGGGATCTCTTGAAGGAATTGGGCATTGACATTGTCAAAGCCGAGCCACCCGCGATCGACCCCACGTTGGAAAACTTCATCTACGATCGCGCTGCTGAACCCGTCAAAGCTATTCTCAAACGCTTTGAAAAGGACAAAAATGTTCGCGATGCCGCCCTTGAGGAGGTGCAAGGGGCGATCGCCCAAGAACTTGCTGCTCTCCCAGAGGATCACCCGGTGGCGGTGGCTGCCACTGCAAATCCAAAAGCCCTGCCCACCCTCTTTAAGGCCGTCACCAAAAAACTCATGCGGCAGCAGATTATTGAAGAAGGGGTGCGAGTGGATGGCCGCCGTCTCGATGAAGTCCGCCCGATTTGGTGTGAGGTGGGGGTTCTGCCAGAGCGGGTTCACGGCAGTGCCCTCTTTAATCGCGGCTTGACGCAGGTGATGTCCGTTACCACCCTCGGTTCTCCTGCCGATGCTCAAGCTCTGGATGATCTGCATCCTGAGGACAGCAAGCGGTATCTGCACCACTACAACTTTCCCCCCTACTCTGTGGGCGAAGTCCGCCCCTTGCGATCCCCCGGACGGCGTGAGATTGGCCATGGTGCCCTGGCGGAACGCGCCCTTGAACCCGTCCTTCCCCCCAAAGAGGAATTTCCCTACGTGATCCGGGTGGTGTCGGAGGTGCTCTCTTCCGATGGCTCTACCTCCATGGGATCCGTCTGTGGTTCCACCCTCTCTTTGATGGATGCAGGGGTACCGATCCGCAAACCCGTCAGTGGTGCGGCCATGGGACTGATCAAGGAAGGCAATGAGGTGCGCATCCTCACCGATATTCAGGGAATTGAAGACTTCCTTGGCGATATGGACTTCAAGGTGGCCGGCACCGAGAGCGGCATCACCGCCCTACAAATGGATATGAAAATCACCGGCTTGCCCGTTGCGGTGATCAAGCAAGCGATCGAGCAGGCGCGTCCGGCCCGGCTCCATATCCTTGAGAAAATGTTGGCGGTGCTTGACAAACCGCGCCCACAACTGCCACCGAGTGCGCCACGGCTGCTGACACTGCAAATTTCTCCCGATATGATCGGCCTTGTGATTGGGCCGGGGGGTAAAACTGTGCGGGGTATCTGTGAGCAATACAATGTCAAGGTGGATATCAGCGAAGAGGGTCTGGTCACCATTACTGCCCCCAATGAAACCAACGCCAAGCAAGCCCGCGCCGCCATTGAGGGTTTAACACGAAAGCTCAACGCTGGTGATGTCTATCTAGGCAGGGTGACGCGGATTATTCCCATTGGTGCTTTTGTCGAGTTTCTGCCCGGCAAAGAAGGGATGATCCACATTTCCCAGTTGGCGGAGTATCGCGTTGGCAAAGTCGAGGATGAAGTGAAAATTGGCGATGAAATTGTCGTCAAAATTCGTGAGGTGGACAGCAAAGGCCGCATTAACCTCACCCGTCTTGGGATTCATCCCGACGAAGCCGAAGCCGCCCGCAGTAGCTCCATGATCTAGCCCATTGTCACCATGCCCAAGTCATCACCGCATACGTTCCTCTTGGAGGTGGGCACGGAGGATCTCCCCGCCCGCTTTGTCAGTAGCGCCCTGCGCCAGTGGCACACCTTGATCCCGCAAACCCTGAAGGAACGGGGACTAATGGGAGAAGTCAAGGTCTGGGCAACACCGCGCCGCTTGGCGGTGCTGATTGAGGGGTTGCCGCCGCAGCAGCCGGATCAAGCCATTGAAGTTAAGGGGCCCGCAGCCACTGTGGCCTTTCGCGAGGGGGAACCGACTCCTGCTTTACTGGGTTTCCTGCGATCGCGCCAAGGCCGCCTTGAGGATATCGAAATCCGCTCCACCGAAAAGGGGGAGGTGGTCTATCTCAAGCAGGTTCGCCCCGGTCAACCTACCCCCCAACTCTTGACTGAGTTAGCGCAGCAGTGGATTGCTGCCCTTGAGGGCACTCGCTTCATGCGCTGGGGGGATGGGGATTTGCGCTTTTCCCGTCCCATTCGTTGGCTGGTGCTACTGTGGGATGAGCAAGTGTTGCCCTTGGTTTTGGAGAGCCATTCTGTGCGCATTGCCAGCGATCGCACCACCTATGGCCATCGCGTACTTTCCCAAGGTGCCATTGCCCTCAACCTTGCCCAAGACTATGAATCTACCCTGAAAACGGTGGGGGTCTTGGTAAATCCAGAAGTCCGCCGGCAACGGATTCGCGAGCAAATTGCCGCCCTTGCCCAGGAGGCGGGGGGATGGGTGGATTTGGAGGTGCCCCTTTTGGAGGAAGTGACCCACCTAGTGGAATGGCCGACGGCTGTCCTAGGAAGTTTTGAATCGCGGTTTCTGGCTCTGCCCCTTGAGGTCATTACCACCGTCTTGGTCTCCCATCAGCGGTATTTTCCCGTGTACACCGATGCGACGCGCCAAGCTCTGCTGCCACTTTTCATCACGATTAGTAACGGCGACCCGGCGGCAACTCCTTTGATTCGTGCCGGCAATGAACGGGTAATTCGCGCCCGCCTAGCGGATGCGGCGTTCTTCTACAGGGCGGATACGGCACAGCCCCTAGAGCACTATCGGGCAAAACTGGCCACTGTGACGTTCCAAGATGAACTGGGTTCTATGGCGGACAAGGTGGAGCGGATAACCGCCCTGGCAAGGCAAATTGCCACGGCATTAAATTGCCCTGCCGAAGAAGTTGCACTGATTGAGCGCACGGCTTCTCTGTGCAAGGCTGACCTTGTGACCCAAATGGTGGGGGAATTTCCTGAGCTGCAGGGCTACATGGGGCAAGTCTATGCCACCGTTGCCGGCGAAGCCCCAGCAGTGGCCATGGGAATTTTTGAACATTATCTGCCTCGTTTTGCCGGCGATCGCCCCCCTCAAACTCTTACGGGTCAGGTGGTGGGGTTAGCCGATCGCCTGGATACCTTGGTCTGCCTCTTTGGCCTTGGCCTGTGTCCCACGGGCTCGTCAGATCCCTTTGCTCTACGGCGGGCCGCTAATGCGGTGATCACGATCCTCTGGCAGGGGGAACATCACCTGAATCTTTTGGCTGTCCTCGAGGAGCAGGCCCAAGCCTTTTGTCGCCAGTTTACCGCCAAGCTCAGTGTCAGGGATTTAGAGCAGCAACTGCGGCAGTTTTTTAGTCAACGGCTGCGAACCTTGCTCCAAGAAGATCTTGGCATTGAGTATGACCTAGTGAATGCCGTCATTCCAGAGGATCAGCCGGAGTTGCAGACTCGTGCCCTCGCCGATGTGGTTGATGCCCGCGATCGCGCCCAATTTCTGCAAAAACTGCGCCAGTCCGGTGAACTCATGGCCATTTACCCCACCGTGAACCGGGCGGCTCGCTTAGCCCGCCAAGGTAGTCTAGAAGCAGACTGCCTAAATATCCGTGCAGTCAAGGCCAAGCACCTCGAAGCCCCAATTGAAAAGGAATTCTATGCCGCCCTCAAGGGGATCTTGCCAAGGGTGCAGCAAGCCCAAGCTCAGCGTGCCTATGGGGAAATTGTAGAGGCTTTAGCCTCCCTTGCCCCCATCGTCAGTCGCTTCTTTGATGGGGAAGAAAGTGTGCTCGTGATGGCAGAGGATGCAACCCTGCGTGCCAATCGCCTGGCGCTCCTTGGTCTATTGCGCAACTGCGCAGCAATTATTGGCGATTTTGGGGCGATCGTGCAAACAGAAAGTGTTGCATCAAGCCCATAACTCTCACCACCTTTGCAATGTGTAAAAGTGTTGCTTAGCTCACAGCAGCAACGCATAATTGAGAGTACCCCAATTGAGAATTGCCGTGGCCTGTTCATCTGAGCAGTCACTCAATTGGCATTTAGACTGTTTGCGAGAATTGTCATGACTGCTGACCCCCCAGCCAAGCGCTCCCGCCCCAAGAAGCCCCCAGCGACTCCGCCAAAGCCTTCCTCTGAATTAGCAACGCCCCCCAAGCCTCGTCCGGAAATTCTCGGTGTGGCCGCAGCGGCTAGCTCAGCCCCAAAACCCAGCGTTGTCTCTGAAGAATCTGTTCCTCGGCAGGCAGAAGTCCTATCCCGTCCCCAACCGATCCCACCCCCCAGTGAACGATTGCAATATCGGGCAATCGGGGTTGTGCGGGGTCGCTATGTGCCCACTTCAGAGGAGGAGTTTAACCGAGGGGTCATGATTGCCGAGGATGGGGTGGAAATTGAAACCGTCCTCTTGGGGCAGGTGATGAACCTGATTAAAAAATATCTCGACCTGAATGAACCCCATCTCTGGGTGGTTTATCCCCGCACGCGGGGCGTTGAGAAAGAAGAGGTGAAACTCCACCTACAAATTGTTGGCGTATGGGAACCGCAGCGTCTGCAACAGGCCAATGCCACAGCAGTCGATCCGGGCGTTAATGACGGTTACTTTTCCATACGGGGAGAAGTGATCTTCAACTCCCAGGAGAAAAACTTTGTGGTCGTTAAAATTCAACAGTTGCCGCGGCGGCGGGGTGAAAAACCGAAAGCATTCAAACTCAAACTGGTCGGAACCGTCCCGATGAAGTCGCCGGGGTACTTTTGGGATTTTCAGGTGCAGCGACAGGGGACAAGTTTAGTCGTCCAAGAGGCAACTAGAGTCGGTATTCTGCCACCCCGTAAGCTCAAAAAGTCTAAGAAAGCCAAGGCACGGCCAGCCCGTCCCCACCGCCCGCAGCGGGCCGGTTCATCGTCAACATCGCCGCGTTCGGCCTCCGTTCGCCCTGTACGGCGATCGCCCAACCCACCCTTGAACTAGCACCAAGGCATGACTTGTCGAGGTGTTGTAAATTTTTATAAATTTGTTCCACTGCCAACAACAACTTAGACACCCTACTTGATTGTTTAGCCCACCTACTGCGAGGAACACCATGACCATTCAACTGGGGGGACATCGCACCGCCCGTCGCGCCTACGGTATTGATGAAATTGCCCTTGTCCCCGGCAACCGTACCCTAGATCCCCAACTGGCGGATACCCGCTGGCGCATTGCCCATATTGAACGGGAAATTCCAATTATTGCCAGTGCGATGGATGGGGTTGTGGATGTAACAATGGCGGTCAAGCTCAGCCAACTGGGAGCCCTAGGCGTCCTCAACTTGGAGGGACTCCAAACCCGCTATGAAGACCCAGACCCCATTCTGGAGCGTATTGCCAGTGTCAGTGGGGATGAATTTGTACCCCTGATGCAGCAGTTGTATGCCCAGCCAATTCAGCCCCACCTCATTGAGAAACGCATTCAAGAAATCAAATCCCAAGGGGGAATTGCCGCCGTCAGTCTAACGCCAGCAGGCGCGAGTCGGTTTGGGGATGTAGTGGCAGCAGCGGGGGCAGATTTGCTCTTTGTGCAGGCCACCGTGGTCTCACCGGCTCACATTGCTCCAGAAGGTACAGAACCCCTTGACCTTGCGGCTTTTTGTGAACGGATGCCGATGCCTGTGGTTTTAGGCAACTGCGTCACCTATGAGGTAGCCCTCAGTCTGATGCACTGCGGAGCGGCAGCAATTCTTGTGGGGATTGGGCCAGGAGCCGCTTGTACTTCCCGCGGCGTGCTGGGGGTGGGGGTGCCGCAAGTGACAGCGATTGCCGACTGTGCTGCGGCACGGGATGCCTACTTTGAAGAAACACAGCGCTATGTGCCTGTAATTGCCGATGGCGGCCTCGTCACCGGCGGTGATCTCTGCAAATGTATTGCCTGTGGCGCCGATGCGGTGATGATGGGGTCTCCCTTTGCCCGCGCCAAAGAAGCCCCCGGCCGCGGCTACCACTGGGGCATGGCTACGCCTAGTCCGGTGCTGCCTCGCGGAACGCGCATCTATGTGGGCACCACCGGTACCCTTGAGCAGATTCTGCGCGGACCGGCTCAGTTGGACGATGGCACCCACAACTTCTTGGGCGCATTGCAAACCAGCATGGGCACACTTGGCGCCAAGGATCTGCGGGAAATGCAGCAGGTGGAGATTGTCATTGCCCCCTCCCTCCTCACAGAAGGTAAGGTCTATCAAAAAGCACAAAAACTGGGAATGGGGCGCTAGCCCAAGGGAATGTAGCTATACTCAATGCGACCCCCGCCGCGAAACTGCCGCTGATAGGCAATACTCACAAGATCCTCGCTGGGGTAGAGGGTATCAATGCCAATGCCATTGCGGCCATCTTCTTTGCCAGAGCTGTGGATGTATTGCCCCTCCCCCAGATAGAGACCTACGTGGGTTGCCCTGTCACGCGTGCCAAAAAAGACCAAATCCCCCCGCCGGAGCTGGGGTAGGGTTTCCTCAATAGAAGGACTCCCCACAGGGGTGGTAAAGGCCTCCTGCTGATAGGCATCGCGGGGTAGCCAAATGCCCTGACTGGCAAAACTGGCCTGCATCAAGCCCGAGCAGTCGTAGTTGGGAGCTACCGTCCCTCCCCAAAGATATTCATGGGGAACCTGCTGTGCCGCAAGGCAAAAGGCAATAACGTCTTCAAGCACTGCCTCAATGTAGGCGCGATCGCGGGCAATGGGCTGATAGGGTTGAGGGGCGGGTGTCAAATGGCAGTATTCCCTTGCATCCAGCCAGCCCCAGTATTCGTCCTCCGCCAGTTGTACGTAGGTGCGCTCAGCCGTGGGAGAAGGTGCCCAGAGAAAGCGTCCGGTCGCGCCTTGGGTGGCGAGGCGATCGCCTGTCGGTGCATCGTAGAGATTCACCGGTGCGGTGAGTTGATAAAGCTGCATGGGCGTCTAATGGTTCAAGGAACAATCACTAGGCAACGGCTGCATTCAAGAGGGACTTAAACAACTGCAACCCATCTAAAGTGTGGTCGCTAGGACAGTGGGTCAAGGCGGGGTCGGCGGCACGCTCAGGGTGCGGCATCATCCCCAACACATTGCCCGCCGCATTGCAAATGCCGGCGATATTGTTCAGCGAACCATTGGGATTACTCTCAGGGGTGATATTCCCATGGGCATCGGCATAGCGAAAGAGGACTTGGCGGTTGGCTTCCAATTCGGCAAGGGTGGCCGCATCGGCATAGTAGCAGCCTTCACCGTGGGCAATGGGCAAACGAATCACCGTTTGATGACCATAGGCTTGGAGCCACGGGCGTTCTTTGGCTTCTAGGCGCAAATGCACGCGATCGCAAATAAAGTGCAAGTCCCGATTGCGCACTAGGGCACCGGGGAGCAGTTTTGCCTCGGTGAGGATTTGAAACCCATTGCAAATACCCAGCACCCATTTGCCGGCGGCAGCATGGTCTTCAACAGCGGCCATAATTGGCGAGAAACGGGCGATCGCCCCACAGCGCAAATAATCGCCAAAACTAAAGCCCCCCGGCAGCACAATCAGGTCATAGTTGCTCAGATTGGTCTCTTCGTGCCACAGCAGTTGCGTCGGCCACCCCAGAATTTCACTCGTGACATAGGCCACATCGCGATCGCAATTCGATCCGGGAAAAACTACGATCCCTACCTTTAGGACATGACTCACAGCAGTTCATCCATCACGTCAGTAATCGGCTTTAACTTGGCGGGAGCATGGAGCAGCTCAATATCCCGTAGCCAGATCACGCCGCGTCCCATAAATTCCACCCCAATTTTAATCAAGCCGGGGGTCTGAGGTGCCGGCTTGAGGTGAAAAGGCACTTCGCACAGGTGCCAGTCGCGATTGCCCACAAAGGAAACCGTGCGGGAAAATGTCCAACCAAAGGGTTGACTGCGGCTGAGAAAGAATTGCCCACCCTCAGGCAATGCCCCCGTTTTCACCAAAGCACGACACAGGAGTAGTTGATCGCCCTTTTGAGCAGAGGGCACTTCTAACCAAAGATGGGCTTCCGATAGTTCAAAAAGAGGAATTGTCTGCGGCCGGTGGGACTCCAGACACCAAGCAGCACCTTCGACCCTGAGGCCAGAACCCGCGATCGGTGAATCCACACCCGCCCGAAAGAGAGCCACCCGTTGGAAGGGGGCTGCGGGTTCCGGCACCTGAAGGAATGGGGCAAGAGTATCCGCCAAGGACTGCAATCCCGACTCAATGCCGGCCTTGATGCCTGCCTCGATACTGGCCAATAAATCATCCCACCAGTTGAACATCGTGCCTATCCTGCGGCAGTTGCCAGCTCCTGTACCTCAATGCGAAACGTTTCAATCACCGGATTGGCCAACAGTTGATCGGCAATGTGGGTAAGCTGTGCCTCGGCCGTGGCGCGATCGCTAGCCTCTAAGTTGAGTTCCACCACTTTGCCAATGCGCACCGATTGCACATTTGTATAACCCAGATGATGAATCCCCGCCTGTACCGCTACCCCTGCTGGGTCTAACACCGATGGGCGTAGTGTCACAAAAACCTGTGCCCGGAATTGTGCCATGGACTATACCTCGCGGGACGGCTGCTCGATGAGGGATTTCACACCCTCAATTGTGGCCGGAATACTGCTGGGGTCCATAAATAGTACTTTACTGCTGTCACTGTGACCAATGGTGCGCCCCATATCCAAGTACCCTTGAGCAAGGAGAAACTGGAGCGCCTCCTTTGTCTTGGGATCTTCGCGCAGTGCTGCCGCAATAATTTTCATGGCCTCTGCGGTTCCTTGGGCACGCAAAATCTGATCTTGGCGCTCCGCTTGGGCGCGCAACACCACCACTTTTTGTTGAGCTTCCGCTGCCAGAATGGCTGCTTTTTGTTCGGCCTGGGCGGCTAACACCTGGGCTTCTGCTTTACCGCGGGCAGAGTTGATGGCAGCTTCGCGCTCCCCTTCCGAGGTGAGAATTGCGGCGCGTCTCTTGCGCTCAGCGGACATTTGCAATTCCATTGAGTCTTTCACAGCTTGGGAAGGGGCAATATCCCGCAGTTCCACGCGGGTAACTTTCACCCCCCATGGGTCCGTGGCAATATCCAAATCGCGCAGGAGGTTCTCATTGATTTGAGTGCGGGCGGTAAATGTTTCATCCAGTTCGAGCTTACCTATCTCCGCGCGAATTTGCGTTTGCACCAAGTTAGTCATTGCCATGGTGAGGTTTTCCACCTTGTAGTAGGCGCGCTCCATGTCCATAATCCGCCAATAGACGACGGCATCCACCGTAATCGTCACATTGTCGCGGGTAATACACTGCTGCGGCGGAACATCCAATACTTTTTCCCGAATCGTTTCCTCAAAGACCACCCGATCAAGGATCGGCAGCATAAAATTTAGCCCCGGTTCTAAGCGACGGCTATAGCTGCCCAACCGCTCCACCAAGGCTATATTACCCTGATTAACAATCCGTACAGAGTTGGCAATACCCCAACCCCCAACCCCCAGTAGAAACAGAAGACCAAACAGTTCATTCATGGTTGCTATTGTCCAACGAGGTTACTACTACTCTAGCGGCTAAGTTTCAAGTTGGGGGTCTGGCGTCGCGTATCCATTTCCTTGTTGAACTTGGGAATCGAATGCCCTAACCGCTCGTTTTTGCTTTCAAAAAGGCAACAATCCCATTGAGAAATGAGGAACTCAGACCTGTGCGGTCAGTATCCATCTCGTTGACAGGGGCTGGCTCAGAGGTGGAGGGCGATGAAATGTTTACCACTTCTTCCACCATGCCCATGACCATCAGACGAAAACAGATTTTTTGTACCTCTAAGACTGCGATGTTGAGTCTTTGGGCAATCTGCTGAATTGTCGTTGTCCCATCAATATGCTCCCATACTTGCCACTCAATTTTGCCCAATTGAACTGAGGGCGGCTCATTGACTAGGCTAACAATAGTAGAATCGGCAAGCGGTAGCTTATCCATCAGCGGCGTCCAATCCCGCAACAGCCGCAAGCCCGCTAAAGTAATGACTTGGGGCGAAGCACTCAAGCCCGTCATTTCAGCCAAGGGCAGCGGGTGCTGGGCATCAAAATGAAAATATCCTTCCTTCCAAGCAAAAAGATGGGGAATTGGGGTGAGCACCTGTTGCTTGAACAGCAATTGGATTTGCTGGCTATCGAGGATGGCTTGAGACTTCAAGAAAACGCCAAGGGGCATGTTCCCTGGGTAGCGATTCATCACCCGCTGCAGCGTCAAGGGGTGAAGATAACCGCGCTGTTCAATCAGTTGGCGCAGACCTTGGTGATTCAATGTGGTTGTGGCAGCAACGATTTGACCGTAGCGAAAGAAGAGGTAGTGCTCCGGCGCCGCCGGCAGAAAGGGTAGCGCGTGGGATTCATCCATTGACTTCAGGGAAAGGCATCCCGTCTTTTGGCCTTGCTCTAGGAAACGAAAAACCTCGCCTAAAGAAAATTCTGAAAAATAGCCACTGATTTTCATCGGTTCCCCCTAGTTTCGTGATTTTGTTGCTAACGAAGAGCAGTTGCTTGGGACTCGGCGTAGGTTTGAATTAAGGTGATGATGGCTGTGGCAACGGAGGAGCGTTCCAAGGCATTCACGGCAACCATTGGCGGTCGTCCATGGGGACTGAGATAGCCAAGGGCGATCGCGATCTCTTCCATTGGCCAAGCCTCAGGGCGATCTACATGGCTGCAGCCAATGACCATGGGAACTTTGCTGCGATGGCGCATAAAGGCAGAAATCCGCCGTGCAGCACGAAAGTCTTGGGGACGGTGGGAGCTGACCAGCAGAATAAAGGCATGGGCTTTGCGAATCAGGATGTCCCACATAAAGTCAAAGCGCTCTTGCCCCGGTGTACCGTACAAATGCAGTGCCATCTGGGGACTGAATTGGAGACGCCCAAAGTCCATCGCCACGGTGGTACTCGGCTTAAGCTGAGCCGTTTCATCCGTTGCTTTGCGATCCGTGTCCACGGTTTCAATTTCACTAATCGTGCGGATAAAGGTGGACTTGCCGGCACCGACTGGCCCCGTGACCACAATGCGCATGATCTCCATGGGCAACCCCCTCTAAACCCCCAGGGCTGGCTTTAAGCTGCTGAGTTGGGGCTGGAGTTCCGCCAAGACGTTTTTGATCTCTAAATTAAGAATCCCCAGTTTGGCTGAGGCATCGGCGAGAACCAATAGCACCGCATCCTCTGTGCAACTGGTGAGAATGCCATAGCCACTGCCGCCTTCCACGAGAATTCGCTCAATTTGACCACGACTGAGTTCACGCCCAATCCGCTCACCCAGAGACAGCATGGCGGCTGACATGGCGGCAACCCGCTCCTCATCCATGGCGCCCGGCAACACTGCTGCTAGGGTCAAACCATCAGGAGAGACTAGGGCCGCACCTTGGACATTGCTGGCATTGGCAACAAAGCTTTGCAGTGTGGCTTCCAGTTTAGAAACGTCAATTGGCATCTTGTCTTCCTCTTGGCTTAAGTCATCAGGGTTACATGGAAGCGGCACCGGTGGCGATGAGACGCTGGAAAAGGGCTTGAGTCCAACCGGTTTCTTGAAGCACGGCTTGGGACGAGACCTCGAAGTATGCCTGCTCAATAAACGCAAGGTCAATCATACAAATTTTCCCTAGGGCATCGCCAAGAGTCTCTGGTTTATTGTCTTGACGCAACCTTTGGCGCACGGCATTCACAACAACTGCCATCGCCGGCACCACGTGCTGAGGGCCAATGCCGACTTTCACGTGAATCAGACCAATTTTCCAGCGGCGCTCCGCATAGCTTTTGCCCCATCCATCCATGCCGGTAAACATTTCAGCAAACCAATCCACAAAGGTTTGCCGCAGACGGTGCACCCGACCCTCGGTGGCATTGAGAATAGCGTTCATTTCCTCATCGCGTCCGAGGTAGTCGTAGAAAATCTCTGCCATTGCGGGGGCAATATCTTTCCCCCAACTAGCCGCTTCTGTGAGGGCGGCTTTGTCTGCATCCGTGAGTTGAACACGGCGCACCATCGTGTCCATAAAGGCTGTAGGGTCAATTGCCATAAGTATTTATACTCGTGCAGAGGAACAAAAATTAAACGGTAGCTAGTCTAGAAGGTTTGTCAAAGGATGCAAAGTATCACACAATACAGAATTGAGTGAAAGACGGCCAAGACTGAACAGAAAGAGCATCGTCTCCAGAGGTGTGGGAATCTGAAACAAAACTTAATATCTTCACTCACGAGTCGCTCTGACTCCCCATGAAAACTTCAATGCACTATCGAGTATTGCCAACGCAGTTCTGGTTGCAAATATTGCAGCTTATTTACTAGCAGTTTGCTAAATAACTTAGGGGTATTCTTGCGCCCAATTGTTGATGGCGGATCGCCGGCGACCACCCCCTGCTGTCCAGACGCATTTTAGAGGGGAGGCAGCTATGGTGACCCTGCTATTCGATACGGCCAAGGCTCTCTAACAATCCTTGCAAAAAGCAATGAGGTTCCAATCGCGGTTGGAGGTGAGGATCGCACTCTCCCGCGTCAAGGAGGGCATAGCGGCCGAGGCTTAGGGCTATGTGGGTGCCCAATACATTCTCGAAATTATCTTTGGATTATTGAACTATCTTTACCGCTGCCGTGAACAGCACCGCCGCCTTGAGGAAAGAACTCGTTGCCTCCAAGAGGGGAGCGATCGCCTCCAGACCGGCACAGAGTAGCTTTTCAATTCAAGTTTGTTCAGGGGCGATCGCTATTTTTTTGCTAGTTTACTGGAGAAGCCTGCATGCCGACATCAATGAAAGGGCTGTATCTCGTTGTTGATCTAGATCAGACGTTGCTGAAAACAGACATTCTGTTTGAATGTTTTTGGTTTTCTTGGCGTCAAGCTCCCCGAACGTGGCTCAGCATCCATTCTTGGAAGCTAGCCCCCCTTAAACGCCACTTGGCAACCACCTGCCAATTAGATGTTGCTACATTGCCCTATAATCCCGAAGTGATCAAATACATTCAAACTTGGAAAGCAGCAGGGGGCAAAGCTGCCCTAGCCACGGCCACGGATCAACTGTTAGCCGAAAAAGTTGCTGCCCATTTGGGTCTTTTTGATGCGGTCTATGGTTCCAATGGCCAAGTCAACCTCAAGGGAACAGCCAAAGCGCAGTTTTTGCTCAAGCAGTTTGGCGAAAAGCAATTTGTCTATATAGGGGATGCGGCTGCCGATTTACCCATCTGGGCAGTGGCAGCTAAGGCAATTACGGTCAATGCACCGCCATGGTTACGTCAGAAAGTTGAGCAACTCAATCCCCATGTGGAACACCTAGGGAGCGCAAAACGCAGTATTAAGCTCTACCTGAAAGAAATTCGCCCCCATCAGTGGGTGAAAAACAGTTTGGTGTTTGTGCCCATGCTGGCGGCGCATCAGTTTAACTTGCCAACCTTTTGGAGTTCGCTGGTGGCAGCGGTTGCTTTTAGTCTCACCGCCTCCAGTGTCTATGTCTTAAATGATCTGTTAGATCTACAAGCGGATCGCGCCCATCCGCGTAAGCGTCATCGCCCCTTTGCCGCCGGCGATCTTCCCCTTGCCCACGGCCTATGGATGCTTTTCATCTTCCTTGGCGCCGGGATGGCGATCGCCCCCACCCTCGGTTGGCCTTTTTTGGGGATTCTACTGGCCTACTATGCTCTCACCACGGCCTACTCTTTCTTCTTAAAGCGGCGGATTGTCATTGACATTTGCACGCTGGCTGGCCTTTACACCATTCGCATTTTTGCAGGTGCCGTTGCCACCGGGATTTCCTTGAGCGTGTGGCTCTTGGCCTTCTCCATGTTTTTCTTCTTTTGCTTAGCAACGGTCAAGCGGCAAGCTGAACTGGTGGATCAGCAACGTCGCAACGAACTCAAGACCAAGGGGCGGGGCTACCACACTGAAGATTTGCCGATTATTACCATGATGGCCCTCAGTGCGGGTTATGTTTCAGTTCTGGTGTTGGCGCTTTATATTAACTCTCCCCAAGTTCGCTTGCTTTACACCAGACCCCAGGTGCTTTGGGGGGGTTGTGCTGTCCTTCTCTACTGGCTGACGCGCACTGTTTTCCTCACCCATCGAGGGCTGATGCACTATGATCCTATTGTTTATGCCATTAAAGACCGCCAGAGCCAACTCTGTTTCTTGATCTGCCTAGGTCTCTTTATTTTGGGTAAGAGTTTATGAGGTTACAAACCCTCATTATTCGCTATACGGCTTTTGCCGTGATTGCCACCTTGATGAATCTTTTTTCCCAGCGCGTCATCCTATTGATGGGTCAGAGCCTGCCTTATTTTGTTAGCGCAGTAGCAGTGGGCACGCTGGTGGGTTTGGTCGTGAAGTATTTGCTAGATAAACGCTGGATTTTCTTTGATCATAAACAGGGTTTTCGTCACGAGGGTCGTCAATTTACGCTTTATGCAGTGATGGGAATTTTCACAACGGCAATTTTTTGGGGCTTTGAAACCGCATTTTGGTTGATTTGGCAAAGCCATCTCCTGCGGGAAATTGGCGCCATGATGGGTTTAGCCATTGGCTACGTCGTGAAGTACCACTTGGATAAGCGATATGTCTTCTCCCCTCGTGCCTAGGGCTAAAAAACTCGCCGGTTGGGGGCGGTATCCCGTGCAGACCTGCCATGTGTATTGCCCGCGCTCAGAATCCGAGATTATGCAGCTTCTCAAAAGTGGCTTGCCGTTCATTGCCCGCGGCAATGGCCGTGCCTATGGAGATAGCGCCCTTAATCGGGAGGCAACGCTCCAGATGGGCCACTTCAATCGCCTCTTGGGATTCAATCCCCAAACGGGTCAGTTGATTGCTGAGGCGGGCGTGCTCTTAGCAGACATTCTCGATATTTTTGTGCCTCGCGGTTGGTTTCCGCTGATTACGCCGGGCACAAAGTTTGTCACGGTGGGGGGCATGATTGCCGCTGATGTCCATGGCAAAAACCACCACAAAGAGGGCAGCTTCCTAAATAGCGTGGATTGGTTAGATCTCCTAACAGCGGAGGGTCAGGTTTATCGCTGTTCCCCTTCGGAAAATCGCGATCTCTTCTACTGGACGGTGGGGGGGATGGGTTTAACGGGCGTGATTTTGCGAGCCGCCTTTCGCCTACGCCCCATTGAAACGGCTTGGATTCGCCAGACCACCCATATCGCCAAAAACTTAGAAGCTACCCTTGATCTGTTTGAGACTTTTGAGGGGGTGACCTACTCTGTGGCTTGGATTGATTGTCTAGCGGGTGGTGCTCAGTTAGGGCGCTCTGTGGTGATGCTGGGGGAACATGCCACACGGGAGGAGCTGCCGGCTAAATATCGGCAAAGGCCACTACAGACTCCGCAACGCCACAAAATCTCGATTCCGGTGGATTTTCCCAATAGTGCTTTGAATTCGTTGACCGTGCGGGCTTTTAATCAATTGTATTTCCATCGTCAGCAGCGCAAGGCTGGCCGGTCTTTTGTGGATTGGGATACATTTTTCTATCCCTTGGATAGTTTGTTGGGCTGGAATCGCATCTATGGGCGGCGTGGCTTTGTTCAGTTTCAATGCGTTCTCCCCCTTGGTGCAGCACGGGAAGGCTTGGCGGCCTTACTCCATTGCACCTCAGCAGCAGGCGCAGGGTCATTTCTGGCCGTGTTGAAGAAGTTGGGGCATTCCCAAGGCTATTTTTCATTTCCCATGGCGGGTTATACGTTGGCCTTGGACTTTCCGATGTCTCAACGCACCCTCAAAGTTTTAGATCAACTGGAGGAGATCACCCTGCAGTATGGGGGGCGTTTTTACCTAGCTAAGGATAGCCATTTGACCCCAAGGCGCTTGCGGCAGTCTGATTCTCGGGTAGAAACGTTTGTACAGGTCAGGAATGCCCAGCAGTGGACGGTGCACTTTGCCTCGGAACAGTCGAAGAGGTTAAAGCTATGACAGCTCCTGTGTTAATTTTGGGGGCAACTTCCGATATTGGACGGGCGATCGCCCACTGCTTTGCGGCTCAGGGCTATCCGCTTCAATTGGCGGCGCGGCAGAGGAGTCGTCTGGAGCTGGATAAAGCCGACTTAGAAATACGCTACGGTGTGTCTGTGAGTGTCCATGAGTTTGATGTCTTGGCGGTGGAAACCCATGCCGACTTTGTCCAGCAGTTACCGCAGCAACCTGCAATTGTTATTTGTGTTGTCGGCTTGATGCCAGATCAGAAAGAATGTGAGCAAAATCTGCCCCTCGCCCTTAAAGTGATGCGCACCAACTATGAAGGTCCCGCTATAGTTTTGAGTCTATTTGCCCAGCGGTTTGAACAGCAGGGATTTGGAACTCTAGTGGGGATTTCCTCTGTGGCTGGGGAACGGGGGCGGGCGAGTAACTACTTCTATGGCTCTGCCAAAGCCGGATTTACCGCATTTTTGTCCGGATTGCGGCATCGCCTCGCTCAATCGGGGGTGCAGGTCTTAACGGTGTTACCGGGCTATGTGAATACACGCATGACCGAAGGGATGAAGTTACCTTCCCTACTCACGGCTGAGCCACAGGAAGTGGCCAATGCAATTTTCACAGCCATAGCGAAAAAGAAGGACGTAATCTATGTGCGACCGATTTGGCGCTGGATCATGGTAGTCATTCGTTCTATTCCTGAATCTTTGTTTAAGCGCCTGTCTCTGTAACTACCCATGGTTCGCTGCATTACCCTGCTGACGGATTTTGGCCATCAGGATGTTTATGTGGGAGTGATGAAGGGGGTTATTTTCAGAATTTACCCCCAGGCGCAGGTTATTGATCTGTGCCATGACATTCCACCGCAGGATTGCCGTACAGCGAGTTTTCAACTCTTGCAGGCGTTTCCCTATTTTCCTGAGGGGACGGTTCATCTGGTGGTTGTGGATCCGGGAGTGGGGACAAGCCGGCGGGCGATTGCCCTCGATTTCGGCAATGCCTATGGTGTGGGCCCCGATAACGGCATCTTTAGCCAAGTGTGCGATCGCTATCCCCCCCAGCGAGTCGTGGAACTGACCCAGCCGCACTTTTGGCGTACGCCGAACCCCAGTGCCACCTTCCATGGGCGGGATATTTTTGCCCCAGTGGCTGCCCATTTAGCCGCAGGAACAGATTTCGCTCTCTTGGGTTCTGCCATTGACCCCCATAGTTTGATGCGCTTGCCTCACCTAACCTATGAAGTCACCCCCCAGGGCGTCCAGGGTTGGGTTCAAGCGATTGATCACTTTGGCAATGTGATCACGACACTCCCTGCGACCCTTTTAGCCAACGGCTACCAGCAGATCGAAATTCAGGGGCAGCGGATTTCCCTTGTCCACACCTATGGTGATGCGCCACGCCAACACTTGGTTGCATTGGTAGGCAGTCATGGGTTTATTGAGCTGGCGGTGAATGGTGGCAGTGCCCAATCCCTCCTAGGCTGCCAGAATGGTGATCCCCTGTGGCTAGTTTGAGGGGGAGGGGGGACTGCTCAGGACGGTTTTTGAGGCAATGCGTGTGCGTTTGAGAGCCGATTCACTGAGGGTGGATTGTTGCTGTAGTTCTTGGGCAGAGGCTTCGAGGATTTTTGCCGCTTCCGTATCCCCCAGTTGTAAGGCGGTTTTAGCAGCACTTTGCAGAAAAGTGGCTGCACCAGCAGTGTCCCCCGCTTGCAGTTTTGTTTCCGCAAGCTTGGTTTTGCGGTATTTTTCCAACGTGAGAATACTTTGTTGCACTTCTGGATCCACTTGGGGGAGATGCTCTGGTTCTGCTGTGAGCGTCAGGGGAATTCTTTCAGAGAAAAGACCCTTGGACTGCTGTACTGGATCGTCGTAGCGGATCTGTACAAAACCAATCAGGTGCGACCCCGACGGCAAGGGTTGAATACTGAGGGTAATGAGAAGGGTGCGTTTGACGGTAGCGGAGACATCGCCAACGCGAATCACATACTCATGCGGATTGGGAGTTTCATAGGTGAGTTCAATGGTATCGGGAGCCACTTGGTTCACTGGTTTGAAGTTCCCTAGTTGCACCGCCTCACTCAGGGTGAGCAGGACATGGGCATTGGTGTAGTTCACGCTACTGATGTGGCTAAAGAGCGATTGAAAACAGGCAATTGCTTGCTCGGCATACTCAATGAACATGAGGCGCCCGCCACCGGCATCGGCGATCTGTTCCAAGATATCCTGATTCCAGTGAACACCAAACCCCAAGGTATTAAACGTGATGTTGTACTCTGCCGCCAGCTTGGCCAGGTCAAGACAGCGTTGGTTATCCCCGTGCTCATTTTCCCCATCGGTGAGCAAAAAAGCTTGAGAGATTGTGCCCTGTTTGCCCTTGGCCAGCTCTGCCAAACCCAGTTTCATCCCTGCGTCAATGGCAGTGCCTCCACTCGGTTCAAGATTGTCAATTTGCGCTTTAATTATCGCCTTGTCCTTAACCCATTGATTGGGCACCAAAACTTGCGCCTTGTGATCAAACACCACAACACTCAGCCGATCTGTGGGCAGCAAGCGATCGACCAACGACTGTGCCGCTCGCTTCACCATTGCTAAGGGAACCCCTGCCATTGAGCCACTGTGATCCAAGATGAGGCAGAGATTGAGAGGGGCGCGCTGCTGTTGCCGCTGTGCCGTTATGGTCAGTTCCAGTTGCCGCTGTGCCCCCTGTCCAACGCTGACAATGGGATCGCTGAGTTTGGCAATCAGTTCAACCGTCATAAATTGTTATGAAATAATAGTGTGTTGTTTGTTATGAAATATATGAAAAAATAATAGTGTGTTGTCGCTGACCCTACTCTACCATTTTGCCGAAAACTGCCAGACCTATCCTAGGTAATGATACTGAGTTGGGAAGCTCCCGCTGTTTTAGTGACTTCAATGCGGGTTTGAAAAGCTTCCTTAAGGGCAGGAACGTGGGTAACGGCCAGAATGCAGTGAAATTCTGGGGCGATCGCGTTTAGGGCAGCAATGAGGCGCTCACAACCTTGGGCGTCTTGGGTACCGAAGCCCTCATCAATAATCAGAAACTGAACATCACTTCCAGAACGCTGTGCTAGCAGTCGTGCCAGGGCTAAACGCAGCGCAAAATTAATGCGAAAGGCTTCACCGCCAGAATAACTTTCGTAGGGACGGGTACCTTGGCAATCGGCAATGAGGATGTCAAGGGTTTCAATGGGTTTGGTTTCGGCTCCACTGCGGCGGCTGCGCTGGGTAATGAACTGAACATGGAGCTGATGGTTAGTGAGGCGGCCGAGGATATGGTTGGTTTCTGCTTCTAGATGGGGGAGGACGGTTTCAATGAGCATGGCGGGAATGCCATTTTTGCCCAGGGCTTGGGCTAGCTCACAGTAGAGGCGATATTGGTGGCGGAGATGGGCGAGGGTTTGTTGTCCCTGTGCGTATTCTTGAGCCAAGCGATCGAGTTGTTCCAGTTCAGCGGTGAGTTTACCGTGCTGGGCAAGGTTGGCCTCAAGGGTCTGCTGCTGTTTCAGGAGTTCCTCTTGGCGTTGGTTGAGATCGGTGGCAAGGCGGGTGGCGGTGCGAGCACCCTCCTCAAGGGTGGCGAGTTGACGAGTGATGCGTTGGAGTTGCGCCTGTTGTTGCTGCAATGTTTCCTCTAGGTGTTGAAGGTCTTGGCTCAGTTGGGGTTGGCGCGATCGCCCCCGTTGCAGGGTCTGATAGGCCTCATAGTCGGCTTCTAGCGCCGCTAGTTGTGCCTGAATTTGGGCATGGTGCTCAGGATCGTAAGCCAAGGCGGCCAACTGCTGGTCAAGGGTTGCCAGGGTTTGGGCTAGGGGAGAGATTGTTTCGAGGGCATTGAGCTGCTGTTGCAGTGCCTCCTGTTGTGCCATTAGGGCAGGCAGTTGTTCTTGAATCTGACGATATTGCCGCTGCGCTTGGCGGAGTTCCTGTTCTTTGGCTTCGGCCCAGCGCCATTTTTCCACTTGGGCGCGGGCGATCGCCAGATTTTTTTCATCATAGTTCAGACGTGCCAGTTCCGCCTCAATTACTTGTAATTCCTCCAGCGTCTCCTGAGGGCCGTCGGCAAGCTGCTGCTCAATTTGCTGAATTTCCTTGGCCAAGCGATCCAGTTGTGGTTCTAAATCCTGCGTGCTCTGGAGTTGCTGCTGAAGTTGTCCCCGCTGCTCAAACAGTTGTGTCAGTTGTGAGATCTCATAGCGAATATTGAGATATTCTCGCCGCAGGACTTGAATTTCCCGCTCCGTAACCGCCAGTTGCTCGCGAATGACCCACACCTGATTCAGAAGTTCTTCTTTTTCAGCGGCGTTGCGCCGTAGGACTGCCTGATAGTGCTGGGCATCAAGGGGACGTTGACAAAGGGGGCAAACAGCTCCCGGCTGGTTGAGGAGTTCTAAGCGCTGCTCCAGTTGACTAATTTGCCGCTCATACTCCCGCTGGCGGGCTTGGAGTTGCTCTAGGAAACGGCGGCGCTCTAGTCCCTTTTCCCGCACATGATCCTGATAGATGCGCTGTTTTTCAAGAGTTTCAATCTGGGCGGTAATCAATGTCACCGCCTCTTGGAGAGCGGGTTGCCGTTCCACCTGTTGATGGAGATGCCGCCACAACTGCTGCAATTCATCGCGACGGCTGCGGAGCCGTTGTTCCTGCTGTTGCCGTTGCAGTTCAAGGCGCTGTTTAGCTTGGAGGAGGGGAAAGACTTTCTGCTGTAGCTCTTCCTGTGCCCGAAGGTAAGCCCGCGATCGCTGTAACTGTTCAAGGGCGGCGACAATCTGATTTTCTTGCTTGAGGAGCTTTTCCAACTGCTGGCATTGTTCCAGAAGAAATTGCTGCTGGCTCTCCAACCCATGCAAGGTACGCAGAAGGTCTTGGCGCTGCTGGTCGAGGGTCTGCTGGTGGCGATCGCGCACTTGGCGCAGACGTTGATATTCAGCAAAACACTGCTGCAATTGAGCGTCGGCGGTTTTCAGGCTCTGCCATTGGCTGACTGCCGCTTCCAATAGAGGGGCACGGGCTTCTAGCTCCGCAATGGCCGCCTGTTCTTGGCGAAGCATTTGGCACTGCTGCTCTAGATGGGCGATCGTTGTCCCTAGGGTGTCTCGCTGTTGTTGCAGATGTTCGTAGTCCCGCTGTTGTAGTTGATGGACGTGGTAGGCAGCTCGTTCCTCTTGGAGTCGTTGTTGACACTGCTCGATCTGCTGCCGTTGTTGTTCAATTTGCCGATTCAAGGCTGCCTGCTGGGCACGCAAGGTGGGTTCTTGAGCCAGTTGATTCCCCAGGGTTTGGAGCCGTTGTTCCAGAACAGTGATTTGGGCTTTGTAATCACGGGCGCGATCGCGGGCTGCTTCCGCAAGGGTCTCGTATTGATCTAGGCCTAAAAGGCTTGCCAAGAGCTGCTTGCGCTCACTGGGGCGCTTGGCCATAAACTCATCGGCACGGCCTTGGCGCAAATAGGCGCTGTTGATAAAGGTGTGGTAGTCAAGGCGAAGAATTTGAATAATTTTTTCTTGGGTTGCCCGTAGCGATCGCCCCGTTAGGGAGGTATAGCCCGCCGCCGTCTGGATCTGTAACTCTAAAACCGTATGTTGCTGCCGTCGCCGCAACCGCACCACCCGATAGGTCTGTCCTTGGACGCTAAACTCAAAGGTTACTTGGGCTTCCATTTCGCCGTAGTAGATCACATCATCCTCACGGCTAGCGCGGCTTTGCCCCCACAGCGCCCAGGCGATCGCCTCAAGGAGCGAAGACTTGCCCGCCCCATTGGCGCCACAAATACAGGCCAGATGTAACCCCGCAAAGGGAAGAGTGGCTTGGCGATAGCTGAGGAAATTGCGCAATATCAGTTGACGTGGAATCATTGCCGCCGGCAAAGGGCATCATACCCTTGATGTTTGCACAGTTTTGGATATCCTAGGAGGGGCAAGAGGCTCCTAAAGAACCGAAACCGCTACCATAAAAAATGTTGGCTTCTCTAAATCTCCTTGTATGTCTGCTTCGGCAACGAATTCCCCATCCCGCTGGCAAGCGTTGCGCAACAATGCTCTAACCATTGGGGTAGCTCTGTTGATTACCCTCTTGATTCGTGCGTTTGTCGCCGAGTCACGCTTTATTCCTTCAGAGTCTATGGAACCCACCCTGTGGCCTAACGATCGCATTGTCGTTGAAAAGATGACCTATCGGTGGCGATCGCCCCAGCGCGGAGACATTGTTGTCTTTTACACCCCACCGCTGTTACAAACTATGGGCTACAAAGCCGACCAAGCCCTGATTAAGCGGGTGATTGCCATTGCGGGGGAAACGGTGGCGGTTCACGATGGCCACGTTTGGATTAACGATCGCCCCCTTGAGGAACCTTACATTACCGAGCCACCCTCGTACACCTTGCCACCGATGACCGTGCCTGAGGGAATGCTGTTTGTCATGGGGGATAACCGCAACCACAGCAATGATTCCCACATTTGGGGATTTTTGCCCACCCAAAACATCATTGGTCGGGCGATCGCCTGCTACTGGCCGCTTAACCATGCGGGTCTTCTTGCCTCTAAGAGTTTATAGATGTGTTTTGGCTCAGATATAACTCAGATACAAACAATATTAACTTTCGCGCTATCCTTCCTCCCCTGTTAGCGTGCTCCCGCGAGCGGTACGGCGGGGCTTGCCATGCACTGGGTCAAGAATCGAGAAAATGATTATGCTTCAGCCCATCCCACTCCTGCGGACACGCTGCTCGTGATAGAAGTGGCGGATTGATCCTTGGAATGTGATCGCCCGGTGCAATGATCTCTTGATGGTGAAGCCAAGATTCCCGATTACTGGCTGTTGAATCTCCTCAATCCCACGCTGGCAGTCTATAGCGAACCCTCTGAAATGTCACCGGTGCAGTTTGGCTATCTGAGCAAGAGAATGATTTCAGCAAATGGGGTTGTCCCACTGCCGCAGGGTCTTGAACCGGTGCTTGAGCTTGCCTTCCTTTTCCCAAGTGAAGTATAAGAGTCAGTAACTTAAGTAGAGTTTGACACTCCTCTGGCCAACGTGATGGGATAGTTACCCGCTCTACAGCTAAACGCTTAAGGGAGTTGTCCAACTGCCTCTATTCAGTTCATTAAGGTCTAATCAAGGTTTAGCCTTCAGGTTTCACTTACTTTCTTGCCGTTCGGGCTGTTCACTGAATTGAGGGTTATCTCAACTTTAGTCCATAGATGACTAAAGTCACCTTCGCGGAAGTGAGTATTGTGAGCATATTCAACGCTTGCAAAAAGCGTCGTAAGGTGTCTTATAATTATTGTCCAAGCCTAGGGCATATACAGCCCTTTCCTTAAATAGGGGATAGATAAAGGCGATGCAATCCTGTTCCTCAGGAGCTTTTGCAGTTTTGAGCGCATGTTACCCTTCTGAAAAAAGGCGAGTAGAGCACTTTCTTACACCGGCCTTCGCGTTTTTTGCTGCTGTTCTATACCTAGGAAAAGCTGTGTAAATGTAACTCGTCCAAAGAAAATGTAAAACCCTAACCCAAGGGCGATCGCAACTTGAATTCTGAAAAAAATTGTGGTTTGCTAAAGATAGACACTCATTCACTGCGAGTTCGCTGTCAGGCTTTGGCAACCCTTGATTGAATCGCCAATGGATAGACAGTATTTAATCCTTGAAAAGGTAGGTTAAAATGGGACGCAAACAAAAACAAGTAGAACCCTTGACAGGTGCTGCTTTATTAGAGAAGTACAAGCAACTGGAACATCTCAGCCATGAGGAAAAGGCAAAAGCCTGTGGCTACTACACGGTGACCCAAAGTGGCAAGGAGCGCATCAGCAAACTGAAGTTTAACAAGGCACTTCTTGAAGCCTTGGGTATGAAGATTGACGGTAAGTCAAGACGCAGTGGTAGCCGAGGCGGTCGCAGTGCCAGTTATCGAATTACGGTGCAAGCCAACGGCAACTTGCTCATTGGTGCAGCATATACCAAGCAAATGAATCTCAAGCCGGGGGATGAGTTTGAAATTACGCTTGGCCGTAAGCACATTCACCTAAAACAAGTGAGCAGCAACGGTCGCTCCACCGACGATGAAAACTAATCTGAGATATCTAATTTGATGTACGAACCACCCCAAAACCACCACTGCTAGGGCTATAAATACGCAGGCGATCGCTCCCTTGGACATTGATGATGGCGGTTCCTGCGAAGGGATGGGGGATGTGTCTGAGTTTCAGCCATTGATTTTCACCCAGGGCACCACACTCACCACCAGCAAGTCCAAAAGGCAGGATTTTCCGCGACTGGCGCAGGAGGCTAACGGTCATCGGTTCACGAAACTTAAGGACACTGCCCCATCTGCCCCGGTGACGGCAAAACTCCTAAACAATTACAGGGTAGCGGCTTTCTAGCACCTCGACATCGGTGAGCCGAGAATTGCTCATGTGGGTGTGTACAGTACTGGCTCCGGCAAAGGTGGCTTCTGCCCCAGCGCCGCCACAGATGCTTTCGTAGTATTGATAGCGATCGCTCCCCAAGCTGAGATTGTTCATAGTTTCCTGAGCCGCCGCCAGCACGTTGGCAAAATGGGGTCTAGTTCCAACATAGGGCGACAGTGAATGAAACGTTCAACCTGTATTTGGCAAGGCCGATGTCAATAGCCCCCCTATTGACACGGAAATTCCACAGAGCATAATGCCAGATTAGGGAAGTTTTTTAAGTTTCCACCAAGATTTGCACAAACGCTTGATGTTCAGGGCTGGCAATTCCCTGTTGAAGGACTCCCAAGACAGCCGCCAGATCATGGGCCAGTAAGGCCTCCGTGGCGAGCCAGAGGCCGGGAAATTGGCGACTGCGGAGAATCCCTTCAGCATCGGCAGTAAGTGGTTGGTATTCCCCTGCTGCAAGTGAGAACCAATGAATCTGGCGATCGTGGATGCACCAGACGAGGTATTCCTGAACCCCATTGCGGCGGTACACTCTGAGCTTGTCGTGGAGATCGTAGGCAGCACTGCTGGCAGCAATTTCAACCACCAGTTCCGGCGCCCCCTCAATGTAGCCATCCTCGCTAATACGG
>NZ_CALJEM010000007.1 GCF_938074695.1 uncultured Thermosynechococcus sp.
GGATGTCTGGTTTGTGGTGGGCCTGCCGGTCTATCTCCAAAGTGTCCTCAACTGGTCATTTTATGAAGTGGGGGGCTTTCTCGCCCTGTGGGTCATTGGCTATGGCGGTGTGCAGTCTGCGGCACCGGTCCTGTTGAAATACCTCAACCGCGGTCGGCCTCCCCAAGCAGCCACTATCCAATTTTGGACATTTACGCTGACGATTGTCCCAGCCGTCATTGCCTTGGGCTTGATGAGTGATTGGAATCCCAATGCCGTCATTATTGGCGGTTTGCTCCTGTTTGGGTTGATTTTTGCCATCAATTCGGCAGTGCACTCCTACTTGGTACTGGCCTACACCGACGATGAAAAAGTGGCCTTGAATGTTGGCTTTTACTACATGGCCAACTCCGGCGGGCGACTGGCGGGAACCGTACTCTCCGGCCTCATCTATCAGATTTGGGGCATTGTTGGCTGCCTATGGGCCTCGGTGGTTTTTGTTCTCTGCGCGGGAATTATTTCCCTAAAACTAGAGGATCCGAAACGGCAGCACCCCTACCCCTCCCTTGCTGTGGGGGATGGTGAATAAATGCAACATTTCCGCACCTGAGTGAGAAGGCAATAAAATTAAAGTACAGCCCTTTAAGGGCAAGGAGGGTCAAACATTTTCTTGCTTGCGCAGAGGGCTGTAGGAGAGGTTCCCCAAGGAAGTGCCATTATGATGCTCCCCCAAGAAATCATCGGCCAAAAAGTCTGGTTAGAAGTGGAACCCGAAGAGGCCTACTATCCAGGTGAGAAAATTCGCGTACAGGCAGAAATTAGCCAGCCCACTGCTCCCCCCTGGTATTATGCTCGCTACATTAATCCGCCGCGCTGGTTCCGTACCCCAGGCCAGTGGCTGACCCACCATGAGGCGGAGATGGCCGTGCTCTTGAATCCCGTCCTAGAGGATTTGGAGCTGGAGGAAGAGAACTACGACGGTGATGAGTTGACGAATGGGGATGTGAGCGATCGCTAGGAAAAGCGAGGTGGCGATCGCCCACGGTTAGCTGTTATACTAGTCTTCATCAAGAGTGGTGTAGTGACAGCACCCATGAACCTTCCACGGGGAAGGGTTCAGAATTCTCCTTCCGTTAGGAAGGGGGGAGTGTCCTTTGTTCAGACTGTTTGGGTGTGGTGGGCAATGTCCCGCCTTTTTTATTTCCTATGCAGATACAAATGCTTTTGCCGGTCGTGCAAACTCTGGCGCAGCAGGTTGCCGATCAAGAACGCCTCAACCTAGTTAGTGTGCAGTGGCTGACCCATCAATCGCCACCCATTTTGCGGGTGGAGGTGCGCCATCCTGAGCAGGACACCAGCCTAGAGGATTGTGAACGACTGAGTCGGGCACTGGAGATGGCCTTGGATGGGCTGCCGGAGTTGGAGTTTGCCTACGTTCTGGAGGTGTCGAGTCCGGGTCTATCGGATTACCTGAGTAGCGATCGCGACTTTGATGCCTTTCGCGGGTTTCCGGTGCGCGTCACCACCACTGCCCCCCATCGGGGCAAAACCCTTTGGGAGGGGAACCTGATTTGCCGCGACGCAGAGAATGTCTATCTCAATCGGCGGGGGCGATCGCTGGCAATTCCCCGCTCCCTCATTGCCAGTGTCCAGCTATATAGCCCCGGCGGTGAACCCTAGCCCAGATTGATTTCTATTTCATCTAGTTAGATCGAGGTTGTAACGGACGATGACTCTCTATCGCTTACCCGGCCTACGCGCCATGATCAATGAAATTAGCCAAGAGCGAAACTTACCCAAGCACGCAGTGCATCAAGCTCTCAAAGAAGCCCTACTCAAAGGATACGAACGCTATCGTCGCAGTCTGCGTCCCGATCATGGCCACTTTGAGGAAGATCACTTTGCCAACTTTGAAGTGGAACTCGACACCGAGCAAGAGGGCTTCCGCGTGTTGGCCACCAAAACAATCACAGAAACGGTACAGAACCCAGATCGCGAGATTGCCCTTGCCGATGTGATTCAGGTGGTGCAGGACGCCCGTGTCGGCGATACGGTGCTGTTGGATGTGACCCCTGACCATCAGGAATTTGGCCGCATGGCCGCCATGCAAACCAAGCAAGTGCTGGCGCAGAAACTGCGAGATCAACAGCGTCGCCTTATCCAGGAGGAATTTAAGGACCTCGAAGGTACGGTACTGGTGGGGCGCGTTCTGCGCTTTGAGCGGCGATCGGTGATTATGGCCGTGCGCAGCGACGCCAGCCAGCCAGAAGTGGAGGCCGAACTGCCACAACGGGAACAACTTCCCAACGATAACTACCGCGCCAACTCCACCTTCAAGGTGTATCTCAAGCGCGTCAAAGAGGGGTCGCAACGGGGACCCCAATTGGAGGTTTCCCGCGCCGATGCCGGCTTGGTGGTCTATCTCTTTGCGAATGAAGTGCCCGAAATTGAAGATGAGGTGGTGCGAATTGTTGCCATTGCCCGCGAAGCCAATCCCCCGAATCACAAAGTCGGCCCCCGCACCAAAATTGCCGTGGATACATTAGAGCGGGATGTGGATCCTGTGGGCGCCTGTATTGGGGCACGGGGATCGCGCATTCAAGCGGTGGTGAATGAACTGCGGGGCGAAAAAATAGATGTCATTCGCTGGTCGCCGGATCCCGCCACCTACATTGCCAATTCCCTCAGTCCCGCACCGGTGGAAGAGGTGCGGCTCATTAACCCCGAAGCGCGTATTGCCCATGTCCTTGTGGCACCGGATAAGGTCTCCCAAGCCATTGGCAAAGAAGGCCAAAATGTGCGCTTGGCAACTCGCCTCACGGGTTGGAAAATCGAGGTGCGCGACAGCTCCCAATACAACTACGAAGAGGAGGATCGCTTGGCCATGGCCGCCCTCGAAGAACAGATTGCGAGTTAGTCAAGATGGCTAATCCCCAACGCCGCTGCGTGGCCTGTGGTCGCTTGGCCGATCGCTCGGAGTTCTGGCGCGTGGTGCGCTGCTGGCCAGATCAAAAGGTGCAGTTGGATCAGGGAATGGGGCGATCGGCCTACCTATGTCGTACGGCGGACTGTCTCAAGGTGGCCAAACAAAAAAAGCGCTTGGCGCGATCGCTCCGCTGTCCCATTCCTGAGGAGATTTTTACCACCCTTGCTGCTCGCTTAAATGCCCATCCTGACCATGACTGACTCCCCCATTTGGCAACCCTTTACGCAAATGAAAACGGCGGATGCGCCCCTGAAGGTGGTGCGTGCCCAAGGAGCCATGCTTGAACTCAGTGATGGTCGGCGGATTATTGATGCCATTTCCAGCTGGTGGGTCACGCTCCACGGCCATAGCCATCCTGTTCTGGCGCAAGCCATCTCCGAGCAGGCGCAAACCCTTGAGCATGTCATTTTTGCCGGCTTTACCCATGAGCCGGCGGAGCAGCTCGCCCACCTCTTGTGCGCCCACACCCCCGCGGGGTTGCAACGGGTCTTCTTCTCCGACAATGGCTCCACCGCCGTGGAAGTGGCTCTAAAAATGGCCTACCAGTATTGGCAGCGGCGGGGTCAACCCCAGCGATCGCGCTTTATTGGCTTTGTCGGCGGCTACCATGGCGATACCCTAGGAGCCATGACTGTGGGCCAAAGTTCCCCGTGGTGGCAACCCTTCCAACCCCTGCTTCCCCCCCTAACCCTGTTGCCCTACCCCGCCACCTATCCAGGGGATCCAGAGGCAGCAACCAAGGAGGCACAGGCGATCGCTCAACTGGAGGACACCCTCAAGGCAGACCCAGAGACCTACGCGGCCCTCTTTATTGAACCCTTGGTGCAGGGAGCTGCGGGCATGCGCATGTGCCGTCCCACCTTTTTGCAAGCAATTTCTGAGATCGCCAAGGCCTACGGAGTGTTAGTGGTCTATGACGAGGTGATGACGGGATTTGGTCGTACCGGTGCCCTTTTTGCCTGTGAGAAAGCCGGCACGCAACCGGATCTCCTGTGTTTGTCCAAAGGTTTATCGGGAGGCTGCTTGCCCATTGCCGTGACCTTGGCCACGGAGGAAATTTACCAAGCCTTTTATGATGACGACCCAACGCGCGCCTTTTACCATAGTCATTCCTACACGGGCAACCCCTTGGCCTGTGCAGCAAGTGTGGCTTCGTTCCGGTTGTTGCTTTCAGAGCCAGAGCGCTACCAAAGTTTAGAAACACGCCATTGGCAGTGTCAGCGGCAGTATCTGGCCGATGTCAGCAATCTCAAGCACTTTCGTACCTGTGGCACAATTGCAGCCATGGAATTAGAAACCGAGGCCTCCTACTTTAGTGACCTTGTGCCCCGACTGCGCCGCCGCTTCATTGAATTGGGAGTCCTTCTGCGACCTCTGGGGAATACGCTGTATATTTTGCCCCCCTACTGCATTACCGATGCGGAATTAGCCACGGTCTATCAAGCCATCCGCCAAGTGGCGATCGAGGTGGCTCAGGGGTGCTTTGCCCCTGTCTCGGCTTGAGTGGCCAGGTAGCTCAACAGCCAATTGACAGCAGTGGCACGGCGGGTACGGCGGGGGGTCAGTTCTTTAATTTCATAGCCAGGAAAGCCCAACTGTTCCTTGAGCAGTTGTTTGTGGGCAGGGGGAATCGAGCGCGTCAGTTTGACAATGGCGGGGCGGCTACCCATGAAGTCCGGCGGTTGGGGATAATCTTGCTGCCATTCTGGGGGCACGCGATCGCTCTGCCAAGTTTGAGTGTTGGCGTCATAGCGATAACCCAAGCAGTGCCACAGGAGCTGATTTACCGTGGCATCCTCCAGTTCATCATTAAGAATTTGCCACAGCGTGGTTTCTGTGAGAGGGGGGAGTTGCACATCAGAACTGCTCATTGCCTCGCTTCATCGCTAGCTTTGCTGTTCTCGCGATAACGATTTAATCGTATTGGAATCTTAGTCATCGCTCCATTGCACTGAGTCATTTTTCATTTTTGATCGGAATAGCTGTAAGGGCGAGGCTCCGCTTTCGCCTGATCAGAGGGCATGATCCGCCTCCAGTGGCGACTTAAAGGAGGGGAAACAAGAGTGCGCAGGAGTAACCATAGAGTTTGCAATTCATTGGGGGCTTTCTGCCACTGCCACCGGTTGGGTTCACAAAAAAGTAAGGCGACCAATTGGCGGTATTGAGCGCAGGTTAGGGGATCGAAATAAATCTGTAGGGTCGTTTGATTGGGCATATCCACAATTTGGCCGCTGAGGTCAATGCCTGCCTCCAACAGCCGACAGGTAAGGGAGACACCCATCGCGGAGGGGGGGAGGGGTTGGTGCAGATGAATGATAGCCCCCCCTTCAGAAAGGCGAATGGTCTTGCCCCAAAGGGCAGTGGTTTTGTCCCAAGCAAGATGGAGTTCAACCGTTTGCTGCACATTGAGCCAATCGTAGGGATCGGAACGGGGGCGATCGATGAGGCTATAAAGCGCAAGGGCAAGAATCATGAGATTGTAGAGATTCCAGACCCATGCCAGGAGTAGCCCCTTGGTGTGTAATGCCTGCCAATTCAAGACGGCGGCAACAGCAGAGAGCACAAACAGCACCAAAAGGGGGGCAGCAAGATGCCACTGAACTCGGTAGCGATCGCGATAACTCCCCTTGGGGGTCACCCAGAAGCCCTGACCAAAGGGGCGCCATAACGTGTCAATTACCGTCAAGGTCAAGGGCACACACTGAATCACCGCATAGATATCCGACACCAAGGCAGAGCGACTTTGGCCATTGAGCCAGCGGAACGTACTCACCAGGAGCCAATAATAGGGTACAAAATAGTAGAGCCACTGCCGCAGGGTGGTTTCCAGGGGTACCACCCCCCAAAAAGCGGCAATCAGGGGCAACAGCAGCAACAGTAACCGCAGGGGACTGTGGAACCATTGGGTGATTCCCTCTAGGTGGGCAAGGCGCTGCAGCCAACTGAGATTGGGCACCCGCAGTGGACTTGCTGCAATGAACAATCCTTGGAGGGTACCCCGTGCCCAGCGTTGACGTTGACGAATATGCGCCGCCATTTCCTCCGCACACAGCCCCGCACTGAGACTTTCGTTCAGATAAATGAGCCGATGACCTGCTGCCGTCAATTGAATTCCTGTGTAGTAGTCCTCACTAAGGGATTCGGTGACAAAGCCGCCAATGGCCTCTAGAGCCGATCGCCGCACCACAAAAGAACTGCCGTAGCACAGCGCTGTTTCAATGCCATCCCGCAGGACTTGATAATGGCGGGAGAAGATCTCCACCTCTTGAGGCAGGTAATCCTCGAGGCCAAGGTTGCGGGCAATAGGGTCGGGATTATAAAAGCTCTGGTAGGTTTGTACAAGACCAATGTCAGGCCTTTGGAAAAAGCCCACCGTGCGGGTGAGAAAGTTGCGCGTGGGAACAAAATCAGCATCAAAGATTGCAATCAGTTCACCTTGGGTATGGCCAAGGGCATGGTTGAGGTTGCCCGCTTTGGCGTGGCGATTGTCTGGCCGGCTGAGGTACTCACAGCCTAATTCCAAGGTCAATTCCCGGAGAGCAGGGCGACGGGTATCGTCAAGAACATAAATCCGCTTGTGGGGATAGTCAAGGGCTTGGCAGCCGACAATTGTGCGTCGCAAAATTGTCAGGGGTTCATTGTAGGTGGGAATCAAGATATCCACCCAAGGTTGATAGTGGCCACTTTTGACTGCAAGGGCAGCGGCATCGGCTTCGGGACGACGATTCTTAATGTGCAAAAGCAGGTATAGTTGCAAGCCATAGCCCGCCATCATAAAACTTTCAATGCCCAGCAGGAGTAAACTGAGGGCCGCTTCTAGGGGGGTGCGCAGATTGAGGGTGGCGAGAGACCGCCACAGCAGATAATGCAGCATCAGGGCTATTAAACTGCCCACCACAAGGACACGCGCCCACAGCTGCTGCACCTTCCCCCAGCGCAAAACGACACTGCTGAGGATCACCATCAAGCACAGAGGCCAAAAAATCCACGGTTTGTCTAACTGTTCCACCGCAAGCCAAGGCACGAGGATGGCCATCGCTGAAGCCTCAATCAAGAGTTTAAGAAGATACCGGGCGGCATCCCCCGCCGCTATCAAGATAATGTAACGAAATATAAACTAAGCTTTAGACAAGCACAGGACTTTCAGGGGTTCCTGCCGTAGCGATCGCCCCCAGCGGTATGTCAGGATGAAAATCACCAAATTTTGATGAGCTGATGGAATGCTATGACCGCTTCCCCAGATGGCACAAACTTGCCGCCCTTTGTTTTTCACAACCAATTTCAAGGTTGGATGGAAGTTTATGCACCGGTGCAGCGCTACGAAACTTACCTCAACAATCACCAAGAATGGTTTCATCGCTGTGCCCATCCCATGAAAGCAGAACCGGTGGGTCAGCACGGCTACATTCTCACCATTGGTCGCTACGGTTCCCATGGCTATGAGGTGGAACCCAAGATTGGCCTACACCTGCTGCCCCAAGAGCAAGGAGTCTATCGCATTGAAACGATTCCTGTCCCAGAGCAGCCCTTTTTGAACTATGAGGTGAATTTTCAAGCGGCCATGGCCCTAGTACCGATGCGCGCCAATCCAGACACGGATGAGGAGCTATTGCACCTGAATGTGGTTGACTACACCCGCGTGAATTGGGAGCTGGATTTGCGGGTAACAATGTACTTTCCTCGATTTATCTATCGGCTACCCCACGGTCTAGTGCAAGGCACAGGCAATCGGGTCTTGGCTCAGATTGTCCGTCACGTCTCCTACCGCCTAACGGCAAAGGTTCAAGACGATTTCCACAAAACGATTGGCCTCAATTTGGGCAAACGCTGGCGACGCAAACGATTCCATGCTGAGCGGGTGCGCGTCCTCACCCCAACCCCCGATACGCTTGACGAGCCTGCGCCACCTGCTGCTTGAGCATGATCACATCGCTGCTGAGTTGACTCCCCATCCCAATGGCGATCGCCCCTGCCCTCCAGAGGGGTACCACATCCTCCCAGCCAATACCCCCACAGGGGATGAGGGGAATCTCAGCAAACAGGGGTCGCACTGCCCGCAGATAGCTTGCCCCCCCCACCGCCATAATGGGAAACACCTTGACCGCCACTGCCCCTGCTTGCCACGCGCGGAGAATTTCCGTTGGCGTCAAGGCACCCAAAATAAGCGGACAATTGGCCTCCTGGGCAAGGGGCACCACCTCTGTCGCGGTGTGGGGAGTCACAAGAAATTGCGCCCCCGCGGCGATCGCTTCCTCAGCCATCGCTGGCGTTTTGAGACTAGCAGCTCCTATCGTGCAGTGGGGAGAGTCTCGACGGAGTTGGTGCAACACCCCAGCAGCGTCAGGAGTAGTCCATGTCACCTCTAGGCAGGTGAAGCCCGCTTGGATACACACCTGAGCCTGGGCGATCGCTTGCGCAGGATCGGCCGCCCGCACCACGGCAATCAAGGGCAGACCTTGCAAAAACTCTAACTGCTGCGGCTTGGGCATGGCGTCATAACCATTGGAGGTGGAAGGGCAGTGATAAGATGAAAAGTTTCCCTACCCCTAAACTACGGTATATTGGCAATACCCTTGCGAGTCTCAAATGGGTGATAGCGTCAAAATCCTGAGTGAAAATCGCCAAGCGCGCTTTCAATACGAAATTCTAGAAACCTATGAGTGTGGGCTAGTGCTGCTCGGCACGGAGGTCAAGTCTATCCGTGCTGGCAAGGTGAATTTACGGGATGGTTTTGCCCGCATCCGCAATGGCGAAGCGTGGTTAATGAATGTCCACATTTCGCCCCACGAGAGTACCAACCAATCCTATAACCACGATCCCCTGCGCGATCGCAAGCTTCTTCTCCACAAGCAAGAAATCCGCAAGCTGGTGGGCAAAGTGGAACAAAAGGGACTGACCCTTGTGCCCCTGAAGCTTTACCTCAAAAACGGTCGAGTCAAGGTCTCCATAGGGCTGGCTCGCGGTAAGAAACTCCACGACAAACGCCAAGCCCTCAAGCAGCGGCAAGACAAACGGGAAATGGAGCGGGCAATGAAGCAGCGCTAAGTTTAGCTTTGCGGTTTTGGAAGCGGGCTGGCTTCTGTACTGACGGGCAAGATGGGTGCAGGAGTAGGGCTTGGTGCACCTGCCGTTGCCGCCTCCCAAGAGTCATTGGTGAAATACACATGGCCAAGCACGTTGCCTTCATAGGTGCGCCGCGTTAGCCGCCATGTGGGTTCCAGATGGAACTTGAGGAACTGTCCCTCCTGGAGACCATGGGTACGACCAATAATCATCCGCGGGCCACCGCGATTGCTGCTGCCGACAAGGAGTAGCTCGCCATCTCCTCTTTCAATGCGCAGATTGTACTGCAACCCTAAATCCTGTTGAGCCACCCGAATCGAGTAACCGTTGCTATCGGTGGCACGACCACAAATGCCCGTGAAGTCAAACGTAGTCAACAGCGGATCGATCACCACCGGGTTACTGCCCGATTCGCTCCAGCAGGGACGCGTATCCTTAATTTGCTCTACCACCAGTAGGCGATACCCACCGCGGGCAAGGGGCACAGCCATTACGGCATAGCGGCTTTGATCCACTTCTGTTTGGGTAAACATATTGGCTTGGGCAGGTCGAGGGGCCATTGCTCCCAAACAGGCCACAGTCAGTAGGCTCAGACCGAGTTTTTGCCAGGATTTCATAGGGACACTCCTCAACAGAACTTGGAGGTTTTGACAGCTAAAGGTATGCTACTGTTCCACTACGATCCACGCCGAGGAACTATCAAAATTCTGGGAATTATTTTTCAAATTTTCAAACCTCAGCGGTGAGCAGTTAGATCTAGGCCAATCACTTGGGTATGTTGTCCCCGTGCTTGGGTGACCCCAATGGTATGCTCAGCCGCCTCAATCATGGGTCGCCGCAGACTGACAACGAGAAACTGTGCTTCTTGGCTCTGCTGCTGAATCATTTTGGCCAGGCGCTCAACATTGGCGCCATCGAGAAACATATCCACCTCATCAAAGGCATAGAAAGGGGAGGGGCGATAGCGTTGGAGGGCAAAGATAAAACTTAGCGCTGTTAGGGATTTTTCGCCCCCCGACATTGAGGCCAAGCGTTGCACGGGTTTCCCCTTGGGGTGTGCCACTAGATTCAGACCCCCTGCAAAGGGATCCTCAGGCGTTTCCAGTTGTAAATATCCATCGCCATCGGAAAGGGTGGCAAAAATGGTTTGGAAGTTGGCATTGACGGCCTCAAAAGCTTCACGGAAGGATTGGTGACGAAGAGTTGTGAAGTTCTCAATCCGCAGTAAGATCTCCGTGCGCTCGGCTTCTAGAACGGCAAGCTTCGCCTGGAGTTCCCTAAGCCGCCCTTGGGTCTCCTCAAATTCCTGAATTGCCAGCATATTGACAGGTTCCATGGCCTGGAGCTGTTTTTCTAGGGCTTGGCACTGCTGTTGAATATCGCTGAGGGAAAGGTCAGGAGGCACGTCGGGTAATGGCTGCGGTAAGGGGGGTACCTCAATGGTGCTCAATTCCTGAAGGTGTGCTTGCAGCGTGGTGAGGGTATCGCTGGCTTTTTGGTATTCCCACTCCAGCTGTTGAGAGTCCTTTTGAGACTGCCGCAGTTGGTAGTCTTGGCGATCGCGATCGCTTTTAAGGTGACCGAGACGAGCGTCCAACTCCCTCAGGGCAGTTTGGGTTCTTTGAATTTGTGTGGCCAAGTCCCCCAGGGTTTGCTCGAGGGTCTGCTGCTGGCACAGTGTCTCCTGTTGGGCTTGGCGCAGTTGCCGTATCTCCTGCTCCGTTTGGCGTTGGGCTTGCTTCAGTTGCTCGAGTTGGCGCTGGCGATCGCCCAAGGCTTGATCCACCGCTTGTAGGGCGGCCAGATGGTCAGCGTGGATTTTCTCCTGGGCTTGAATTTGTTCCTGAAGCTGCTGCCACTGCTGATGGCAAGGATTGGCTTCAAGGGCATTCAGGGCAAGGCGTTCTGCGGCAAGTTCTGCTTCCAGTTGAGGAAGACGAGTCTCTAGGTGCGCAAGTTCAGTTTCTGCGGTGGTTAACTCTTGGCTGAGGTGCTGCTGTTGCCGCTTTAGGTCTGCCTGTTGGGCAGTGAGGCGCTGCTGTTGCTGTTGGAGTTGCTCCCATTGCCGCTGGCGATCGCGATGGCTTTGACGGGCCTCGCTCAGGGCTTGGCTCAGTTCATTGACTAGGCGCTGTTTTTGACCACGCTCTTGTAAGAGGCGATCCAGTAAGCGCTCCAACTCCCCAAGGCGATCGCGCAACCGTTCAGCTTCTGCCGACTCTTGGGGGGTAACCCCCTGACCAAAATGCAGCATGGGGGTGCGACTGTGGCTCCCCCCCGTCATTGCCCCTGAAGGTTCCAGTAAGTCCCCGTCTAGGGTTACCATCCGATACTGCCCCAGGTATTGTCGCGCTGCCTCAAGGGTCTCGAACACCAGCGTACTGCCAAACACATAGGCAAAAATTGGCGCATATTGCGGTTCAAAGGTAACGAGATTCAAAGCATAGTCAACACAGCCCGCTAAGGCAATGGGAGGGAGGGGCTTGGGACGTGCCATCTGATTCAGGGGCAAAAATGTTGCTCTGCCGGCCCGTTCCCGTTTGAGGAGGGCGATCGCCGCCGCTGCCACACGGTCATCTACGACAACGATATTCCCTAGGCGTGCGCCAGCTGCAATTTCTAACGCCAGTTGATAGCGGGGTTCCACCTGTCCCAGCTGCGCCACCAATCCCAGCACACCCGGTATCTCAGCACTTAAAACCAGCCGAGCCGCAGAGCTTCCTTGGGTTTCTTGGACGGCCTGTTGCCGCGCTTCCAGTTGATCCAGTTCCCGCTGCTTTTGTCGCTGTTCTCGCTCAAGGCGTTGATAGGTTTCTTCACTTAAGCGCAATTGTTGCTGTGCCCTTGCTAAGTCTTGGGCAAGGGTTTGCACTTGCTGCTCCTGCTGGCGAACTGCTGTCTTGGCTTGAGCAAGGGCATCTTCCAATTCCAGTTGTTGGGTGTTGAGGGCAGTGAGCGCTTGATTGAGTTCCCCCTGGCGCTGGCGCAACTGTTGCGATCGCTCCTGAAGGCGAGAAAGCTCACTACGACTCGGTTCCAGTTCGTGGATCAGGGCATCAATCCGCTGTCGCCGCCGACTGTGCTCCTGAAACCAAGTTTGGGCGGCTGCACTTAACTCCTGAGCTTGCTGCCGCAGGGCGTCGAGGGTGGCTTGGCTGGTGGCAACTGCTTGGACTAGGGGGAGGCGATCGCCCCCTTGCTGTTCTAACTCTGCAGCGAGTTGCTGTTGCTGCAACCGTTGACTGTGGTACTGGGCTTGTCGTTGCCGTAGTTGTTCCCCCAACTGTTCCTGCTGCTGCTGGTAAGCGGTTTGCTGGCGTTGATACTGGCGCTGTTGGGCATAGAGATCGGCTAGCGCTGCTTGCAGGCGGAGGTACTCTTCTTCGCCGAGGACTTTCACCTGCTGATTGAGGTGTTCTAGCCTGACGGCTGCCGCTTCAATCTCTTGAGCCTTTTGCTGTAGTTGTGCTCGGCGTTGGTCTTGTTCTTTTTGCAGCCCTTGAATCTCGGCTTGCAGCCGTGTTTTTTTCTGTTCACGGGCTTGCCATTGGCGCACCAGCCGCCATTGCTCTCGCTCTTGCAGTTCCAATCGTAGAGCTTGATATTTTTCCGCTTGCAGGCGTTCCTTTTGCAGGCGATCGCGCTGTCGAATCAATTCCTGCTCAACAATGCGCAAGCGTTCTTCACGCTCCTTGACCGTATCTAACTTTTCGCGAGCTTGGGCAATCTTGCGGTCAAAATCCGCCACCCCCGCCAACTCGTCAATAATTTCCCGCCGTGCCTTGGCATTCATCGAAATGATATTGGTGACATCCCCCTGCAAAACCACGTTATAGCCTTGGGGATAGATACAAAACGCCTGTAATTGATCGTGCAATTCATTCAGCGTGCAGGGTTGATCATTCACCGCGTAGGTCGAGGTATAGGTGCCCTGCTGGGTTACCCGCAGTCGCCGCGTCACCCGCCATTCCGTTTCGGCATCCAGTGCAAAGGTCACCGTGACTCGTGTTTCGACAACACCATGGCCGCGTCGTGTTTGGCTGTGGTTCACCAAATCGGGCAAGCGTTCGGCTCGCATCCCCTTAGACCCTGCAAGGCCGAGGGCAAAGAGCAACGCATCCAAAAGATTCGACTTCCCTGAGCCATTGGGACCTGAAATGACCGTAAACCCCGGCAGCAGCGGAATTACCGTTGTGCCGCCAAAGGACTTAAAATTTGTGAGTTCTAACTGCTTGATGTACACAATTCAGGACGCTGCTCAACGATATACATCCTAGCTGCAAAGCATAGCTAGGTAATTGCTGAGTACATTGCACATGAACGGTTTGGCCGGCCCTATTTCTCAGGCAGTTATTCCCAGTACCAGTACAGGGATGTCAATATCCGCAACGCCACGATGCTCTAAACTCCAAACACTTGGGAAGACTCCTTCCATTCTTCAGGAATTTGGGAGACTTTCTCCTTTCCTGTAGGCTGATAGATCGGTTTGCCTAGGGGACGATAACGGAGAGTACCATCGTAATATGCCTGAATGCGTTGACGGGCTATCTCCACATAGGTTATTGCTCTTTCGCAACCCATTGCCCGCCGATCATGCATGAGCGCAGCAATCAATGCAGAACCAACCCCCATATAGGGATCGAAGACCCAATCCTCTCTATTGGTCAGTGCCAGAATACAACGTTCAACCAGCTCAATGGGAAACTGGCAAGGGTGGATCGTTTTCTCTGGATGGTTAGACTTGACGTTAGGAATCTCCCAGACCAGCTCTTCCCAGTCTTGGACTAAGATTTCCCATACATCAGAGGGATTTTTTCCCAGCGGGTTTCCCGATGGCTTTCCCTTATTGGGACCTTTGAAATGACGTTTGCCAGGGTATTTGGCTGGAACTCGAACTGCGTCAAGGTTGAAGATGTAATTATCGGATTTCGTGAACCATAAAATAGTCTCGTAACGCCCTGAAAAGCGCCTAGAGGCATGTAATCCATGCCCAAATTTCCAAACAATGCGATTACGCAATTTCATGCCCAGCTCTTTGAAGATCGGATAGTAGAGAATATCAAGGGGGTAAACTTCTCCATCTTCAATAAAATTACCGACTTGCCAGCAAATACTGCCATCCTCTCTCAAGATACGGTGAAGTTGAGCAATCAATTGAGATTGAATTTTTAGATATTGGTCAACTGAAAGCCGATTCTCATAGTCTTTTCCTAGGTTATAGGGGGGCGAAGTTACAACTAGGGTAACCGAATTATCGGGAATCTGTTGCACAAAATCATTAACATCACCACAAAAAATAGTAATACGAGCATCCGGTTTGAAATTTGTTTCGATGGGTGCGATAGATTTGACATTAGATAACAATGGAATTTGATTCAAATTCTACTCCTGCCCTCTATTAGGCCTAGGGATTGATCTCACCTTTGATTTCGCTATGCCCATTATGCCCAAAGGCGATTCCCTTGTTTGCCACGGCAAATCGGTTTAGAATTAAATAAATCATAGTCGTTTCGAGTTTATTTTAGCTATGACACCGCCACGGATTGAAAATGTTGTCATTATTGGGTCTGGCCCGGCGGGCTACACCGCAGCTATCTATGCCGCTCGCGCTAACCTCAAGCCCTTTATGTTTGAAGGCTATCAAATTGGGGGGGTGCCGGGGGGACAACTCATGACCACCACCGAAGTGGAAAACTTTCCCGGCTTTCCTGAAGGCATTCAAGGGCCACAACTGATGGCACGGATGAAGGCGCAAGCAGAGCGCTGGGGCACAGAGATGGTTACCGAAGATGTGATTCAAGTGGACTTTAGTCAACGCCCGTTTCTTGTTCGCTCAGCGGAGCGGCAGGTGTATGCCCACAGCGTGATTATCTGTACTGGGGCAACGGCCAAACGGCTCCATCTTCCCGGCGAGGAGCAGTATTGGACAAAGGGGGTGTCCGCCTGTGCCATTTGTGATGGGGCAATGCCCATTTTCAAAGATGTTGAACTAGCGGTGATTGGCGGTGGTGATACTGCGGCGGAGGAAGCAATCTATCTCACCAAATACGGCTCCCACGTTCATCTCCTTGTTCGCGGTGACAAGATGCGGGCCAGTAAGGCAATGCAGGATCGCGTGTTTGCCAATCCCAAAATTACAGTACACTGGCAAACCGAAGCACGGGAAATCCTGGGCGATGGCAACTTAATGACAGGTCTGCGGATTATCAATAAAGCCACAGAGGAAGAATCCATCCTGCCGGTGCGCGGTCTATTTTACGCCATTGGTCACACACCCAATACCCAACTTTTCAAGGATTTTCTGGAATTGGATAGCGTCGGCTATATTGTCACCCACCACGGGACACAAACGAATGTGGAAGGGGTCTTTGCGGCAGGGGATGTTCAAGATCACGAATATCGGCAGGCGGTCACCGCCGCGGGCAGTGGCTGTATGGCGGCACTAGAGGCCGAGCGTTGGCTTTCGGCGCAGGGTCTAATTCAGGAGTTTCGCCAAGCAGTAACCGAGACCAACCCCCCAGAAACAGCGAAACCCACTGCATCCTCCGAGCAGGCGTTTGATCCCCATGCCATTAAGCATCGGGGTAGCTATGCGTTGCGCAAACTCTTCCACGAGAGCGATCGCCTGCTGTTGGTGAAATATGTCTCCCCCACCTGTGCCCCCTGCCATACCCTCAAGCCCATTTTGGATCGGTTGGTGGAGGAGTTTGACGGCAAGGTGCAATTGATTGAAATTGACATCACTGAAGATAGCGCGATCGCCGAGCAAGCGGGAGTTACCAGTACACCTACAGTTCAGCTCTTCAAAAATAAAGAACTCCTAGAGGAGATTGTCGGGATGAAACCCAAAAGCCACTACCGCGAAACCCTCCAACGCTATCTTGCCTAGGCTCGAGCCACTGAGGGGCATGCTCAGTGAGATCGGACTGCTCACCCTAGCGGGTCTGGCGGCAGGTGTGGTCAATGCCCTTGCCGGTGGGGGAACCCTGCTGAGTTTTCCGGCCTTGGTGGCGATCGGCCTGCCGCCGCTGGTTGCCAATCTCACCAGCACGGTTGCCTTAGTTCCCGGTTACTTGGGAGCTACGGTGGCACAGCGCGAGGAGCTGCGGGGTCAACCATGGCGCCTAGGTTGGCTCTTTATCAGCGCTGTGGCAGGGGGGATGACAGGGGCAATGTTGCTGCTGCACACCAAGGAGGCGGTGTTTAATGCCTTGATTCCCTACTTGCTTTTGCTAGCTGCTGTCCTCTTGGGAGTTCAAGAACAGGTGCGAGCTTGGCTAGGCCGGCGGGTGAATGCCCCTGCGATTTCTGAGGCGGGGGCGATTCCTCTTGTCTTTCTGGCGGCGGTCTATGGCGGCTACTTTGGGGCAGGTGTGAGTGTGATTCTGCTGGCAGTGTTGGGAATTGCCTTCGGCGACAATTTGACCCGCCTCAATGGCTTGAAGCAAGTTTTGGCCTTTGGTGCCAATGCTGCCGCCGCTGCCTTTTTTGTCCTGTCGGGGGAGGTGGTGTGGCCTGTTGCTGTGGGGATGGCGATCGCCACCATTGTTGGCGGTTTTTTGGGGGGGCAATTTGCCCGCGCGGTTAACCCCGTGCTCTTACGCCGCATTGTGGTTCTTTTGGCGGTCGTACTGGCAATCGTTTACTGGTTGCAACAGCGATAAATACCCCGCCGCAGATTGTGAATTCCACAGAGTTGGCTAACAAAGCCCGTGACGAGGATTGAACTCGTGGCCTCACCCTTACCAAGGGTGTGCTCTACCACTGAGCTACACGGGCGAGAATTCCCAGAGCTTTATCATAGCCCATTAAGGGGAGAATTGTACCACTGAGCTGCAAGTTTTTCTTAAAAGTTTCGCCGAGAGAAAATTAAGGTGGCGATCGCCAGGAGCGCCACTGTATAAATTACCCCATAAAAGGCATTGACCCCCAGTTCCAAGGGGGAGGGCAGGATTCCATAGACCGCCGTATTCTTAAAGTCTAGGCGAGATAAATCAGGAAAGATCAGATAGAGCAGCTGCAAGAGTTGGCGCACTCCCTCACTCTCGATTTTTTGACCCAGACGAACTAAATTTTGGCTAAAGTGCCCCATAAAGTAGAGGGCGACTGTTAACAGCGTTGCAATCAGGGAACTGGTAAAACTCCCAAAGAGCAGCGCTGCCGCCGTGAGCAGCGATAGCTGAAGCACAATATAGAAGGAGGTAACGATCAGAGGCCCCGCGGGATAGGCAAACTGATTTAGGCTCATCAAAATAAACAGAATCAGCGTCATCAGTGCCACCAGCACCAGCAGAACCGCCGAGAGACCTAAATGCTTGCCAATAATAAATTCTGCGCGGCTGATGGGCTTGGCCAACATCACTAGGATGGTGCGTTTTTCCACTTCTTTATTGAGGAGACCACCCCCCACAAAGGCGGCAATCATTAGGCCAAAGAGAGAAATTCCCCCCATTCCCACATCGAGGCTGATTTTGTCTTGGGTTCCCGCTGATACCTGCCCCAAAATGAGAATTGCTACGGCAAAGCTGAGGGCAAAGAGCGCCGTGACATAGAGAACCCGTTCCCGCAGGATTTCATTAAAGACATTGCGGCTAATTGTCCAGAGGCGACTCAGCGTTAAGGGCAACATCTCCTGTCCTTCTTGAATTCTTGAATTTACTTTTCTCTCAAAGAATACCCAATTTTGTTGTTGCCCTAGCCTCTTGCTTAGACATTCCTGGTCAGACTTTAGACGGTAGTGGTCAAGCTTTCCCCCAATTCTAGGGCTTCTGGCGCCCACAGGAGGCCCTTAAGCAGCGGTCAAGGACACCGGCGATCCGTATTGCCAAGAAACTCCTAGAGAACCAGAAGGGGAGTAAAATACCTTGGATACTTTTAAGAAATCACCAAGCAATCGCCAAGAACTCGCGATGCTCGTCTTTAGGTCAGCCACTGCCATCCCACTTCCAGAGGACAGTTCTCTCCTCCTTTTTCCCCAGAACTTCAAAGCCAGTGTGTCACAATAGGCGGTGGGGACGCAGTTAGGGAAGTTCAACATTGATCTTTTTGGAGAGGGTGCACCGTGTCCATAAGTTCAAGGGTTGATTCCCACACCGCTGAGTTGGCCATCCTGCGGGTGAGTGGCTTGCGCTGTGCCGGCTGTGTGCGATCGCTAGAAAATCAGTTGAAAGAACAGCCAGGCGTAGATGCTGCGGCAGTGAATCTAGTGACGGGAACCGCCGTTGTCACCTATTCCCCCACCCAGACAACCCCCCTTGCCATTGTTGAGAGCCTAAACAAAGGGCGGTTTCAAGCTACCCTTGCCGAAGCCAATGCCCCCTTAGAACTGCCTGCTTCTCCGGAGGAAGCCTCTTTGCCAAGGCTGGGGATTGCCCTTGTGCTCCTCATTCTCTCCAGTGCCGCCCATGGGATTGATCTGCTGCCGGGTCACTGGCCCATGTTAGAAGCCATGATCTGGCATTGGGGGTTGGCCACCGTTGCCCTTCTCCTGCCGGGGTGGGAGATTCTGCGGGAAGGGATAATAGGCCTGATCCAACGTTGCCCCAATATGAATACGCTGGTGGCGCTGGGGGCTTTGGGGGCTTACCTCACCAGTACGGTGGCGTGGCTGTGGCCGGCCTTGGGCTGGGAGTGTTTCTTTGATGAACCGGTGATGATCCTTGGCTTGATTTTGCTGGGACGCAGTCTTGAGCAGCGGGTTCGTCAACAGGCACAAAAGGACTTGCGATCGCTCCTTGCCCTTCAACCCCCACGGGCACTGTGGCAGCCCAGTTTAGAAAGCACAGACCGCTGGCCCATTCCCGTGCAACAAATTCAGGTGGGAGACTGGCTGTGGGTGGCGGCCGGGGAACCCTTTCCCGCCGATGGCACGATTGTAACGGGAGAAACTTGGGTGGATGAATCCCTTCTTACGGGGGAATCCCTGCCCGTCGCCAAAGGGGTGGGGGACTCTGTCCTTGCAGGCAGTCGCAATGTGGGAGCGGCAGTTACCCTCAGGGTAGAACGCTGTGGCCGTGCCTCATTTTTAGGCCAGATTTTAGACTTGGTGGTGCAGGCGCAAAACCGCAAAGCACCCGTGCAGCAGATGGTGGATGTGGTGGCCGGCTATTTTTGCTATGGGGTGCTGGGGCTGGCAGGAGTAACGCTTGTCTTTTGGGGGGCGATCGCCCCCCATCTCTTTCCGGCACTGACCTATAATACGCCCCTGTTGTCCCTCAAGCTCTCCTTAAGTGTTTTGGTGATTGCCTGCCCCTGTGCCCTTGGCCTTGCCACCCCCATTGCCCTACTGGTGGGCACCAGTCGCGCTGCTGCCAAAGGTTTAATTATTCGCGGTGGCGATGTTCTCGAGCGCGTTCAACAGGTGGACACAATTATTTTTGATAAGACAGGCACGCTGACAACGGGCGAACTGGCAGTGGCCGAGATGAACCTGTACGGCCATGACTCCCCAGAGGAGGTGCTGTATCTACTGGCCAGCCTAGAGCACAAGAGTCACCATCCCCTTGCTGTGGCAATTCAAAAGGCATGGGCGGCCACGGGGCAAAACCGAGAACTCGCAACGGTGACAGAGAGTGAAACCACCCTAGGACTGGGGATCAGCGGTTACATTGAGGGGCAGTACTATCGGGCTGGGCGCCTCGATTGGCTACGCACCCAGGGCGTGGATTGTCCTTCCCTAGAGCTAGAAACCCATGTCGCCCTAGCCTGCGATCGCCGGCTGATGGCGGTAGTGACTTTTCGCGATCGCCTCCGTCCAGAGGCAGTGAGCACCGTCCAAGCTCTGAAAGCCCAGGGCTACGAGATTCACGTACTCACGGGAGACACCGCCAGGGCGACGCAGCAACTCCTAGGCCCTCTTGGCCTACCGCCAACGCACCTCCACACCGACCTGCAGCCGCACCAAAAGCTCGCCCTCATTGAAGGGTGGCAGACCCAGGGCAAAGCCGTGGCCATGGTGGGGGATGGCATGAACGATGCCCCTGCCCTAACGGCCGCCCAAGTGGGAATTAGCCTAGGCACCGGTACCGAGGTGGCCATGGAAGCAGCGGATATTATCCTTACTCGCAATCACCTAGAGGATGTGCTCACCGTGTTGGCCCTCAGCCGTGCCACCTTCCGCAAAATTCAGCAAAATCTTCTCTGGGCCGTCGCCTATAACATCGTTGGTTTACCCCTTGCCGCCGGTGTGGGGTTACCCCTATGGGGACTCAGTCTCACGCCCGGCATTGCTGCAGCTTGTATGGCCACCAGTTCAATTGCCGTTGTCCTCAACTCCCTCAGTCTCCGTCGAGCAAACTAACTCACGAATCTGCTGGGCGTTGGCGGGGGTGAGTCGTTTTTTATGGGGCAGGACAACAACTGCCGGCCCGCGTTTGCATTCTCCCATACAGCCAGTCGCTTTCAGGACAATGGGGAGCCTTTGGGCTGCTAGTTCTTGCCACAATTCCTTGGCGCCCCGGCGACAGCAGGAAGATTTTTGGCAAATGAGTACCCTACAGTTTGACAAATGAGTACCCTACAGAGCCGAGCACTCTTTGCTACTGAGGCTGGGGCTGTTGCTAAAAACTCTAAATGGCTGGCTTTATACTGCTTGCTCTAAATGGCTGGCTTTATACTGCTTGACCCAGCCATCGTACTTATCGCTGATCGTTCCCTCTAGGCGCAAGCGATCGCCCACCTTGGGAGGTTGTGCCAACTCACGCCGCAGCGACTTTTCCAACTTAATCCAGACTCTACCCGTTGCTGTTTTCAGAATCACAACCTTAGGTAGTCCCTTTTTATAGAAGACCTCTTCGACGGTACCCTCAAGGCTAAATACTGGCAACTCCTTAGCGCCCCGACCCATAAACGTAGCACCTTGTTAGCAATATTTCTCAATAGATTAAGGATAGCAGACAAGGGTGGAGCCGGGGGGTCTAAAGCGTGGTCGGCGCCCGCTGCGGCAATAATCCAATAATCAGGTCAACCGGAGAGAATCCGCTCCCACTCGGCCAGTAGATTGTCAATACTCAAGTCCGGCGGGCTAGTGGAGGTGCCATCAGGAGGGCTGCCCACCTCCTCGACACTATTGGGAAAGAGTTCTTCGAGAGTAGGCTGAGTAGCAGAGGGTTCCCCTGAATTGAGATCGGCCACTAAGTAAATTTGGCGAATGTCTGGCGGCAGATACTCCACGATGCGCGCTAACCCCTCTTCTAGTTGTCGGTTGAGTTCCTCAAGGCTGTAGGTTTCCCCTTGCACTTCTAAGTAGGCGCGTACACGTTCAAGACTCCAATGGAATGTCTGCGTCGTCACCAGCACCAAGCGACTCAGGGGACTGAGGTAGGCAAGGCTGGCTTCCAGGTAGCACCAAAGGGGGGGTGGAGCAGCTTGAAGAACATAGGTAATCTGTTCGATGCCGGGGAGTTCCTCTTGGATCAGGGTGGCGGTGCGATTGACAATCCAATTGCGTAGGGAGTGAGCTTCCTCATCACCCACTTTCACCCCCTCAGGGGTAAACTCCACCAGGTCAAGGCTGAAAAATAACCCATGCCACACCTTGGCAAAAAGATAGTCCACCTGCACCGGCGATCGCCCGTGGTGCTGTAGCACACTGTAAACAAGAGGGCCGTAGCGACAGTAGAGGGCAACAAAGTAGCAGCCACGATCGCGCTCCTTTTGAAAGTGTTGCACCAACTCCTCATCGGACCAAGTGAGTAACGGCTGAATCAGGGGATGTTGCCGCTCCGGGATCCTAGGAAAGGAGAGAACCTTGACCATACTCCCTGCCACTGAATTAGACACACTGTCCTACGCCTTCGTCAATTGGCCTATGCAGAATTCATCCTCAGTTCAGCCTTGGGTGCGATCGCGAAACAAAGGCAGGTAGTCGCGGCTCTCTGTCCCCAGCCAGCGGTCCCAAAAGGTGAAATAGAGGCCATAGTTACAGCGAAACTGGCTGTGGTGCAAACTGTGGTGCGTTGCGCCAATTAGCCACTGCCCCAGCCAATGCTCAGCAAAGCCACGGGGATAAATCTCTAAGTTCAAATGGTTAATCACACTGGAGACCGTCATGAGGCTCAATTGAATGACAATCGCATAGGGATGCAGCGGCACAAGTACAATAATCAGTGGCAGAAAAATTGCCTGTAGGAAGGCCTCCCAGGGGTGAAACGAAAAGGCAGTCCAAGGGGAAGGGACAATGCTGTGGTGATGCACGCGATGGATACGACGGTAAATTTTGGGGTGGTGCATCCAGCGATGGAGCCAGTAATAGTAGGTTTCGTGGAGCAGCAGCACAAGACCAATGCTCAAGGGAAAGTAGAGATAGTCCCAGAGGGAATTCAACTCCAGATAAACCGCCGTCCAGCCCCGCTGCCACATCACTGCGGCGATCGCCCCCGCCAGGGCAAAAATAGCCGCTGTCAGCAACGACCAGCCAAACTCCTGCCAAAACTGTCCCCGCTGGTAGGGGCGCAAATTGACCCGCCGCTTCTTGAGAGGCGTCCAGCGTGCCACTGCATATAGGAGCGAAAAAAAGCCCGCCACCAACACAAGGCGGCTAACCACCATTAAAAACATGACCCCAACCATAATGGTAAAGAGGCGGGGGTCACTGAGGTTGTAGGGAATCATGCGAGAAAGTGCTAAGTGCGCCTTCTAAACCCAGCCCAACCAGTGGAGCAAGCCCTCCCCTGTCCAATATTCCCACAGCAAAAGAATTACCAAGCCAACCATTGCAGCACGACCGTTGATCCGCTCCGCAAACGTATTAAAGCCGTACTTGGGGGTTTCCAGTTTTGGGGTGCGGCTTGGCTCTGTGGGCGTAGCCATAGATTACTCCTGTTCCTCTTCGTTCTCTTCTTCGGCTTCAGGGAAGTAGAAGCCGCGGGCACGTTCCGTCAAAATAGACTTGCCAATCGAGAGGGCGCGTTGAGCTTGGAGGGCAGCTTGGCGCTTCCAGACCGCACGGCGCATACTGCGCTTAGACTTCGAGGTTTTCTTCTTGGGGCAGGCCATGGTAATCCCTAGGACTAACTTTCGCAACCTATCAGTGTATCCCAAACTCTCCTCTAGGGCAACTGCTGATTTCCTCTGGGGACGGCAATGTTCCTCTTTTTGCACAAAAACTATCACAGAGGGACACCACCCTTGTAATATCAGTTAAGGGAATACTGAACCACCCCATTAGGGGATGTCCACTTCTACGAGCAAAGGGAATCGTCAGCTATGAGCAGGAAGCCAGACCGTGTGGTTCTCATCGGCGTTGCTGGAGACTCCGGCTGTGGTAAATCAACGTTTTTGCGCCGACTGGCCGATCTGTTTGGCGAAGAATTTATGACTGTGATTTGTTTGGATGACTATCACAGTCTGGATCGCAAGCAGCGGAAAGAAATGGGGATTACGGCTCTTGATCCCCGCGCCAACAACTTTGATTTGATGTATGAGCAGATCAAGGCTCTTAAAAATGGCGAATCAATCATGAAACCCATCTATAACCACGAAACGGGGACAATTGATCCGCCAGAGAAAGTTGATCCCAACCATCTGATTGTGATTGAAGGGCTGCATCCCCTCTATGATGAGCGGGTGCGATCGCTCATTGACTTCAGTGTGTATCTCGACATCAGTGATGATGTAAAAATTGCTTGGAAAATCAAGCGAGACATGGCCGAGCGGGGTCATAGTTACGAAGATGTGATTGCCTCTATCAATGCCCGCCGCCCCGACTTCATCGCCTATGTCGATCCCCAAAAGCAGTACGCCGACATTGTGCTGCAAATTCTGCCGACCCAGTTGGTCAAAGAGGAGAAGGTCGGCAACATCCTACGGGTACGAATGCTGCAGCGGGAAGGCGTCCCCGGCTTTGAGCCGGTCTATCTCTTTGATGAAGGCTCGACAATTACTTGGATTCCCTGCGGTCGTAAGCTCACCTGCTCATACCCAGGCATTCGCCTCAGCTACGGACCTGATGAATACTATGGCCATCCTGTTTCGGTGTTAGAAGTGGACGGTCGCTTTGAAAAACTCGATGAACTGATCTATATCGAGAGTCACCTCAGCAACACCTCCACCAAGCACTATGGCGAAGTGACAGAACTGTTGCTGAAGCACCGTGATTATCCGGGTTCTGATAATGGTTCGGGGCTGTTCCAAGTGCTGACAGGGCTGAAAATGCGCGCCATCTATGAGCGCTTGACCTCGCGGGATGCGGCCACGGTCACCAACCGCTAGTTTGGCTTGCCACATTGAGGGCACTGATGCAACTGCACCGGCGATCGCTATGGTCATTGTTTTTGGTCTTCATCCTCTGCTGGTTGGTTCTAACCTGTGGCCAGCCTGCCTTTGCTGCCGATAGCGATGACCTGATCTTTGTCCCCCGCCAAGCCCAGAGTGTCCTCAAGCTCAATCAACGTCCCGGTAGCGATCTCCTGCGTTTTTTTTGGGAGCGTTTTTGGACATCGCAACTTGCTCATTGGGGCTGGTCGTGGTCTGAAATAAACGCCTGGGTGGGAGAGGGAGTGACTGTTGCTCAGTTGCCCTGCCCTGAGGTCTGCCAAACTCCCCGACAGTTGTGGATTCTGCCCCTGAAGCGTCCCGAAGCAGCAACGGCTTTTTTGGAAACCTACTGGCAGGCATATCCCTTTGAGGCGCAAGTCTATCAAAATATTTCCCTCCAAGTGGGCAAGGACTTAGTAACAGCACGGCTAGGCGATCGCCTGCTCCTCGCTTCGGATGTGGAGACCATGATCGCGAGCTTAGGGTCGGCTGTGACCGAAGATGGCAATCTGGCGGGTTTGGCCTTTTATCAACAGGCTCGCCCTCAACTAGAGGCTCAATCTACGGCTCTCTACTACGCCAACCTGCAATCCCTAAGTCTTGAGAATCGGGACTTGGCACCCACCTATGATCGCCTGCTGGTTGCCATGAAGGCACAAAACAAGGAGCTGCATTTGCAAGCACTTTTGCACCGCATCGGTGACCCGACACTGATCTCTGCTCCCCTTGACCTCGAGTTCCTGCGTGCCCAAGAACCGATGCCGACGCTGGTGATTGCGGGTTCCCACTTGCCAGAGGGCTATAGCCAACTCACCGAGGCTTTGGCGGATTACCGCTTTGGCAAAACTCCCCAAGGGGATGATATTGCGAGCCGGCTGCTGCGGGATTTAACAGCAGATATACCAGTGGATTTGACGACACAAATCTTCCCTTTGGCTAGGGATCGCTTTAGTCTTACCCTTTGGCACCAAGCTGATGAGCAGTGGCAATGGGCGTGGCAGACGCGCAATACCCCAGAAACGCCAACCCTGCTGCGGCAACTGGAGGATCTTGCCCGTGCCAATGGCTATGAGGTCAACCGCTTGGTGTTGAATCAAGAAGCCGTAACCGCTTGGGTGAAATTAGTGCTTGCCCCCCAGACAAGTGAAGGCGTGGTGTCCGACGTGGCAGCGGCCTATAAGCAACAGGGCGATCGCCTACTCCTTGCCTCCTCTCTCTCGGTCTTGTCCCCTGGCCGGAATAAAAATAAAAAGGGGGCTTGGCTACCGCAAAGTCTCCTGAGACAGCAGCAAGGGGTTCATGGGCTGGTCTATGCCCATTGGCCACAGCTATTTGCCCCCCTGAGCCAACGCTGGCCTTTACTACAGTACCTCAATGGCGTCAGTGGGGGCGGGTTGGAACGTCTGCAAAGTATTACCTTAGTGAACTATGGGGTTCGCGATCGCCTGCAACACCTGGAACTGATTCTGAGTAGCAAAAAAGACTAGAAATACATTACAAACATTAACGAATCCTTAACAACGCTGTTATCAATTGTTGTATTTTGCTGCATCAGGATTCGGTAAAGTAGGGAGTATTATGCTTGCAGACTGGGGTAGATATGACATCAGTCCTCGATGTGACCAATCGCGATCGCTTGATTGAAAGTGAAAGCTTAGCAGCCCGTACCTTACAAGAACGTTTGCGACTGGTGGAAGAGGTCTTGGTGGATGTCTTAACAGCAGAATCCGGTCAAGAATTAGTTGATCTATTGCGGCGCTTGGGTGCCCTTTCTTCACCCGAAGGCCATGCCCTCCATCCTCCAGAGGGAGAACTGTTGAAGGTCATTGAATCCCTCGAGCTAAATCAAGCAATTCGTGCTGCCCGTGCTTTTAACCTCTACTTTCAAATTATCAACATTGTTGAGCAGCACTACGAACAACAATACAATCGCGAACGGGCGGCGCAAGAGCGACGACGACCCCGCAGTGTCATGAGCGAACCCATTTCCGGTGTAAGTGGTGAAGGATTTCCCTTGTCCTATACGGCTGCTAATGCAACGGGTGTGCGCAGTGGTCTGAGTGAGCGCCTAGAGCATAGTCTCTATGAAGCCATTCCCGCCACCCAGCAGTATGGTTCTTTTGCGTGGCTCTTCCCTCGGCTGCACATGCTGAATGTGCCACCGCGCCATATTCAACAACTGCTGGATCAACTGGACATTAAGCTGGTTTTCACGGCGCACCCGACGGAGATTGTGCGGCAAACGATTCGCGATAAACAGCGCCGGGTTGCCCGCCTATTGGAGCAACTCGATGTGCTCGAGGGGGCTTCTCCTCACCTGACGGACTGGAACGCCCAAACCCTGCGGGCACAACTAATGGAAGAAATTCGCCTCTGGTGGCGCACCGATGAACTGCATCAATTTAAGCCCGAGGTGCTCGATGAGGTGGAATACACCCTTCACTACTTCAAAGAGGTGATTTTTGCTGTTATTCCCAAGCTCTATCGCCGCCTTGAGCAATCGCTGCATGAAACATTTCCTTACTTGCAGCCACCCCGTCACAATTTCTGTCGCTTTGGCTCTTGGGTGGGGGGCGATCGCGATGGCAATCCCTATGTCAAACCAGAAGTTACGTGGCAAACGGCCTGCTATCAGCGCAATTTAGTTCTAGAGGAGTACATTAAGTCCGTTGAGCGGTTAATCAACCTGCTGAGCTTGTCCCTGCACTGGTGCGATGTGCTCCCGGATTTGCTGGATTCCCTTGAGCAGGATCAACGGCAACTGCCCAGCATCTATGATCAGTATGCGGTGCGCTATCGGCAGGAACCCTATCGCCTCAAACTTACCTATGTGCTCAAACGACTGCAAAATACCCGCGATCGCAACCGGGCACTGCAAACCTACTGCATTCGCCGCAATGAGGCGGAAGAGCTAAACAATGGGCAGTTTTACCGCCATGGTCAGGAATTCTTGGCAGAACTTCTGCTCATTCAGCGGAACCTGAAAGAAACAGGACTCACCTGCCGTGAACTGGATGATTTGATTTGCCAAGTGGAGGTCTTTGGCTTTAATTTGGCTGCCCTCGATATTCGGCAGGAAAGCACCTGTCACGCTGAAGCTCTCAATGAAATTACCGCCTATTTGGGGATTCTCCCCTGTCCCTATACGGAACTCTCGGAAACCGAGCGCACGCGCTGGCTCCTCAGTGAACTTTCGACCCGTCGCCCCTTGATTCCGGGGGAACTCCCCTTTAGCGATCGCACCAATGAAATCATTGAAACATTCCGCATGGTGCGGCAACTGCAACAGGAATTTGGCACGGATCTGTGCAATACCTATATCATCAGCATGAGCCATGAGGTCAGTGATCTGTTGGAAGTGCTCCTGTTTGCCAAGGAGGCCGGGCTTTTTGATCCCGCCACAGGGACCAGTACCCTGCAGGCAATTCCCCTCTTTGAAACGGTGGAGGATCTCAAGCATGCCCCAGCGGTGCTGACGCAACTCTTTTCTCTGCCCTTTTGCCGCAGCTACTTGGGCAGCCACAGCACCCCCTTTCTCCAAGAGGTGATGTTGGGGTATTCCGATAGCAATAAGGATTCGGGCTTCCTGAGTAGCAACTGGGAAATTTATAAGGCACAACAACGGCTGCAAAAAATTGCCGAAAGTTTTGGCTTCCAACTGCGGATTTTTCACGGTCGAGGGGGGTCGGTAGGACGTGGCGGTGGCCCTGCCTACGAGGCAATTTTGGCGCAGCCAGAGCAAACGATTAAAGGACGCATCAAGATTACGGAACAGGGAGAGGTGCTGGCCTCTAAATACTCGTTGCCGGAATTGGCCCTCTTTAACTTAGAAACGGTGGCCACAGCGGTGATTCAAGCCAGTTTGCTGCGCAGTAGCATTGACGAAATTGAGCCTTGGCACGAGATTATGGAGGAACTGGCTACGCGATCGCGCCGGTGCTATCGCCATCTCATCTATGAGCAGCCAGAATTCATTGAATTCTTTAACGAAGTCACCCCAATCCAAGAAATTAGCCAACTGCAAATTAGCTCACGGCCAACGCGGCGGGAGGGCAAGAAAACCCTTGAGAGTCTGCGGGCAATTCCTTGGGTCTTTAGCTGGACGCAAACTCGCTTTCTGCTGCCGGCTTGGTACGGGGTGGGCACTGCTCTGAAGGAATTTCTTGAGGAAAAACCCGCTGAGCATCTATCTTTGTTGCGCTACTTCTACTACAAGTGGCCCTTCTTTCGCATGGTGATCTCCAAGGTTGAGATGACCCTCGCCAAGGTGGATCTGGAAATTGCTCGCTACTACGTCCAGGAACTCAGCCAACCCCAAAACCGTGAAGCCTTCTTTCGTCTTTATGACCAGATTGCTCAAGAATATCGCCTGACAACAGAGCTAGTACTTACAATTACCGGACATCAACGGCTATTGGACGGCGATCCAGCACTTCAGCGATCGGTGCAACTGCGCAACCGCACTATTGTTCCCTTGGGTTTCCTGCAGGTCTCTCTCCTGAAACGGCTGCGTCAGCACAACAGCCAAACCACCTCTGGCGCAATTCTCCGCTCCCGCTATGGTCGGGGTGAGTTGCTGCGGGGCGCCCTTTTAACCATCAACGGGATAGCAGCCGGCATGCGCAACACGGGCTAGGAATTCCTAGGCAAGGGGGTTCTTGCTTACTCCCCATGTATTCTGTAGGTCGGCCGGTATCCCCATCAATCACAAGGCTGCCCACATAGTCGGCATTGCTATAGGCCTTGGCAATTTGCTCGGTGATCTGCCGCATATCCGCAGCAGAGACAACGCCATTGTCGGTGGCCTTGTAAAATTGCACGGTGACCCGAATGGGGAAGCGGGGATCCCGCTCGATGGGCAGACCGTCAATCTCGGTAAAGGGGCCTTCCACCTCGCCATGGCTAATCACCGCAGCCTCCACATTAGAGCGAGCGGCGGTGGACATCCCTTCCATCAATTTTGATTCTGGTACCGAGAAAATTGGCATTGGCAGGCGTGGCCGGGGTGCTTGCTTTAGGGGCACTTGAATGAGCATTACCATATTCATCCCTGCGGCTTCCGCTTGGGCGGAGGTCATTTCACCTTGGCCGCTGCTGACGCCAAAGTCGCGGGCACGCTGTCCCACGAGGCTCGCCCGTTCGCCATTTTTGTTGAAAAACAGTCGCTGCCCCCATGTTTGCCCCGCTTCAAAGGCATCCCGCTGGTTGTCAATGACGGTGGCACTGGTGCCTTGGCGGGTGACGAGAATCGCCAACACCGCTGGATTTTTTGCGTAGCTCTGGTAGTTAAAAAGGACGGGGTTGAAGGTGGCCTGCCCTTGGGGCGGAATGGGTAGAAAACAGGCTTGGGCACTCACGAGGACATGGCTATCGCGATCGGCCAAAAGGGAGCGACGATTCCCTGCCCAGGATCGCGGGTTGTGGAGATAGTTGCGAAAGTTGCCGAGAAATTCCCTAAGGTTCACCCGTTGCAGGGGTTTCCCCTTTTCATTCCCCACAAGGATAAAGAAGCGCTCAAGGGGAATATCCGCTGTGCGATCCGTAAAGTTCGGAAAGCGAATTACCGGCATCAGACTCAGTTCATACCCCTTGGTGCGTGGGTTGTACTGCTGGATTTGAATGGTCATGTCACTGATATTGGGGCCTACGGCAGAATTGTGGTAACGGGCGGTGTCTTCCCATGTAATGTCAAGGATATTTAAGCCATACTGTTGAGCCAGTCGCTGTGCCTCCGGATTGTGGATCATACTGCGGGTGCGCTCAATCACTTGGCGATAGCGATCGTAGTCGGCCACAGAAACGCGCGATGGGGGTTCGGGTTTACGGGGTGGCATGGGAGTTGATTCAATCCCCCAAGTGGGTTGACCTTGGGCAGAGGACATAAAACTTTCTCCTAGGGAGAGCACCTTCCCCGCTAAAACGGTACCGAGAGCCAGTAAACCGATGAGGCCAAGGGAGAGCTGGAGGGGCACAGCCATAGAATCGTTCTGAATTCTACCCTCTAGCCTAGTCAAGGGGACTGCAAATCCGGCCACGGTTTCACTTTTTGCAACAGAGTTTTAGGATCAAAAAGCATCCTTACCCGCAAGTTGCCTGTGTTATCCGCTGCTGAAATTCGCGATCGCGCCACCCACCTCAAATCAACGCTGCCTCCCCATGTCCGCCTGATTGCTGTGAGCAAGTTTGTGCCGGCGGCTGCCATCCGTGCTGCCTACGAAGCGGGCCTTCGGGATTTTGGGGAAAGCCGCGTACAGGAAGCTGCCAAGAAACGGGCTGAATTGGCAGACCTGCCAGACATCACGTGGCATCTGATTGGCCACCTGCAAACGAATAAAGTACGGCAGGCGCTGCAACTTTTTGACTGGATTCACTCCGTTGATCGCTGGCAATTAGCGGAGCGCATAAACGCCGTTCTCAGGGAAACGGGTACCCCCAGTCCTCGCTGTCTGTTGCAAGTAAAACTTCGCCCCGATCCCCAAAAGTACGGCTGGGAAAAATCAGAACTCGAAGCTGCTCTGCCCCAACTGGATGCCCTCTCCCATCTGCGCTGCTATGGTCTGATGACGATTTTGCCCCTAGGGCTGTCCCCTAACGAACAATTGCAGGTGTTTCAAGAATTGCGAGCTTGGGGAGAAACCCTCAGTACCCAACCATGGCAACATCTCCGGTGGCAGGAGTATTCCATGGGCATGACCCAAGACTATCCCCTTGCGGTGCAGGCCGGAGCAACGATGGTACGCATTGGCACCGCTATTTTTGGCGATCGCTTGCCGCCATTTCCTTCAACTCAGCCGAATTCTCCAGAGGAGAGTAGGGTTACCCTTCGTTGAGCAGCGGCAATACCCTTGGGGCTGTCACCTGTGGGGGGCTAGGAGGCCGGCCGCTCCTGCTGGCGTTGCAGAACCTCACTGAGCGCTAGCCAATCCTCTAAGCTCAGGGCTTCGGCACGGCTATTGGCATCCCGCCCCAACTGGAGAAGCGCTTGGCGCACCTGCTGCGGTGGCACCAGAGACTGCAGGGCATTGGCAAGCATCTTGCGGCGGGTGGCAAAGCCCTGTTTAAGAAGAATTTCCAGCCACTGGGGCGATCGCACCCTTGGGAGTACGGCGCGGGGCCACAAACGGATAACTGCCGACTCCACCTTGGGGGGCGGCTGAAAGGCGCGGGGGGGTACCGCACACACCTTCTCGCAAGTGGCCAAAAATTGCACCCGTACCGAGAGGGCGCCGTAGGCTTTGCTACCGGGAGCCGCCATCAGGCGATCGCCAATCTCTTTTTGCACGAGTAGAATTAACCGCTCAAAGGGGGGGCGTCGCGGTTGGGCAATACTGCCGAGCAGATGCCCCAGCAATGGCCCTGTGATGTTGTAGGGGATATTGGCCACCACTTTGTTACATCCCAAGGGCGTTAAGTCCAGCCGCAGAATATCCCCCTCAATCAACTGAAACCGCTCACCCCTAAACTGCTGCCGCAGCCGTGGGCAGAGATCCCGATCCAGTTCGACGGCAACCACTTCAGCCCCGCTGGCGAGGAGGGGACGAGTGAGGGCGCCCCGACCCGGACCAATTTCAAGCACGCGATCGCTCGCCTGCAGCTCAGCCGCTGCAATGATTTGGGCTAAAACCGATTCACTGCGCAGCCAATGCTGGCCAAAGCGTTTGCGGGCACGACTCACCTAGCGCGGCCCCAAGCCCACCGTGGGCGCATACACCGCCTGATCTCCCAATTCCGCTTCAATGCGCAGCAGGCGATTGTACTTGGCCACCCGCTCACTGCGACAGAGGGAACCCGTCTTAATTTGACCTGCACGAGTCGCCACCGCCAGATCCGCAATCGTCGTATCCTCTGTTTCCCCAGAACGGTGGCTAATGACCGAGCGGTAGCCCTTGCGCGTGGCCAGATCAATGGTTTGCAGCGTTTCGGTTAAGGAACCAATCTGGTTCAGTTTAATCAAGATGGCATTGGCCACGCCATTGTCAATCCCCCGCCGCAAGCGCTTGGGATTGGTGACAAACAGGTCATCCCCCACCAGTTGAATGCGTCCGCCAAGGGTCTGCGTCAGGAGTGCCCAGTTCTCCCAGTCCTCCTCCTGCAATCCGTCCTCAATGGAGACAATGGGATAGTTGCTCACCAAGTTTTCGTAGTAGCGGATTAGCTCCGCAGCCGTGCGGCTGGTCTTCTCAAACACATATTTGCCATCTTCATAAAATTCATTGGCAGCCACATCGAGGGCAAGGGCAATATCGGTGCCGGGGGCGTAGCCGGCCGTTTCAATAGCCTGCAGCAGAATATCCAAGGCCGCTTGGTTAGAGTCCAAATTGGGAGCAAAGCCCCCTTCATCCCCCACGCCAGTCAGTAAGCCTTTGTCCGCCAGTACCTTACTCAAAGCTGCGAAGACTTCTGCCCCCCAGCGCAGCCCCTCCCGAAAACTGGGAGCACCAATGGGCATGATCATGAATTCCTGAAAGTCAATGTTGTTGGCTGCATGGGCGCCGCCATTAATGACATTCATCATCGGCACAGGGAGCACATTGGCTAGCGGCCCCCCCAAGTAGCGGTAGAGGGGTAAACCGAGATATTCGGCTGCCGCTTTGGCCGTCGCTAAGGAGACTGCAAGAATGGCATTGGCACCAAGGTTGGATTTGTTCTCACTGCCATCGAGTTCTAACAAACATTGGTCAATGAAGGCTTGATCAAGGGCATTGAGATCCACGAGGGCGCTGAGAATTGTTGTTTCAATGTTTTCAACCGCGGTGAGTACCCCCTTGCCACCGTAGCGCTTCGGATCGCCGTCCCGCAGTTCATGGGCTTCAAAACTTCCCGTTGAGGCACCACTGGGAACTTGGGCAAGTCCGACAATGCCGCAATCTAGTTCGACTTCTGCTTCAACGGTGGGACGCCCCCGCGAGTCGAGAATTTCGCGGGCACGAATCGTTGCGATCGCCGTATCCATCTTGTGTATCCTCAATATGCAGCTTGATTGTACGATAGATACCTTGCCAAACATCAAGAGTTTGAGGTTAACGGAAGGGGGAGCCACAACCTGTTCAAGACCTGTTTTTGACAAAGCTTGCTGGAGTGGACAGGGGGGTAGGCGGCTTAGGGAGGGCAGCCAACTCTTGGCGGCTAAGGGGACGAACGGCGCGCGGGGCAAGATTACCTAGGTGAATCGGGCCAATCGCAATCCGGTGTAGGGAAAGGACGGGGTACCCAAGTTGTGCAGCCACACGGCGAATTTGGCGGTTGCGGCCTTCATGCAGAATGATTTCCAAGAGGGAGCGATCGCCCTCACTGCGCAGGAGCTTAACCACTGCGGGTAACGTCACCCTCCCCTCCAAGAGAACCCCCTCTCGCCACTGTTGGAGCACCCTTGCTGGCGGCTGTCCCTGTACCCAGACGCGGTAGGTTTTCGGGATGTGATGGCGGGGATGACTGAGATAGTAGGTGAACGCCCCATCGTTTGTGAGCAGTAGGGCACCACTGGAGTCGGCATCGAGGCGACCCACAGGGTGAAGCCCCCCTACCCCTCGATAGGCAGGAGGTAATAAATCCAGAACGGTAGGGCGACCTTGGGGATCGTGACAGGTACAGAGAACCCCCTTGGGTTTATGGAGGAGCAGATAGAGCCGTTGGGGAGGGCGGGGTGGGTTCAGGAGCTGTCCTCTGTATTCAATGCGATCGCGCATTGGATCGACTTTGTCCCCCAACTGTGCCCGCTGACCGTTCACAAGGATCTGACCCCTGCGGATCAGTATTTCGGCGTGGCGGCGTGAGGCCACTCCCCAATGGGCAAGGACTTTTTGGAGCCGCTCCGTGGTCATAGGCACCTCTGGAGTTCGGCGGCACTCCCGCAGCTTCTCGTTCTAACTTCTTTTTTGCCTAAGGGCGGCCTAGGAGTTGTCATTCTTTAGCAAACTTGATACAAAAGAATTGTCCAATTCTTGCCCAATCATCAATCATCTGACGTGAGGAGTTTTATGAAATCTCTTTACAAGCTTGCTGCCCTAGGCTTAATTTTAGTTGGTTTCTCCACAACACTGGTTGCCTGCGGGGGGGGCGGAGGTAACACCGAGAATCCAGCACCAACAGAATCGCCGGCAGAATCACCGACTCCCCAAACACCGGGACAGTAATTCCTTTTAGCTTCTACTGAGATTGTCTATTTTAAGCTATTTTAAGGGATCAAGTGGGGGATGACTTTGAGAGTCATCCTCTTTCTCTTTCAAAACAACTCTCAGGTGGGAGAGTATTCTATTGCAGGGAGCTTTCCAACTGGTACTGTTCCCAAAGGGATTGATAGAGTCCTTCTGCTGTCAGCAGTTCGTTGTGAGTTCCCTGCTCAACAATCTGCCCCTTGTCCATGACGAGAATGCGATCGCAGGTGGCTGCTGCGGAAAGTTGATGGGAGATAAAGAGAATCGTGCGAGGTCGCTGTTGTTGCCGCAGGGCTTGCAGGATGTGGCTCGCCGTTTGGTTATCCACACTGGCAAGGGCGTCATCTAAAACTAAGATCGGTGCATCCACCAGTAGGGCACGGGCTAAAGCCGTGCGTTGTCGCTGTCCGCCAGAGAGGGTAATCCCCCGCTCGCCCACCAAGGTTTCGTACTGCTGGGGAAAGTTGAGAATTTCGTTGTGAATCTGGGCTTGGCTAGCGGCAGCAATGACCTTTAACTCCGTAGCATCGGGTTCGCCGTAGCGAATGTTGTCTTTGATCGTGGTACTAAAGAGAAAGCTTTCTTGGGGCACGTAGGCGATCGCCCCCCGCAGATCGGCAAGGCGCAGCCGCGTAATGTCAATGCCATCCAAGAAAATCTGATTAGGGGCAATCTCCAATAGTCGAGGCAGCGCACTGGCCAAGGTGGATTTGCCGCAGCCAATGGGACCCACGATCGCCACCATTTCGCCGGGGTGAATTTCAAAACTGAGGTGGTCGAGGGCGGGGGTGGAGCAATTGGGATAGGTAAAGGTCAAGTCTTGACAACGCAGGTGTCCCTGAACGCGATCGCGGGGGAGAGCCAGGGCATCGGGAGCATCAATGATACGGGGTTCGACACTTAAAATCGCCTCAATGCGGTCAACGCTGACCTCTCCCTGCTGGTAGGCGGTAATCGTAAATCCCAACAATGCCGTCGGGAAAATCAGCCGCTCAATATACAGCAACAGGGCAATGAAATCGCCCACCTGAATTGTGTGTGCAGCAATCATCCGACTGCCAAACCAGAGGAGAATCAGCAAACTCAAGCTGACCATGCCTCCTAGGAGGGGAAAGAGAATGCTGCGGGTTTTGGCCAAGACCAGATTGTTCCTGAGCAGCTCTTGGTTCAATTGGTCAAATTGGCGCTTTTCATTGGTTTCTTGCCCATAAATTTTAATGAGTGCAATGCCGCTCATGTCCTCTTGGATGAGTTCACTCAGCTCGGCAAGGCTTTGTTGCACATCCAGTTGCTCTGCCCGCAGGCGATCGCTAAAGGTTTGGACAATAAAGAGAACCGCCGGATAGACGGCGATCGCCCCCAAGCTCAACCCCGGATGAATTGCCAGCATGACCGGCAGCGTCATCCCGTAGGCAAACACTGTGTTCGCTGCACTCAAAAGGGCAAAGCCCACCAGACGGCGAATATTATCCACATCACTGGTGGCACGGCTAATCAAATCCCCAGGGGTATTCTCCGCAAAGTAACTGGGTTCAAGTCGCAACAGATGCTCAAAGAGCCGTTGCTTGAGGTCAAATTCCACCAGTCGTCCGGCGCCAAAGATCCACAGGCGCGAAGCCATGCGAATCAGCCACATCAAAGAGGCGAGGCCGATCAGCAGCAGGGCATAGAACACCAGCCGTCGAAAGTCAAACTTAGCCTGCAATTCATCAACGGCAGTGCCAATCAGCAGCGGCAGATAGGTTCCGAGGAGGTTGACAATGAAAAGCGCCGCAATGCCCCCCCAAATCTTTAGCTGATGAGGACGCAGATAGGCCAGCAGGCGACGCAAACGGCCAGAGCGGCCAGTTTTAGGAAGAGTAACCATATCCTCAACCTAACAGATATTGCCCCCCTAGGGGGTAGCACTTTCGAGAAACTGGTTGAGGTCTTCCACTAAACGATTTAGCTCTGCCTCGGCGGTTAAGCGAATGCGGTCATCGCGCACCGTCAAGAGAACTTTAGCGGCATAGGGATTTGGCCAAATATTGGGATTACAAAAGACTTCAAGAAAGACTTTGCCCACGTACTGATATTCCATGGCGGCTTGGGGGGCAGGGGGTTACCGCTGACTTTGGCATGGGCGATCGCCCGCATGAATCTCTTGCCGTAGCGCCTCTGCCGCTTCTGGGGAACAGCAAAAACTCACCGAGGCTTCTACATAAATTCGCCCGCCCCCGTTACTCGCTCATCGGCTCTGGCTAAACACACCGTTGCCATTATAGAAGGCATCTGATCAATCATCCCCTTGGGGAAGATCTGCGCTGTGCTCCACCAGATATGTATAGCGCAGTAGTTCAAAACTCTGTTCACCGTAGCGATCGCTAATGTGCTCACAGCAGCACTGAATGGCAAACTCATCCAGTTCTTCCGGTAGGACGCCGTACAAGTCCTCAAAAACCTCCGGCGTCACGCGACAAAAGCGGGGGCGAGTCTCATAGATACGACAACGGCGGCTGAGGGGTTCAAAGTGAATACACCAGCCATCGGCACCAATGAGGGATTGGTAGAGGGCAAATTCCTCTGCATTGAGAATGCTCGGCACCTCGGAGCGATCGCTCAACTCAAGGTAACAACAAGCACCACACCCCTGCATACACTGCCATTTTTTCATGCTTTTAAGATCATGCAATGGTTTCTGCAGGCATTGATGCCTCGACGGACACTTCCTCTAGCCAAATTTGATCACTGCGGGGATCAACACGACTGACCCGCACCAGCACACATTCTCCCAAGTTGGCTTGCCGTTGAAAGCGCATGGCCAGCTCGATTCCCAAATCTTCTAGAAGGATCAACCCCAGCCCCTCCTCAGGCCGCAACCAACGCAGCAAAATTCCCCGCCACACTTCCTCACGATGCCGCCGCAGGTACTCCAAACACCAATAGCGGTTGGTTTGCCGCTCCACTAAAGAAGATTCCTGAACCGAGGAGAGCAGCCCCAAGAGAGTTTCATTGAGTTGTTCGGATGTTAGGGGCGGCGGTTCCCCGCGCAGGTGGGCTTTAATCTGACGGTGTGCCAATAGATCTGTGTAGCGGCGAATCGGGGAGGTCACTTGGCAGTAGGCATCAAGGCCAAGGCTGGCATGGGGACTCGGTTGAGTAGTCATCTCACTGCGGGGCATACAGCGGCGAATGGCACAGTCACGAACAATGCCAGCAGGCAGTTGCAGCAATTCCTCCTCTGGGGGCAGTTCCGGTGGGGATTGACTGCGAAAGGGCAGTGGGATTCCCTCACGGGCACCAAAATGGGCGGCCACTTCGCCGGCCAGAATCATCATTTCCGCCACGAGTTGGCGGGCAGGGGAGTCATGGAGGGGTGAAATTTCCACCTTTTCACCGCTGACCTTAATGTTAGGTTCAGGCAGACTAATGCGAATAGCGCCCCGTTGCTGTCGCCACTCACTCCGCCGCAGTCCCCATTGGGCGATCGCCAGCAACTCCGCTTCGCCGCTGACCCCCTGCTCCAAAATCATGTCCACATCGTCATAGCTGAGGCGATAGGTGGGGCGAATCCAACTGGGGCAAATTTCGTAGTCCAAGACCTCGCCGCTGTCGGCTAAGAGAATACCAAAGCTGAGGGCACAACAGGTTTGCCCTGCCACCAAGCTCATCGGACCTGTGGCCAGCTCCGTGGGAAACATGGGAATCATTCCCGTCGGCAGATAGACGGTTGTGGCGCGGCGGCGAGCCTCCTGATCTAAGACGTCATCCACCATCACCCAGCGGCTGGGATCGGCAATGTGAATCCACAGCTTTTGGCGATCGCCCACGATTTCGAGGCTAAGGCCATCGTCAATTTCTTGGGTACTCTCGTCGTCAATCGTATAGACCTTGAGATGGGTAAGATCGCGCCGCAAGGGAGCGTCAATGTCGGTCGGGGGTGAGGTGAGGCGTTCTTGAGCCACAGCAAGTACCTTGGCGGGAAATTCAACGTCAATTTGACTACGGCGCAGAAATAGATTTTCGTGCTCTGACCAGAGGCCCAGATCCACCAGCAGTTGAAAGGCTCCCAAGGGTTGGGTAGGTCGCTTCAATTCACTGAGCAGGTCAATGGCCGCCTGGTGTTGGGCACTGGGTTCAATGGCTATAGCATAGCGTTCTAACTGCTCAAGGCGCTTGCGATCGCTGGCTGACCATGCCACCGTTTCCCCCTTGAGCGCTTGGGTCAAATGTTCACGGAAGCTCACTTCCTCCGCCAAGCGTTGGGCTTCCCGCTCGCTTTGATGTTTGAGTTCGGCCACCTGGGCAGCCGGTCGAGGCTCGTAGGTTTCTCCCTTGAGCTTGAAATAGAAGCGATCTTCACTCAGAAGATAGTGGGCAGCGTAGCAGGCCACCGCCGATCGCTCCGCAAAAAGCAGCTCCGCGAGATCTGCTGGGGTAATGGCGCGGTTTTCCTCACGGAGAATTTCCCATGCCACCTCTAAGCTGTCGGGGTCTAGGAGCGGCTGCACTTGTTGCCAAAAGGCGGGGATCTCCTGGGGACGAAACCGCTCCTCGGGTACCGTAAAGGTCAGTTGGCGCGGATGAACGGTGTGGGCTTGCAAATGTTGATCAATGGCAATCCAATGCTTTTTACCTTCGGGGCGATCAATAACCGCCAAGCGACGCTGGTTATTAACCCGAAATTCAATGAGGGTGCCTTTCTCCACGGCTGCCGTGCTGTACCATAATCCGATAATTATAAAGTTTATTGCCTCTTACCGAGCAGCAGGGGATAACCACAGTAGCGCTCCAACAGGACAATGGCGACAATGTCATCAATGGGACGAGGGGGGAGGCGCAAACCCTTGGGAATCAGCCGCTGCCAACCTTGGGGCGGAAAGAATTGCCAATAGCGATCGCGCGCCTCTAGGGTGCTATTGCGCTCATCCACGGCAATAACCTCTACTGCTAAAACCTCTTGAAGTTGGCGCTGCCATTGCCGTGAGGTGGTTTGATTGCCCACAATCACCTGTTCAAATGGATAAACTGCATGCCACTCTTGGACACGGGCGATCGCGCGATCGCCGGCCACCACTTCATAACACACCACTTCTTGACCGCGGGCAAGGGCTAAACCACACTTGTCCCGCCCCGGATCGAATCCCAACAAATACCTAGTGCGACCCATTTCCGTCATTTGCTAGAGTGGAGAAGTTATCAAACTGGGAGCGATCGCCCTGTGAGCCTACCCGCTGCGACCATCCGTCGTCTGTTGAATGTACCGCAAGTTTCTACCGTTTGGCTGGGTGGCGGACGCAGTCTCGACAGGATTAACGACACGGTCTTTGGCGCCGCTTGGCTCGATCCCCAAGATCAGGCGATACGCAGCATGGAGCTAAGTCAACTGCCACCCACTCCAGAACAACTGACACGGCTGTTGGTGCAGGCAATTGAACACCCCCGTCATCTTGCCTGTGAACCCTGCCGTCCCCACACGATTATCGTTGATGACCGCGAGCTGCAATTTTTCCTGCGTGGCGTCGTTGCCCCCCTCGACATTCAGGTGGAGTATCAAGCCCAGATTCCCCTCCTTGACGAATTTTTTGAATTCATCACTGCCAAGGCAACAGACGAGGCCGAGGATGTAGAGCTACTCCCTCGAGAATACATTCCTCTCTACAAGCAAAAGGTCAAAGAATTGGCGCAACTGGACATCTGGCAGTGTCTAGACAGTGTTATCCCCCTTAAGCTCCACTGTGAGGCTTGGGACTCCCCCACCCTCTTTGCAGTACTGGTTAACCCCCAAGGAACCAACCATGACTTTGGTCTGATGCTCTACCGCGGCGAAGAGGCTCTGCGCAACTTTTGGCAGCAGATTGATCAAGAGTATCCCTATATTGACGAAGACGACGATGAACACCTAGAAGAAACCGTTCTGCGCAATAATTGTCTTTTCTTGAATTTTACTCAAGTAAATGCAGAGGATTTGGACAGCGATCTATTTTTTTTCCTCAACGGGAAACTTTACGCCATTGACCCCGGCGCTATCCATCCTTTAGAGGGGATGCGCCCCTTCTATGCCCCCGAAGAAGCGGAAATGGTCTATGTGGCGATCGAGGCTCTGATCAAATTCTGGAAGAAGACAAAAAAGCAGTTCGCAAAGGGAGAGTACCCTGAACTTAATTTAAGGCTTAAGATTCCTTCGCCCTGCCATTTTGCCCTTAGCTATCAGGTGCAAGTGGCAACGGTGCCACAGATAAGGTCAACCATTGATGATAATACTGAGGAGAGCGACTTAAAATTCCGCATCCCCATTGATACGGAAGCTATTCCCGAGGAAGCCTATCTCCTCTTTAAGTTGTTTGCCCCTGAAGAGCTACAGGAATTACCAGCAGTCGTCTCCTACTATCAACGGGGGGAGATTCCAGAGGGATTTCAAGGTTATCCCGTGTTGACGATTCAAACTAAAAAAACAGCAGCGGAGGTACTTGCCGCCAAAATTGCTGAGGAGGGCGGCATTCACCATCTAACCGTCTTTCCCCTCTCGGGAGCTGAGCAAGTAGTCATGCTCCTTGCCCAAACCAATGCCAATCATCTGTGGCTTTTAGATACCTTTGACCCCGAAAGTGGCTTACTGCTCCTTGACTGGATCAAGGAGGTCAATGCACTTGAAGGCGCCTGTGGTCTTGCTGTGGCCTATGGCATAACGGGCAAAACGCGGATGCAGCCGACCCTCAAGCAAATTGTGGGACTCTTTGAAACGTCCCTTATCTTTAGTTTTGTGGACACCCAACGTCCGCCAACCCCTCAGCCTATTGAGATTGCCAAACGCTAGGCAACTGTGCATTCTTTACGGATTCTACTGCTTCAGGCACGGGGAGGAATTGGCCGAATCTATTCGCTTTAGCGACTTGGCTGCCGAGCAATTTACAGTGGTGAATGCTCCGCTTATGACGCTTTGCGCGCAACAGCCCGTCCCGCTCCCCACGCTAATCAATTGACCCGCCGCTTTGTTGAAGTAGTGCTGGGCCACTCCGCCAATCGTGTTTGAATCTCTGCCAGTTGCTCCTCTAGGGTGGTGGTTTGCAGCCAATAGATCCCTGCTTCTGCTCGAAACCAGGTGCGCTGCCGTTTGGCAAACTGTTGGGTGTGCTGCACGGTGAGGGCAATGGCTTCTGCGAGCGTGACTTCCCCCCGCAGGTATTGGCGCATTTCCCGATAGCCAAGGGTATCTAAAAGGGGGAGGTCATCACCGTATTGCGCTTGTAGCTGACGAATTTCCTCTAGCCAGCCCATGGCTAGCATCTGGTGGGTGCGCTCCTCAATTCGTGCCCGCTGCTGTTGGCGATCGCCCCCCGTTAGGGCAAAGTACCAAATGGGATAGGAAGGCGGTTTGCGCTGCTGCTGCTGGCTCAGGGGCACCCCCGTCACGTAATAGACTTCCAAAGCGCGCAGGGTACGCACTTGATCGTGGGCATGGATGCGTTGCGCCGCCACGGGATCCACCTGCTGGAGCCGCTGATAGCATTCCCGCTGACCCAGGGCCATCAACTGTGCCCGCAACTGCGGCTGGGGGGGGACTTGGGGAATGGTCAGCCCTTGGGTAATACTGCGGATATACAATCCCGTGCCTCCCACCAAGAGGGGCGTGATGCCTTGGGCATGGTAATGGGCAATGAGGGCTTGGGCTTTGGCTTGGTAAAGAGCTAGAGTGAGAGTATCGCGGGGGTCACAAATATCAATCAGGTGGTGCTGCACTTGGCGCTGCTGCTCTGGGGTGGGCTTGGCGGTGCCAATGTCAAAGCCGCGATAGACTTGGCGGGAGTCGGCACTCAAAATCACGCTCTTCAACTGCTGGGCAAGGGCGATCGCCAGTGCCGTTTTGCCTGTGGCCGTTGCCCCTCCGATTACTATTAACCCTACATCCCCCACTCAAATACAGCCTGAAAATTTCCTAGAATCGCCTATAACCCTTATGTGTTAAAATTTAGGTCAGATTTGACATTTGGGCAAGCAAAAACGCATTTGCCTCGATTCTATAGCAGTTAGGGAGTTGCCATGACCGCCGAGTATTCCTCTGCCCAGTTGCGGGTGCTCAAAGGCCTTGAACCCGTGCGGACACGACCGGGGATGTACATCGGCAGCACTGGCCCTAAAGGACTCCACCACTTGGTCTATGAAGTCGTGGACAACTCCGTTGATGAAGCCTTGGCAGGATACTGCTCCACCATTCTAGTTCAGATCAATGCCGATGGCTCTGTGACTGTCACCGATAATGGCCGCGGCATTCCTACGGATATTCACCCCGATACAGGAGTTTCGGGGGTTGAGACGGTAATGACGGTGCTCCATGCGGGGGGTAAATTTGGCGATGGCGGCTACAAAGTCTCAGGGGGGTTGCACGGAGTGGGAGTCTCTGTGGTCAACGCCCTTTCTGAGTGGCTAGAGGTGACGGTATGGCGCAATGGTTTTGCCCACTATCAGCGCTATGAGCGGGGGGTGCCTGTCACACCGCTGGAAAAAAGACCCGATCGCGAGGAACGGCGCGGCACGTCAGTGACCTTCTTTCCCGATCGCCAGATTTTTACAGAAACAATTGAATTTGATGCCAAAGTGCTGATGACTCGGCTGCGGGAACTGGCCTATCTCAATGCTGGGATTCACATTAACTTTCAGGATTTGCGCGTCACCCCTCCTCTGAGGGAAACCTTCTGCTACGAAGGCGGCATTCGCGAATATGTCCGCTATATGGTGCAGGAAAAGGAGCCTCTCCACCCAGAGATTATCTACATTCAGGGGGAAAAAAACGAGGTGCAAGTGGAAGTGGCTCTACAGTGGTGTGCCGATGCCTACAGTGAAAACCTCCTCGGCTTTGCCAACAATATCCGCACCATTGATGGCGGCACCCACATGGAGGGGCTAAAGGCGGTGCTGACACGGACGCTCAATGCCCTTGGCCGCAAGCGGAACAAACTGAAGGAAAACGATCCCAACCTTGCGGGAGAAAATATTCGGGAGGGGCTGACGGCGATTATCTCTGTGAAGGTGCCCAACCCGGAATTTGAAGGACAAACAAAGACAAAACTGGGCAACACAGAAGTACGCGGCATTGTGGATGCCGTTGTGGGTGAAGCCCTAACCGAATACCTCGACTTTCACCCAACGGTTACCGACGCCATTTTGGAAAAAGCCATCCAAGCTTTTAATGCGGCGGAAGCAGCACGACGGGCACGGGAAATGGTACGGCGCAAGTCGGTGCTAGAGTCTTCAACGCTGCCCGGCAAATTGGCCGATTGTAGCTCGCGGGATCCGGCAGAATCGGAGATTTTCATTGTGGAGGGGGATTCTGCAGGGGGGAGTGCCAAACAGGGGCGCGATCGCCGCTTTCAAGCAATTTTGCCGTTGCGGGGGAAAATCCTCAACATTGAGAAAACCGACGACGCCAAAATCTATAAAAATAATGAGGTGCAGTCCTTAATTACCGCCTTGGGTTTAGGCGTAAAGGGGGAGGAGTTTGACCCTGCCAAGCTGCGTTACCACAAGGTCATTCTCATGACGGACGCGGACGTGGATGGTTCCCACATTCGCACCTTGTTACTCACCTTTTTTTATCGCTATCAGCAGGAATTAATCAACCAAGGCTTTGTCTATATTGCCTGCCCCCCTCTATACAAAGTGGAACGCGGGCGACAGCACTTCTATTGCTATAGCGATCGCGAGTTACAACAGCAAATTGCGTCGTTCCCCGAAAATGCCAACTACACCATTCAACGCTTTAAGGGCTTAGGGGAAATGATGCCGGAGCAGTTGTGGGAAACCACCATGAACCCAGAGACGCGTATTCTCAAACGGGTGGAAATCGAAGATGCGGCTGAGGCCGATCGCATTTTCACAATCCTCATGGGCGATCGCGTAGCACCGCGCCGCGAATTCATCGAGACCTACGGCCCACAGTTGGCACTAGAAAACCTGGATATCTAAAGCCAGACCCTAGAGGAGATGTGCTATAGTAACTCTAGTTTGGCTGCGACGTTGGTGACTGCCAATATTGTTTTGTGATCTACAACTGCAAAACATTTGGGAATCAACACTGTGGGCGGCAGTAAACTGGTCTTGGAGCCAGAAACTTCTAAGTCTGCAGTTAGGATTCCCCCCTAGTCTTTACTAGGTCATAAACTGAGGTAAAACGGCGTCGCGGTCGAACTTTTCCTAACCATGAACTATCGTTACATTCTCCTATACAAGCCCTATCGGGTACTGTGTCAGTTTCAAGATCAAGAAGGGCGAGCCACCCTCAAAGATTATGTCCCTATTCCCGATGTTTATCCCGCTGGCCGCCTAGACTATGACAGTGAAGGTCTGGTGCTTCTTACGGATGATGGCCGGTTACAGCACCGCTTGACAGATCCCCGCTATGGCCATCCACGTACCTACTGGGTTCAGGTGGAAGGGGAACCCACGCCAGCAGCCCTGCAACAACTGACGGAAGGAGTAGTCATTCAAGGCTACCGCACGCGGCCGGCAATTGCTGAGATTCTCAATCCAGAGCCGTCCTTACCGCCGCGAAATCCCCCAATTCGTTACCGCCGTCATATTCCTACCCAGTGGCTCAGCTTGACCCTGCGGGAAGGCCGTAATCGTCAAGTTCGGCGCATGACAGCAGCGGTAGGATTCCCCACACTGCGCTTGGTACGGGTGGCGATCGCCAACTTGCAACTGGGTGACCTCGCCCCCGGCCAGTGGCGGGAACTCTCTCCCCAAGAGCGGCAAATGCTTTGGCAGCTGTGTGGTTGACGGTCACCAAGCCCTGCCTAAGGGTACGGCCTTTTTGTAAACTGACTTCCTGACTCTTGATTTGTCGGTCAAGATTTTGTTCTATAATCAAAAATTATAAGGATTGATAATCAAGTTTTTGGAAAAACTAAAATGCTGGAATGGATTCTCAGATCAAACTTGAAGATTCAAATCAAGAATGCTTCAGATTGGATCATTTATAATGATATTTTTGTAGATGGGGAGTATGATCCGGCAATTTATCCACTAATGCTAAATCTGAGCGAACATAATCAGCTCCAAGTATTGGATATAGGCGCTAATGTTGGATTTTTTACAATTAGGGTCTTTGATCTTTTAATACGAAACGGATTTACTCCTGATCAAGTTTTTATTAATCTCTTTGAAGCAAGTCCAAGGATTTGTCAAGATCTGAGTGAAAGATTGATAGATATTAATAATCTGGGTAACTTTATACAAATTCACAATGGTTTAGTTGGACAGCGAGAAGGATCCGCTAAATTTAGCGAATTAGAATTTACTGGCATGAGCGGCATCTATACGGGATCAGAAAATGCAAACACCCAAGAAATTAATTTTATTGATGTTGAAAATATTCTCGACGGTGACACAAGAATTTCCCTTCTAAAGTGTGATATTGAAGGTTCAGAGTTAATGTTTCTAGAAAACTATCCATCGTTAATGAAACGTGTTGATAGTGCTGTATTTGAGCTTCATCCAAATTATTGCGATATTAGCAAATGCATGGATTTGATACGTGAATCCGGTTTATCTAACTATGAAATTTTACGTGAACTAAGCTATTTATCAGTAATTTATTTCTGGCGATAAAATTAATTAATTAAACAGTTTCTACACCTTACTATTTTTGCCCAATCAACAACTTTCAACCCATTGAATTCTGCACAGGCCAGCAATTAGACGATGTTCTTTGAGATAAATCGCCTACTTAAATCTCCTTTCTGCTCCATTCTCTTTTCAAATGCTTTCTTCTAAGTGCCTCGGCTTAGGCCGTGCTAGACTTAAGTTATATTTCTTAACTTTAGTGCTTCTGTCAACTTCTCCTATGGGACAGCCGTTTTTTAGTAAAGTTGGTCGTCCGTGGCTAATTGGGGGAGCGATCGCCATCGGTGTGGGAAGCTTTGTACTGAGTCTCAACCACTGGCAGCAACAACAACGCGCCAATGAGGAGCGAGCGATTCAAGCTGCTTTAGCCAAGCCAGTGAGCGATCGCATTACGGCTTTGGGTCGCTTGGAACCCGAAGGGGAAGTGGTGACCGTCAGTGCTCCCTCAATGACCGAGCGGTTGGGGCAGCTCCTAGTGCGCGAGGGCGATCGCGTGGTTGCTGGTCAACCCCTTGCCTATTTAGACACTTATCCAGAGCGCAAAGCAGAGCGAGACTTAGCAGCAACTCAATTGCAGGAAGCCCGCCTACGCTATGACGCTGAAACTCGCCTAGCCCTTGCTCAAATTAGTGAAGCAGAGCGCCGGCGCGATCGCGCCAATGAACCCGCCATTGCGGCTATTCAAGCTCAACAGGCCACAATTCAGCGCATCCAAGCGGAACTGGAGATCGCCAATCGCGAGTATCAGCGGTTTGCCCAACTCTTTGCCGATGGGGTAATTTCTCAACAGGATTTAGATGACCGGATCGTTCGCGTGCGGAGCTTACAGGAGGAATTGCGCAACGCCCAAGCCAACCTCGTTCGTTTGCAGGAGGAGCGCCGCACAGAACTCGCCACTGCAAATGCTCAAGTGGACGCTGCCCAAGCAAATCTTGGACGAGTGCAAGCCCAAGTGCAACTCCTTTCAGCAGAACGCAATCTGCAACTAGCGGAAGCCCGTCTGGAGCGCACTATCATTCGCGCTCCCCGCAATGGTCGCGTGCTGCGGATTCACACTAAAGCAGGGGAGACCATCAATGAACGGGGCATTCTCGAACTCGGCAATACCGACCAAATGTATGCCGTTGCTGAAGTGTATGAGACCGATGTGCCCCGTGTCCATGTGGGTCAGCGGGCTGAAATTCGCAGCAGTGTCCTGAGTACACCGCTTACCGGGCGCGTTACGCGCGTGGGACTCCTAGTCGCCAAAAACGATGTCACCGATACCGACCCTGCCGCTAAAACCGATGCGCGGGTTGTGGAGGTCAGAATTCGCCTAGATAACAGCGAGCCAGTGGCGGGTCTGACCAATATGCAGGTGGAAGTGGCGATTGATCCCCGCTGAGGTACACCGATGATTTTTGCGATTCCCTTGGCTTGGTTGCAACTCATTCGGGAGCGGATTCGCCTCCTAGTGGCGATTGCCGGCATTGCCTTTGCCGTGGTGCTAATGCTCATGCAGTTTGGCTTTCGCGATGCCCTTTTTAAGGCGGCAGTGCGCTTCCACGAGAGCCTCAACACCGATATTGTTCTCATTAGTCCCCAATCCACGGCACTGATTGCCATGCGCAGCTTCCCGCGACGGCGACTCTACCAAGCAGCGGGTTTTGAAGGAGTGGAGTCCGTTTCTCCCCTCTACCTCAATTTTGGTCTGTGGCGCAATCCCATTAACAAAAGTACCCGCCAACTAATGGTGATTGGCGTGGATCCGATGGCGGTATCCATTTCAGTGTCCGATACCCCCCACTGGCAGGATGCTATTAAACTAGCGGATCATGTCCTTTTTGATGCCCAATCCCGCGCTGAGTTTGGCCCAATTCCAGAGCTATACCGCCAAGGGAAAGAGGTGACAACCGAAGTTTCTGGCCGCAAAATCACCGTAGCAGGCCTATTTCGCATGGGCGCTAACTTTGGCGCCGATGGTAATTTACTCACGAGTGACTTGAACTTTTTGCGTCTCTTTCCTGAACGCAATCCCGGTTTAATTGATGTGGGTCTGGTGCGGGTGCAGCCGGGGGTCAATACCAAGGCACTGGCACGGCGAATGAAGGCTGCTCTAGGCAATGATGTCCTAGTCATGACCCGTGAGGAGTTTGCTGAGTTTGAACGCAGCTACTGGGAAAAGAGTACCTCCATTGGCTTTATTTTCTCCCTCGGCGCCTTGATGGGTTTTATTGTTGGCTCTGTGATTGTTTATCAAATTCTCTACACCGATGTCACGGATCACTTGGCGGAGTATGCCACCCTCAAAGCGATGGGCTATCGCGACGTATTCTTCTATGGTGTAGTGATGCAGGAATCGTTGATTCTTTCCTGTATGGGCTATATTCCGGGATTCATTGTGTCGTTTCTACTGTATATCCTCATTGCCAATGCCACCTCGCTGCCGGTTTGGATGACGGTGGAGCGAGCAAGTTTGGTCTTTACCCTCACGGTGCTGATGTGTACGCTTTCGGGGGCGATCGCCATGCGGCGGATTCAACAAGCCGATCCTGCGGACATTTTCTAGGATGGTGCTATGGAGCCGGTGATCCAAATTCAAGGCCTCAATCACTACTTTGGTCAAGGGCAACTGCGTAAGCAAATTCTCTTTAATTTACACGCTCGCATTGAAGCGGGTGAGATTGTAATCATGACGGGGCCTTCAGGATCAGGGAAAACGACACTTTTAACCTTGATTGGTGCTTTGCGATCAGCTCAAGAGGGCAGTCTGCGGGTGCTTGGTCAGGAGCTACGCAACGCCACTAAAGAGCAGCAGATTCAAATCCGTCGTCAAACGGGCTACATCTTTCAAGGTCATAATCTGCTCCATGCCTTAACCGCTCGCCAAAATGTGCAGATGGCACTGGATTTGCAACCCCACCTGAGTCAACAGGAAGTCCGAGAACGGGTGGAAGCAATGCTCTGTGCCGTTGGCCTTGGAGAGCGCCTTGATTACTATCCCCATGAACTGTCGGGGGGACAAAAGCAACGAGTGGCGATCGCCCGCGCCCTAGTAGGACACCCAAAAATTGTACTTGCCGATGAACCCACGGCTGCCCTTGATAAAAAATCTGGTCGCGATGTGGTGGAAATTATGCGTGCCCTCGCCCGCGAACAGGGCTGTACCATCCTAATTGTGACGCACGACAACCGCATTCTCGATGTCGCCGATCGCATTATTCACATGGAAGATGGCCGTCTCTCGGAAACCACAATTGGCGTTTCTGCCTAACTTAGAATAGGAACAGCCGGCGCAGTATGAATCCGTTGAGGATATTTGCAGCTCCGCAGCAGACGCTACCGAGTTTAGACAGGGGCGATCGCCTCAGTCGCAAGGTCTTTGGGCGCCCCTATGCCCAATGTTTCTATATCAACTGAACTCATTGACGCAATCGTGTAGATGGCCTCCCCTGTGCAGGTAACGTCCCGCAGCCGTCCCCAGAGTCTCGTCATGGGCTGGTTGATGACCTTTGAAGCGGCAACGGCAAACGCCATGGTGCTCGATAATGCCACAGGGTGCTTAAAGGTTTATTGTCACTGTGGCGTTCAGGAATACTTGGTCTGAGTGGTACCGCACAAGTGGCCGATGACCACGGCATTTTTCGCAGTGTTTACTTCTACCCCTCGTGCAAGAAGCCTTGCAAACAGGATTGAAGTCGCGATCGCCCAAATAACGGTTCTGTGCTATGGTCATAGATAGCGGCTTGCAAGCGCAGCAGTGGCACTTGTCAACTCTTCTCATTTCCAACAGCTTCATCATGCCAGAAGTCTCCGGCGGCAGTCCTTGCCGTGAGCGGAGCTTTTGGTGTGCTTGACAAAGCGATGCCTCCTCGCTTAAGATGCAAGATCCGCGTTTTAGCGATACCCTCTAGAGGATATACATGGCTAGTAATCAGATTTACACGCCACCCGCCTTTACCTTGCCAGACCTTGTCGAGATTCAGCGGGCCAGTTTCCGATGGTTTCTTGAAGAAGGCCTCATTGAAGAGCTAGAGAGTTTTTCCCCAATTACGGATTATACCGGCAAAATTGAGTTGCACTTTTTGGCCAAGGACTACAGACTCAAGGAGCCGAAGTATAGCGTTGATGAGGCCAAGCGGCGGGATGCCACCTATTCGATGCAGATGTATGTCCCGACTCGCCTCATTAACAAAGAAAATGGCAATATCATTGACCAAGATGTCTTCATCGGCGATCTGCCCTTGATGACAGACCGTGGCACGTTTATCATTAACGGTGCCGAGCGTGTCATTGTCAACCAAATTGTCCGCAGTCCCGGTGTTTACTACAAATCAGAAACCGACAAAAATGGTCGCCGCACCTACAATGCCAGTCTCATCCCCAACCGAGGTGCTTGGTTAAAGTTTGAAACAGACAAAAACGATCTGCTCTGGGTACGCATTGACAAAACCCGCAAGCTCTCAGCACATGTCCTTCTCAAAGCCTTAGGTCTCACTGATAGCGAAATCCTAGAGCGGTTGCGTCACCCGGAGTACTACCAAAAAACCGTTGAAAAAGAAGGCAAATTCTCCGAAGAAGATGCCCTTATTGAGCTGTACAAAAAACTGCGCCCAGGGGAGCCACCCACAGTTTCAGGGGGACAACAGCTTCTGGAGTCGCGCTTCTTTGATCCCAAGCGCTATGACCTTGGTCGGGTTGGCCGCTACAAGCTCAACCGCAAGCTGCAATTGAATATTCCCGATACGGTGCGCATCCTCACCCCAGAGGACATTCTGGCGGCCATTGATTATCTGATTAACCTACAGTTTGATCTGGGAACGGTGGATGACATTGACCACTTGGGCAACCGCCGCGTTCGCTCGGTGGGTGAATTGCTGCAAAACCAAGTGCGCGTTGGCCTCAATCGCCTGGAGCGCATTATTCGCGAGCGGATGACGGTGTCGGACACCGATTCTTTAACCCCCACTTCGCTAGTGAATCCGAAGCCCTTGGTGGCGGCCATTAAGGAATTCTTTGGCTCCAGCCAGCTTTCCCAGTTTATGGATCAAACCAACCCCCTTGCGGAACTCACCCATAAACGGCGCTTGAGTGCCCTTGGCCCCGGTGGGCTTACCCGTGAACGGGCAGGTTTTGCAGTGCGGGATATTCACCCTAGCCACTATGGCCGCATTTGTCCCATTGAAACCCCTGAAGGTCCCAATGCTGGGCTGATTGGTTCCTTGGCTACCCATGCCCGTGTCAATGAGTATGGCTTTATTGAGACGCCCTTTTATCCCGTGAAGGATGGCCGCGTTCTCAAAGATCAGCCGCCTGTTTATATGACCGCTGACGAAGAGGACGACAAACGGGTGGCACCAGGGGATGTGCCCACTGATGAGAACGGCTACATCTTGGGGGATGTGGTACCTGTGCGCTATCGCCAAGATTTCACCACCACCACCCCCGATCAAGTGGACTACGTGGCGGTTTCACCAGTGCAGATTATCTCCGTGGCCACCTCCTTAATTCCCTTCCTAGAGCACGATGATGCCAACCGTGCCCTCATGGGATCTAACATGCAACGGCAGGCGGTGCCATTGTTGCGTCCCCAGCGTCCTTTGGTGGGTACGGGTCTAGAAGCTCAGGCAGCACGGGACTCCGGGATGGTAGTCCTCAGTCAGACCAATGGCGTTGTCACCTATGTGGATGCCAACCAAATTCGCATTAAGACCGATCATGGCCCTGAGATTACCTACACGCTGCAAAAGTACGAGCGTTCCAACCAAGATACCTGCTTGAATCAACGCCCCATTGTCTTTGTGGGCGATCGCGTCCAAGCGGGACAAGTGATTGCCGATGGCTCCGCCACCGAGGGGGGAGAACTCGCCCTTGGCCAAAACATCCTTGTGGCCTACATGCCGTGGGAAGGCTACAACTACGAAGACGCCATCCTCATCAGCGAACGGCTGGTGCAAGAGGATGTCTATACCTCCATTCACATTGAGAAGTATGAAATCGAGGCACGACAAACCAAACTCGGACCTGAGGAGATTACCCGCGAAGTGCCCAACGTCTCGGAAGATGCCCTGCGGCAATTGGATGAAAACGGCATTATCCGCATCGGTGCCTATGTAGAGGCAGGGGATATTCTCGTCGGGAAAGTCACTCCCAAAGGGGAATCGGATCAGCCCCCCGAAGAAAAACTGCTGCGGGCCATCTTTGGTGAAAAAGCACGGGATGTGCGGGATAACTCGCTGCGGGTGCCCAATGGTGAAAAAGGTCGCGTGGTGGATGTGCGCGTCTTTACCCGTGAGCAGGGGGATGAGCTGCCGCCTGGCGCCAATATGGTGGTGCGCGTCTATGTGGCGCAGAAGCGCAAAATCCAAGTGGGGGATAAAATGGCCGGTCGCCACGGCAACAAAGGGATTATTTCCCGAATTCTCCCTGTGGAGGATATGCCCTTCCTGCCCGATGGCCGTCCTGTAGATATTGTCCTCAATCCTTTGGGGGTACCCTCGCGGATGAATGTGGGGCAAGTTTATGAGTGCTTGTTGGGCTGGGCTGGCGAATGCTTGGGTCGCCGCTTCAAAATTACTCCCTTTGATGAAATGCATGGCAAGGAGAAATCCCGCGAAACCGTCCATGCCAAGCTGAAAGAAGCCAAAGAAGTCACGGGTCAAGATTGGGTCTTTAATGAGAACGACCCAGGCAAAATGGTGGTCTATGATGGCCGCACCGGTGAACCCTTTGACCGCCCAGTAACGGTGGGGATAGCCTATATGCTGAAGCTCGTGCACTTGGTGGACGATAAAATCCATGCCCGCTCCACGGGTCCTTACTCCTTGGTGACTCAACAGCCCCTCGGTGGTAAAGCGCAGCAAGGGGGTCAGCGGTTTGGCGAAATGGAGGTGTGGGCACTGGAGGCCTATGGTGCTGCCTATACCCTCCAAGAGTTGCTAACGGTCAAGTCCGATGATATGCAAGGACGCAATGAAGCCCTCAATGCCATTGTCAAGGGTCAATCCATTCCCCGACCGGGCACGCCGGAATCCTTTAAGGTGCTGATGCGGGAGCTGCAATCCCTGTGCTTGGATATTTCCGTGCGCAAGGCCAGTATTCCCAGCTTTGATGACGATGGGGAAACAAAACCTGATCCCGAGGTGGATTTGATGGTGGATGCCACTCCTCGCCGCACGCCGCCCCGGCCCACCATTGACTACAGTGCCCTTGATGACGCAGACGATAAAGAAGGGGCAACAACCTTCTAGACACGCGGCACCTATTCAGCTTGTTGGGGGCGATCGCCCCCTCGAACCATTCATTGCCAAAGGATTTGTGAGTTTATGCCCAGAATCGAGCAACGCTTTGATTATGTAAAAGTGTCTCTCGCGTCACCGGAGCGCATCATCCAATGGGGTCAGCGCACGCTCCCCAACGGTCAAGTAGTGGGCGAGGTCACTAAGCCAGAAACCATCAACTACCGTACGCTCAAGCCGGAGATGGATGGCCTCTTCTGCGAGCGGATTTTTGGTCCCGCCAAGGATTGGGAATGTCACTGCGGTAAGTATAAGCGGGTGCGCCATCGTGGCATTGTCTGCGAACGCTGTGGCGTTGAGGTCACCGAATCGCGGGTGCGGCGGCATCGCATGGGCTACATCAAATTGGCCGCCCCTGTCACCCATGTGTGGTACCTGAAAGGGATTCCCAGCTACATGGCTATCCTACTGGATATGCCACTGCGGGATGTGGAGCAGATTGTCTATTTCAACTCCTATGTGGTGCTCAATCCCGGCAATCACCCTGCCCTCAGCTACAAGCAGCTCCTGAGCGAAGATCAGTGGCAGGAAATCGAAGAAGAGATCTACAGCGAGGACTCGGAGCTAGAGGGCATCGAAGTGGGCATTGGGGCGGAAGCTATTCAACGCCTGCTTCAGGATTTGGATTTGCAAGCGGAGGCCGACCAGCTGCGGCAAGAAATCCTCAACGCCAAGGGGCAAAAACGCGCCAAGCTGATCAAACGGCTGCGGGTTATTGATAACTTTATTGCCACTGGCGCAAAGCCGGAATGGATGGTGTTGACGGTGATTCCCGTTCTTCCACCGGATCTACGGCCAATGGTGCAACTGGATGGGGGACGCTTTGCCACCTCTGACCTCAATGACTTGTACCGCCGTGTCATTAACCGCAACAATCGCCTTGCCCGTCTCCAAGAAATCCTTGCGCCAGAAATTATTGTCCGCAATGAGAAGCGGATGTTGCAGGAGGCGGTGGATGCCCTGATTGATAATGGTCGTCGCGGGCGCACGGTGGTGGGTGCCAATAACCGTCCCCTCAAGTCCCTTTCGGACATTATTGAGGGCAAACAGGGGCGCTTCCGCCAAAACCTCCTGGGGAAACGGGTGGACTACTCGGGTCGTTCGGTAATTGTGGTGGGGCCAAAGCTGCAAATGCACCAATGCGGCTTGCCTCGGGAAATGGCCATTGAACTCTTCCAGCCCTTTGTGATTCACCGCCTGATTCGTCAGCAAATTGTCAACAACATTAAGGCGGCGAAGCGGCTGATTCAGCGGAATGACCCCCAAGTTTGGGATGTGCTGGAGCAGGTGATTGAGGGTCATCCCGTGTTGCTCAACCGCGCGCCGACACTCCACCGTTTGGGGATTCAGGCCTTTGAGCCAATTCTGGTGGAGGGGCGAGCCATTCAACTGCACCCCTTGGTGTGTCCTGCCTTCAACGCAGACTTTGACGGCGACCAAATGGCAGTGCACGTGCCCCTTTCAATTGAGGCACAGGCGGAGGCGCGGATGCTAATGTTGGCCTCGAACAATATCCTGTCGCCGGCCACAGGCAAGCCAATTATTACCCCTAGCCAAGATATGGTTTTGGGCTGCTATTACTTGACCGCAGAAAATCCGAAGCTGCCCGACTATGGCGATCGCTACTATGCCAACCTCCAAGACGTGGTCATGGCCTACGAACAGGGACACTTACCCCTCCATGCCTTTGTCTGGGTGCGCTACGACGGTGAGGTGGACGATGGCGACACCGGTGAACCCCAGATTACGACCTATGAAGATGGCTGCCGTTTGCTGGAGTACCCCCTGCGGCGGGTCAAGGAGGATGCCAACGGCCAAGTGATTTCCCAATACATCCGCACCACCCCCGGCCGCATCATCTACAACCAAACGATTCAAGAAGCCCTAGCCAGTTAATTTGGGAGACCCCAACACCATGAGTGAGAAAAAGCCTGTTTTCTTTAACCGCACTATTGACAAAAAAGGTTTGCGGGACCTGATTGCTTGGTCGTTCAGCAACTTTGGCACCGCCCGCACAGCGGAAATGGCGGATAAAGTCAAAGACCTTGGCTTTCGCTATGCCACCCGCGCCGGCGTTTCCATCAGTGTGGATGACCTGCTCGTTCCGCCGAAAAAACAAGAACTCCTTGAAGCGGCAGAAAAAGAAATTAAAACCGCCCAAGAGCGCTACTCGCGGGGGGAAATTACGGAGGTCGAACGCTTCCAGAAGGTGATTGACACGTGGAACACCACCAATGAAGAGCTAAAAAACGAAGTGGTGCGCCATTTCCAAAACACCGATGTTCTCAACTCCGTCTATATGATGGCTTTTTCCGGCGCACGGGGGAATCTCTCGCAGGTGCGTCAGTTGGTGGGAATGCGCGGGTTGATGGCCAATCCCCAAGGGGAAATCATTGACCTGCCGATTAAAACCAACTTCCGCGAAGGGCTGACGGTAACAGAGTACATCATCTCCTCCTACGGTGCCCGCAAGGGGTTGGTGGATACGGCACTGCGGACAGCGGACTCCGGTTACCTGACCCGTCGCCTAGTGGATGTGGCTCAAGATGTGATTATCCGCGAAGAGGATTGTGAAACGCAGCGGGGGATTACCCTCCGCAGTATGACGGTGGGAGACAAGGTACTGTCTCTGGAGGATCGGCTTTTGGGGCGGGTGGTACTTAATGATGTTCGCCATCCGCAGACGGGCGAAGTGCTGGTGGCCAAAAATCAAGCCATCTCCGCCGATCTCGCCAAAAAAATCGTCAATGCGGGTATCGAAGAAGTGGTGGTGCGATCGCCCCTCACCTGCGAGGCCACTGGCTCGGTTTGTCGTCTCTGCTACGGCTGGAGTCTTGCCCATGCCAAATTGGTGGATATGGGAGAAGCCGTAGGAATTATTGCGGCTCAATCCATTGGCGAACCCGGTACGCAGCTGACGATGCGCACGTTCCACACAGGAGGTGTGTTTACGGGGGAAGTGGCTCGCCAAGAACGCGCGCCCTTTGCCGGCACTGTGGAGTACAGCAAGAAATTACGGGTACGCCCCCACCGCACCCGCCACGGGGATGAGGCCTTTATTGTCGAAAGTGCCGGCAAGCTGGTGGTTAAAAACCCTCAGCAAACCCAAGAGTTTGATCTTCCCCAAGGGTCAATTGTACTGGTGGAAGATGGGGAAGCCGTTGAAGCAGGTCAACTTTTGGTAGAGGTGGCTCAAGCCAGCCGCAGTGTCCGCAAGGCGGTAGAAAAGGTGACCAAGGATGTGGCCTCCGATTTGGCGGGTCAAGTGAAGTTTGTTAACCTTGAGGTCGAGGAAAAGCGCGATCGCCAAGGCACAACCACGCGCATTGCCCCCAAAGGTGGCTTGATTTGGGTACTCTCCGGCGAAGTCTATAATCTGCCCCCCGGTGCTGAGCCCGTTGTTAAAAATGGCGATCGCATCGAAGCCGGTGCCGTCCTGGCAGAAACCACAGTGAAAACAGAACATGGGGGCGTCGTGCGTCTTCCAGAGCAACAGGACAGTAAGGGGGGGCGCGAGGTGGAAATCATTACCGCCTCTGTAATGCTCGATAAAGCCAAGGTGCTCAAAGAAACGCAGCAAGGCCGCGAGCACTACATTATTGAAACTCCCACTGGCCAGCGTTTTTCCCTGAAAGCGGCTCCCGGTACAAAAGTGGCCAATGGTCAAGTGGTGGCCGAACTGATTGACGATCGCTACCACACCACCACCGGCGGTATTCTCAAGTACGCCGACATCGAAGTGGCCAAAAAGGGCAAAGCTAAACAGGGTTACGAAGTCCTCAAGGGGGGAACGCTCCTGTGGATTCCCGAAGAAACCCATGAGGTGAACAAGGATATTTCCCTGCTGATGGTGGAGGACAACCAATACGTCGAGGCGGGCACTGAGGTTGTCAAGGACATCTTCTGCCAAAACAGCGGTGTCGTCGAAGTTATCCAGAAAAACGATATTCTACGGGAAATTATCATCAAGCCCGGTGAACTTCACCTTGTGGACGATCCGGAGGCCGCACGACTAAAACATGGCACCTTAGCGCGTCCCGGTGAAGAGGTACTCCCCGGCCTTGTGGTCGAAGCCCTCTCGCAAGTGGATTATCTGGAAGACACACCGGAAGGGCCGGCAATTCTGCTGCGCCCCGTCCAAGAATTTAGCGTTCCCGATGAGCCATCGGTCCCCAGCCAAGATTCCAGTGATAGCTCAGGGCAATCCATTCGCCTGCGAGCTGTACAGCGGTTGCCTTACAAACACGATGAGCGGGTCAAATCTGTAGATGGGGTTGATCTGCTGCGGACACAATTAGTCCTTGAAATTGGCAGCGAAGCGCCCCAACTGGCCGCCGACATTGAAATTGTGAAGGACGAAGTGGATCCAGACGCCCAGCGGCTGCAACTGGTGATTCTTGAATCCTTGGTGATTCGCCGTGACATTGCTGCGGATCAAACCCAAGGTAGTACGTTTACTTCCCTTCTTGTCAAAGATGGCGATCACATTGGCCCTGGTGCCGTGATTGCCCGGACAGACATCAAGGCCAAGCAGGCGGGTGAGGTGCAGGGCATCTTGCGCAGTGGTGAATCGGTTCGCCGCATTCTGGTCGTTACCGACAGCGATCGCCTGCGGATCGAGACTAACGGGGCTAAACCCACGGTCAAAGTTGGCGATCTCGTGCGTCCGGGCGATGAACTTGCCAAGGGAGTGATGGCTCCAGAAACAGCGGCAGTCATGGCAGTGGCCGATGACCACGTGATCCTGCGCCTAGCCCGTCCCTACCTTGTCTCGCCGGGGGCAGTGCTGCAAATTGAAGACGGTGATCTTGTGCAGCGGGGGGATAACCTTGCCCTGCTGGTCTTTGAGCGGGCAAAAACAGGTGACATCATCCAAGGGTTACCTCGGATTGAAGAACTCCTTGAAGCGCGCCATCCCAAGGAAAAATGTGTGCTGGCCGTGCGCCCCGGTACTTGTCAAGTCACCTACAACAGTGATGATAGTGTAGATATCAAAGTCATTGAAGAGGATGGCACGATTCAGGAATACCCTGTTCTCCCTGGCCAAAACCCCTTGGTGGTGGATGGTCAAAAGGTCAATTTAGCTGACCCCCTCACCGATGGGCCTGTGGATCCCCACGACATCCTCTCAATTTACTTTGAGTACTACAAACCCCAGGGGTTACTCAAAGCTGCCCAAATCAGCTTTGAAAAGGTGCAGTCATTTTTGGTCAACGAAGTGCAGTCGGTGTACCTGACCCAAGGGATTGAGATTTCCGATAAGCACATTGAGATTATTGTCCGCCAGATGACCTCAAAAGTGCGAATTGAGGATGCCGGCGACACAATTTTGCTGTCTGGTGAACTGATGAATCTGCGCCAAGCAGAGCAGGCCAACGAGCCTATGGCACTGACAGGGGGCGCCCCTGCTCAATACATTCCCGTCCTCTTGGGAATTACCAAGGCCTCGCTGAATACCGACAGCTTTATTTCAGCAGCCAGTTTCCAAGAGACAACGCGCGTGCTGACAGAAGCCGCCATTGAAGGCAAGTCCGATTGGCTGCGGGGACTCAAGGAAAACGTGATCATCGGCCGTCTCATCCCTGCGGGCACCGGCTTCAACAGCTACGAGGAAAGTAGCGATGGTGACGAGGAGTGGGAAGAAGGTGAAGAGCGTTTGGGACAAACCCACGTGATTACTCCTGAACCTGAACCTCCATCCATGACCATCAATCCTGCGGCTGACCTCGGTGAGGATGTCCTCATTGACGACGAAACCGCGCCCCACGTGATTGAAAAAATCACTGGACGAACTCGCGATTTTGAATTCGCCAGTAGTGATGCTGACAATGAGGAGGAACTCGCAGAGGAGGAGGACTATGGGGACGAAGAGGAAGAAGATACCTTCTAACTAGAATCTCCTCCGTTGTGAAGAAAGCTACGGTGGGGCTTGGCACCCAATTCAGTCCTGATCCGAGGACAGGCTCAGAGGTGTACTCGCCGTAGCTTTTTTAGTTGCAGGTCAGTTTCGGAGCATACCGAATGGCACAGCAAGTTTTTGCAAAGATGCTAGAAACCCTTGCCATACCCTAAAATTGGCAGTGAAGAGGTCAAAGTAAAAGCCGCAATTTTATGCCTGTTTCAGCATATTCCAGCCTCAGGGCCGATCAGTTTCGTCATCCCCGCGATCGCGAGGCCACCCAAGCGCTCCAGCAACTGCCGGGGTTGGACATTCTTGTGCGATCGCTCCTAGGTTCTGTAGCGGAGCAGGCCTTTTACCTTGAGAACATTGGCAGTAGTCTGCGCCTCGGTGAACAACAACTGCCAGAAATTTATGCCCTTCATCTGGAGGCGTGCCGTATCTTAGGCTTAGAACCGCCGCAGCTTTATCTTAAACAACATCCCGTTCCCAATGCCTATACCTTTGCGATGCAGGGCAAGCAGCCCTTTGTGGTACTGCACTCCTCCCTTGTGGAGTTACTGACACCCAAGGAATTGCAGGCGGTGCTGGCCCACGAGCTAGGGCATCTGAAGTGTGAGCATGGGGTGTATCTAACCATCGCCAACCTGCTGCTTTTTGCCACCAGTCAACTTTCCCCTTGGGGTCTGCTCGTAGCCCAAGTTTTACAAACTCAATTGATGCATTGGCTGCGCTGTGCGGAACTCACCTGCGATCGCGCTGCACTGTTAGTCACCCAAGACCCGCGGATTGTAGCCTCGGTGCTTATGAAACTCTGTGGTGGCTCGCCGCAGTGGAGCGATCGCCTGAATCTGGATGCCTTTATTGCCCAAGCACGGGCGTATGACGCTGCCGATCGCGGCTGGTACAGTCTTTTTAAGGAAGTGCAGGCCACGCAGCTCACTCACCCCCTCCCTGTGCTGCGGGCACGGGAAATTCTCAATTGGGCGGAAACCCAGCAGTACGATCGCCTTGTGAAACAGCTCCACCCTACTTCCTAAAACCCCGGTTATAACTGCTCAATAATGCCCCGCAGGCGATCGTAATCATCCTTAAGGAGACGATTCAGGTATTGAGCTGCCTGCACTAGCCACTGGCGATCGCGCTGGCGAAGGTGATACAAGAAACGCAGGGTTGCAGCCACCAAGGCATCCCCTGGGCCGTAGCGTAGGGTCAACAGTGTTCGCAAAAAGGTCAATGTGCCACTAAAGGCAATCACTTCCTCAGGAGGACAAGTGTACACCTGCTGGTGCATTTGGGGTGGGCGGGGGGGCAAGTGGTGATAAAAGCGTTCCCTTTCCTCGAAGCCGGCGATGGCGATCGTGACCTCTGTTTTCAACATGGCAAAAATATGGGGTTGCTCTTGCCGTAATTGCTCTAGGGATAGCCCCAAGGCGGTGGCACGGTGAATGGTGTCAATGGGAGCCGTCACTACATAGGCAACAACGCCATAAATCACGCGATCGCTTTCGGGAATCCGCACCCAACTGCCCAAGGCGGGCACCGCAGGAAAATCTAGGTGGGCGGGTTCGTGGCACTGAGCAATGCAGTGATCCGTTGCGGTCTGGATAATTTCGGCAAAGGGCTGGGGGGGAGGCGATCGCCGCGCCATGGTTTACTTTTTCGCTTTTCCCTTGGGCGTGGTCGCGGCTGGCTCTAGCTCGCTCATTTGAAACGTAACCAGTTTGTCCCAGTTCCCCCCCTCAAAGAGCACTGCTACTTTGCCATCTGTAACCCGCTGGACAATCCCCTGAAATTGGTAGTAGGTATCGTTGGGATTGGTTACTTTCACAGTCATACCGGGGAGAATCGTCATTGCTAAGTCGCTGGCCATCGTTTTATCCCAAAGATATCATGTGCCTCTATTATCTCCTGCCCTTGACCCGTTCGGGCTTTACTGTGAAACGCCAGAAGATAGGCTTTAGCTATGGGCTTAATGATATTTTTTAACGGAGAGGGAGGGATTCGAACCCTCGGATAGGAGTTACCTGCCTATCAACAGATTAGCAATCTGCCGCTTTCGACCACTCAGCCACCTCTCCTTTTTGAGGGTTCTTTATTCTAGATCAGTTTTCTTCTCCTTTTCAATCCTCATTGCTCTGCGGCTGTTGCTCTGGGGGGCGATCCAACCGAGAATCCATGCTAAAGTTTTGCAGAATGGCTGTGTTGTGGGAATAAAGGGAATGGCTGTAGGCTGGCAATCTTCAGCAGTACTTAGGCGAATTTCTACTCTGGCTGAGTTCAGCAGGTTGAGCGTCAAGTCCTCATGTTGAACGATCTTGCCCTGAATCCCCCAAAAATGCTCATGTCGGGACTCCTCGCGATCGCCCCCGTGGCGCTGCCTAGCCCAGTTCAGGCGACACCCACACCCACGCCAGTGGCACAGGCACCTTCTTCGCAAACGCCAGCGTCGGATGCCCTCACGCCCCTTAACCCCGACCCCGATAAACTGGCGCTTCCTAAGACAGTCAACATAGATCTCAATCAACCCCTCACCCTAGAGCAGGCAATTGAGGTGGCCATCCGCAACAACATTGGTCTGCAAGTTAGTGAGTTACAACTACAGCGGGCACGGGCACAACTGCGACAGGTCAAAGCCCAGCTTTACCCCACCCTTGCGTTTCAAGCCAGCATTGGCCAGAATACCTCCCCCGGCGGCCAACCTGTTTACCTGCCCCTGAACTTTCAACAGCAGGTCTCTTTGCAACAGCAGCAACAGCAACAAGCGCAGCAACAGCTTCTTACTCAGCAACTGGCCGCCAGCAGTATTTTGAATACTCAGGTGCAACGGTTGCAACAACGATTCCAAGGCCCCCAATTAACGACATTGTCGGATCAGCAAAACCTTGAGCTACAACAGCAACTGCAACAATTGCAAAGTAGTGCCAACCAAGCTGCCACGCCCGCCAATTTCACCCCAATTACCCTTGCGCCCGTCAATCAACTGAGCTATAGAAACTTTTTTACCAACCTGTTTGGGGCAACAAGTGGCGCAACTGCCAATGCAGCGCTGGTCATGAACTATACGTTGTTTGCGGGGGGCGGGCGATCGGCCGCCATCGCAGCGGCTCGCGACCAAGTACGCTTTAGTGAATTGGAGGTACAACGCCAACTTCAACAACTGATCCTTGACGTTACCAATGATTACTACTTAGCACAACAGGCCAAGATCCAGGTGCAAATTGGCGAGGCAGCGGTGGCCAATGCCCAAGTGACATTGCGCAATGCTAAAGCCTTTGAGCAAGCAGGCGTGGGAACGCTGTTGGATGTGTTGACCGCAGAGGTGAGCCTTGCCAATGCCGAGCAAAACTTGAACCAAGCTCGCAATTTGGAAATCACCACGCGGCGGCAGTTGGCACAGCGGTTAAATTTGAACCCGGCGGTGGATGTGGCGATCGCCGACCGTGTTGAGCCTGCTGAGGCATGGACACTTTCCCTTGATGAGAGTATTCTCCTTGCCTATCAGAACCGTGTTGAACTAGAGCAGCAGCTGCTACAGCGCACGATTGCCCTGAAAAATCGTCAGGTGGCATTGGCGGCTACACGTCCCCAACTCAGTCTCTTTGCCGCTGGCAATATGCTGGACAAAGTTGCCGATGATCTGGCGCCGCGCTTTGGCTATGGGGTGGGGCTGCAAATGCAACTTGCTCTCTTTGATGGCGGTAATGCCCGTGCCAGTGCAGCTCGCCAAGAAGTCCTTGCGGCAACTGCTGAGGAACAATACGCCAATCAGAAGAACCTCATCCGCTTGGAGGTGGAAACCGCTTACGCCAATCTCAGGGCCAATGAGAAAAACATTGCCACCGCACGGACGGCTGTTAGCCAAGCCACTGAGGGACTGCGCCTTGCTCGCCTGCGTTTTCAAGCGGGGGTGGGGACTCAACAGGAGGTCACTAGTGCTGAAGCAAATTTGACCCAAGCCCAAGGAAATCTCCTTGCGGCCATTTTGAACTATAATCGCTCCCTAGCAGCATTAAAGCGGGCCGTGGGTTATCCGCAACAGAGACAGTTAGGAGTTAAGAAATAGCTAATGGGCGATCGCCGGCGAGCATTAATTACAGGCATCACAGGACAGGATGGCTCCTATCTTGCCGAACTGCTCCTAGAAAAGGGCTATGAAGTCCACGGCATTATTCGCCGTACCTCCACGTTCAACACCGATCGCATTGACCACATTTACGTTGATCCCCACCAAGAGGGAGCTACTCTGCGCCTGCACTACGGCGATCTCACCGATGGCGGTACCCTAAGGCGAATTATCGAACTTAGCCAGCCCGATGAAATTTACAACCTAGGGGCGCAATCCCATGTGCGAGTCAGCTTTGATGCGCCGCAGTACACGGTGGAGACTGTTGCCATGGGGACGCTGCGACTTCTCGAGGCCATCCGCGAATACCAAGAGCGCACAGGCAAACAGGTAAAGTTCTACCAAGCGGGTTCCTCGGAGATGTTTGGCCTTGTGCAGGAAGTGCCCCAGCGGGAAACAACCCCCTTTTATCCCCGCAGTCCCTATGCCTGTGCCAAAGTCTATGCCCACTGGCAAACCGTGAATTATCGCGAGGCTTACAATCTATTTGCCTGTAATGGCATCCTCTTTAACCACGAAAGTCCTCGGCGGGGGGAAACCTTTGTCACCCGCAAAATTACCCGTGCCGTTGCCCGGATTGTGACTGGCCAGCAAAACAAGCTTTACTTGGGTAACTTGGATGCCAAGCGGGATTGGGGCTACGCCAAGGACTATGTGCGCGCCATGTGGCTAATGCTGCAACAGGAACGCCCCGATGACTATGTGGTGGCCACGGGCGAAACCCACTCCGTACGGGAATTTTTAGAACTAGCCTTTGGTTATGTCGGTCTCAATTGGCAAGACTATGTGGAATTTGACCCCCGTTATTTGCGGCCTACAGAGGTGGATTTACTCTTGGGAGATCCAACAAAAGCCAAAACAGTTCTAGGCTGGCAGCCCTCGGTTACGTTTCCGGAACTGGTGGCCTTGATGGTGGAAGCCGATCTCCAGGCTGTGGGTGCCTTGGGGAGAACGCCCAAAACCACTTCCGACACGGTGCTCGATCTCATGGCTCAGCGGCAGTTTATCAGCAAGGCAGACTAACGATGGATTTAAGTCAAAAGAGAATTCTCGTCACGGGGGGAGCGGGGTTCTTGGGACGCCACGTGGTAGCACACCTGCAAAAAGCAGGGGCAATGCCTGAGCAAATCACAGTGGTGCGATCGCGCGACTACGATCTCCGCCAACTGTCTGCTTGTCAAGCCGTTGTTCAAAACCAAGATATTGTCATTCACCTTGCCGCCCACGTGGGGGGGATTGGCCTCAACCAAGCCAAGCCCGCTGAACTCTTTTATGACAACCTGATGATGGGGGCACAACTCATTGACTGTGCCTATCGCGCAGGGGTTGAGAAATTTGTTTGCGTGGGAACCATTTGTGCCTATCCCAAATTCACCCCCGTTCCTTTCAAAGAAAGCGATCTGTGGAACGGCTACCCCGAAGAAACCAATGCCCCCTACGGCATTGCTAAAAAAGCCTTGCTGGTTCAGCTGCAAGCCTATCGGCAGCAGTATGGGTTTAATGGCATCTATCTTTTGCCTGTGAATCTCTATGGGCCGGGGGATAACTTTGACCCCTTGAGTTCCCATGTGATTCCTGCTTTGATTCGCAAAGTTTATACCGCTCAGCAGAAGGGGGAGAATGTGATTCCCGTGTGGGGCGATGGCAGTCCTAGCCGCGAATTTCTCTATGTGGAGGATGCAGCTCGCGGCATTGTCATGGCCACCCAGGCTTACGATGATCCCGATCCCGTCAACCTAGGTACGGGTGAAGAAATCACCATTAAGAACTTAGTTGCCCTCATCTGCGAACTCATGGGATTTCAAGGGGAGATTGAATGGCAGACGGAGAAACCCAATGGTCAGCCCCGCCGCTGCTTGGATACTACCAAAGCAAAGGAAGCCTTTGGTTTTTGTGCCCAAATTTCCCTTAGAGAAGGTTTGGAGCGCACAATTAGTTGGTATCGTCAACATGCTGCATCCCTATGACAAACTGGCTCCAGATTATTCAGGACATTGCCCAAGACATCTTCCAAGAATTGGGAACTGGCTTTAATGAAGCCATCTACCAGAAGGCCTTTGAGGTGGCTCTGCGGGAACGACAAATTAAGTATGAAGAGCAACGCAAGGTGCCAATTCTCTTTCACGGCTATTTTGTGGGGGAGGCCATTCCCGATCTCATTCTCTATGACTATGACAATAACCAAGCGGTTGTGGTGGTTGAGCTAAAGGCGGTTCAGAAGGTTGGCGACAAGGAAGTCAAGCAGGTCAGGAAGTACATGGAGACCTTAAACATTCCGCTGGGAGTTGTGGTCAACTTTCCGACTTCTACTGAAGCAGATGGAATCCAAATCACTGAGGTCAGCCTAGGATCGACCCTTTAAGACTCATTAGAGGCTCTCCCGATACTCAGCCAGCAGGGCAATCACCTGCATCAGCACCTCTCGATTGTGGGGGGAGGGGTCAACTAGGAAGTTGAGGAGTGCAAGATCGCGTTCAGCTTCGATTCTAGCTCGGCGAGTCGCTCATTCTGCTTCTGCAATTCGGCGTTGCTCCTCAATAATTCGGCGTTGCTCTTTTGCAATTCTTTGAGCTTCTGCTCGTGCCAAGCGATCTGTTTCTCGATTTCGACGGTTCCACTCAACGCCGAGATTAACCACTGCCACCAGGAGGGCTGCCACAGTGAGTCGGTTACTCCAGATGCGGGGGTGGGCAACGTATCCGAGGAGGGTGAAGTCGGTTTGGTCATAAAATCGCAGAAAGGCAATGCTGATAACTAAAATCGTGAGGAGCGTGTTGGGAAGCAGGGCAAGCAGGTTAATCCAGCGGCTCATGCCCTCTATTCTAGAGGCTGTCCCGATACTCAGCCAGTAGGGCAATCACCTGCATCAGCACTTCTCGATTGTGGGGAGAGGGGTCAACTAGAAAGTTGAGGAGTGCAAGATCGCGTTCAGCTTCGATTCTAGCTCGGCGAGTCGCTCGTTCTGCTTCTGCAATTCTTTGAGCCTCTGCTCGTGCCAAGCGATCTGTTTCTCGATTTCGACGGTTCCACTCAACGCCGAGATTAACCACTGCCACCAGGAGGGCTGCCACAGTGAGTCGGTTACTCCAGATGCGGGGGTGGGCAATGTATCCGAGGAGGGTGAAGTCGGTTTGGTCATAAAATCGCAGAAAGGCAATGCTGATAACTAAAATCGTGAGGAGCGTGTTGGGAAGTAGGGCAAGCAGGTTAATCCAGCGGC
>NZ_CALJEM010000008.1 GCF_938074695.1 uncultured Thermosynechococcus sp.
CAGTCCCTACTGATTACAGGTGTTGATACGGGTGTGGGCAAAACAATGATTACACGGGCACTATGGTCCTACGCCCATCGCTATCGTTCCCAAGAACGTTGGGGCATTTTTAAGCCGATGCAGAGCGGGACTGCGGTCGAGATCGGGGACGGGGATTATTACTGCCAAACGCTGCCTTTAGAACAAACAGCCAGTGAAGTGTGCCCCCTCAGTTTTACGGCGCCCCTTGCGCCTCCCATTGCAGCCGAATTGGAACAGCGCACGATTGATTTGGTGCCTGTGTGGCAAACTTACCGGCAGCTTCAGGAGCGCTTTGATTATCTTTTAGTCGAAGGGATTGGCGGTCTAGGGTCACCGATGACTTGGGAGTGGACGGTGGCAGATCTGGCGGCCGCTTGGAAGTTGCCCATTGTCTTGGTGGCAACGGTGCGCCTAGGGGCGATCGCCCAAGTTGTGGCCAATGTGGCCCTTGCCCGGCAGTACAAGCTGGACATTCGCGGTGTGATTCTCAACTGCGTCAACCCCTGTAGCGACACGGATATTGCGCAGTGGACACCGCCAGAATTTCTCAGCCGTTTCACCCAAGTGCCCGTGCTGGGGGTGCTGCCCTGTGGTCAACACTCCAATGAGGAGTTGGCGGAAAGGGTGGCTGAATGGCCGCTGGAACTGCTTTGGCGTTGAGGACGGTGAGGCAAGCAATCATTTTGAAGCCGATCAAAGCGCATAATAAAAGTGATTTAGATTGAATTGACACACCGATTGCTGCAACTGACCTATGCTTAAGCTCTATGGCGGTGCCAAATCCCGTGCCAGCATTGTTCGCTGGTATCTAGAAGAATTGGGAATTCCCTATGAATTTGTGCTGATCGATCTGCAAGCAGGGGAGCAGCAGCAGCCCGACTTTCTCAAACTCAACCCCATGGGCAAAGTTCCTGTGATCGTAGATGGCGATGTGGTGCTGTGGGAATCGGGAGCAATTTTGCTTTATCTGGCTCAAGTCCACGGTGAATTGCCCAAGGATGCGGCGGCGGCTGCCCAAGTCTATCAGTGGGTGCTGTTTGCCAATTCCACGTTGACACAGGCAATGCTTCCGCCTGAAAATCGCGATCGCCAACTGCCTCGCCTCCTTAAGGGGATTGAGACGGCCCTCACAGGGCACTCCTACATTCTGGGCAATGACTTCTCGGTGGCCGATGTTGCCCTGGGGTCAGTGCTGGCCTATCTTCAGATGCTCTTTCAGGTGGATCTAAGTCCCTATCCGGCGGTGGCGGACTACGTCGCTCGCTTGCAACAACGACCTGCATTCCAGAAGGGTCTAATGGGAGCTTCGGCATGAATGTCATCTTTCGCGAAGTAAATCCCTTTGATTTATGGATTTGGGTGGAATTTGCCGCACCCCCTTCGTCCGTTGAGCAGCAGTACCTTGAGGAAGTCTTTAACTCGTGGTTTTTCCTAGGGAAATTGGGGGGATTTAATGCCGAAAACCTACAGGTGCAGGAGACGGGGTTAGACCTCAGTTACCTAGAGTACGATCGCGCCCAAGCGGAGAGTTCAATGATGGCGGTAATGCACAATATGGGCGAGTTTGAGTACAACGATCGCTGGGCACGCTGCTGGTTTGATTTGGGCACCAGTGATGCGTTGGCCTTGGATGTGCTGATTAACGCCCTTAGCCAATTTAGTGAGGACTATGTGTCCCTAAAAACTCTAGTGATTGGCGGCGACAACCCCGAATGGCCGATCGCCACCAGTGAACAGCGGGAAAGGATTGAACAATCGGCGTGGAACTAAGTGCCCGTCGTCTTGCCCTTGAGGCTCTAGAGCAGGTGGCCAAGGGTACCTATGCCGATGTGGCACTCCATCGGATTCTGCAGCAGTATGCCCTCAAGGGGGGCGATCGCGCTCTGGTCACTGAACTGGTCTATGGCAGTGTTCGCCAACAGCGCACCCTAGATACCCTAATTCAGGGGTTTTGCCACAAAGTGCCTCCCCTAGCGGTACGGCTGGTGCTGCGCCTCGGCCTCTACCAACTGCGCTACCTGGATCGCATTCCCCCCCATGCCGCCGTGCACAGCAGCGTGGAACTGGTCAAAGAAATGGGCTGGGGCCACTTTGCCCCCCTGGTGAATGGGGTCTTGCGCCGCTATAGCCGCTCCCCCACCGATCCCCTGCCCGCCCTAATTGCTGACCTGCCGTTGGTGTCTCAACTGGGATGCCACTATAGTTTTCCCGATGACCTGGTTGGCGCTTGGTTAGAACGTTTGGGAGAGCGAGAATGTATTGCCCTCTGTGAATGGTTTAATCGGCCGCCGCGTCTAGATTTGCGCCTTAATCCGCTGCGCACCACCCCTGACCAACTGATTGCCGACTTTGCGGCGGCAGGCTACGGGTTGCAGCCAATTCCCCACTTGCCCCAAGGACTGATGCTGCCCCACTGTGGCCAAGCCATGTCGGAACTTCCTCGCTACACTGAAGGGCACTGGTCGGTTCAGGATCGGGCGGCGCAATGGGTCGGTCATCTCTTGGATCCGCAGCCGGGTGAAGTGGTCATTGATGCCTGTGCTGCCCCCGGCGGCAAAACCACCCATATTGCTGAGTTGATGGCAGATCACGGCCGTGTCATTGCCTGCGATCGCGCTCCCAGTCGTCTGCGGAAGTTGGAGCACAATCGCGATCGCCTGGGCTTGAGGAGCATTGAAATTTACACCCTTGATAGTGCAACGGCTGAGGACTTTCTAGAAGTGGGCGATCGCGTACTTTTGGATGTACCCTGCTCCGCCACAGGAACGCTGCACCGCCATGCCGATGCCCGCTGGCAACCCTTGAGAACCCGCTTGGGTGAACTATTGCCCCTACAGGCTCAGCTTTTGGCCAATGTTTCTCGCTGGGTAAAACCTCAGGGTCTATTGGTTTATGCCACCTGTAGCCTAGAAGCGGCAGAAAATGAAGTCCAGATTCAGCAGTTTCTCTCCTCCCATCCCCACTGGCATATTGAACCGCCCCCTCCCGACTTTCCCCTAAAGGCCGCCCCCGAAGGTTGGATTACGGTGTGGCCCCAGCAACAGGATATGGACGGTTTTTTTATGGTGCGGTTGCGACGCGATAGCTAAGTCCCAAGGCAACCAGTACCAAGAGACAAACGCCCATCAAGCCAGCGATTGGGTTACCGTTAACCCCCGTTAGCCACTCTGGGGCTACGCCGGTATAGCTCACTAAGTTGCCGGCATTAACGCCAAAATAGGCCCACACCAACCCCCCATGGAGTCCCATGGGAAAACCCAGCCGCCCCCCAAAAGCCCATTTACTTAATCCGAGAATCCAGCCCAAGAGCGCCAAGCCAAAAAATTGCGGCCATGTGGCCAAAATAACCTCCAAAGGATGCAGATAATGCAATGCCGCAAAAATCAGGCCATTGAGCAACAAGGCAAACCACGGTTGGTACTCTAGCTCCAGCTCCTGTAATAGCCAGCCGCGAAAGAGTAATTCTTCGGCAAAGCCCACAGCGACACCGGTTAGGGCGCCATTCAACAGCAGCAGACCAAAGCGATCCGGTAGCCCCTGCCACGTCACCCAGCCGAGGAGTCCCTCTATTAGGAATAACAGGGCAACTAGAATGACACCCCCGAACCAACCCCCTAGGGCATCCCGTCCAAAGAGCCAACCCCCCTTGAGGCCGTAAAACCCAAGGGGCGATCGCTGTTGGTGCACCCGCCGCCCCCAGACTCGCAGCAAGAGAATAAAGATAAGGTACAGTAGCCCCATGTTGACAAAGCTAGCTGCACCGCCCTCTCCCCAGAAAAAATAGATACTCAAACCCAAGGGCAGCCACAGCAGCAGCAGCGTCAAGGCAAAACTCAAGAGGCGAAGCCAAAAGGGGCGGCGGATCATCTGCCGCCAAAACTGTGAAAAAAGTGGCCTATTCAGCGGGTTCAATGGTGCTTGTCAGCCCTGCCATTTTCAGGCCTTCACAGTAAAATTCAGCGTGCTCAAGGGCACAGGTAATTACCAAGGCCACCCCTGTCGTGTGCGCCTCCATCATAATATCCACAGCTTGGGGTTGGGTGAGGCTTGGCACCGTCTTCAGTAGTACCTCCACCACATACTCCATGGAGTTCACATTGTCGTTGTGAAGCAGCACACGATAGCGAGGAGCCAACTTGCGAACGGTTGCTGGTTTCTCAATAGTCTGCACTGACATTGTTGGCCGTACCTCCATTTAGTGGAAGTTGAGTATGGACTTTAGTAAATTATGCTTAAGATTTTAGCAAACCCATCACAGTTGCCCAGTTGTCCCTTCAGGGCGCAGGAGTGGGAAAGCAATCACATCACGGATACTTGGCGAATCCGTCAGCAGCATCACCAAGCGGTCAATGCCAATCCCTAACCCTCCTGTGGGCGGCATTCCATATTCTAAGGCCGTGAGAAAATCTTCATCAACACCGTGGGCTTCCAAATCCCCAGCCGCCTTGCGCCGCGCCTGCTCCTCCAAGCGCTGCCGTTGATCCAAAGGATCCGTTAACTCCGAAAAACTATTGGCGTGTTCGCGACCGACGATAAATAATTCAAATCGCTCCACCAGTCCCGGTTGGCTGCGGTGAGCCTTAGCCAGCGGTGAAATCTCCACAGGGTAGTCAAGCACAAATGTGGGCTGAATCAGGGTAGGTTCAACGGTTTGCTCAAAGACTTCGTTGAGTACTCGCCCAATTGTGTCACAGGCGTCTAGGTCTTTTACCCCCACCTTTTGAGCTGCTTGCTTCGCTGCGGTCAGATCGCCCAACTGGCGAAAATCAATACCGGTTACCTCCGCCACTGCATCGTACATGGTTACTCGGCGCCACGGGGGCGTCAGATCAATCGTTTGCCCCTGATAGGGAATCTTGAGGGTACCCAGCACCTCCTTTGCCGCTGTGGTAATAATTGCCTCTGTTAGAGCCATCATATCGTGGTAGTCGGCGTAGGCCTGATAGACCTCGATGGAGGTAAATTCAGGGTTGTGCTTGGTTGAGATGCCCTCGTTGCGGAAGATGCGCCCCAGTTCATAGACCTTCTCAAAGCCACCCACAACTAAGCGCTTCAAATGTAGCTCCGTGGCAATGCGCAAATAAAGCTGCATCTCCAATGTGTTGTGGTAGGTGATAAAGGGACGCGCCTCAGCCCCTCCGGCTTCTGTCTGTAACACCGGCGTCTCAACTTCAATAAATCCCTGCTCATTTAGGTAGCGGCGAATGGCTGCGGTAATGAGCGCCCGCTTGCGAAACGTGTCACGCACCTGGGGGTTGACAATGAGATCCACATAGCGCTGACGATAGCGTTTCTCCACATCTGTGAGGCCGTGCCACTTGTCGGGTAGGGGCAGCAATGACTTGGTGAGCATGGTGTAGGATTCCACCACCACCGAGAGTTCTCCCTTTTCCGTGCGCTTGAGGGTGCCTACAGCGCCAAGGATATCCCCGACATCTGTGAGATGTTTCAAATCAGCAAAGGCTGCTTCTCCCATCCCTTGGGTGATCGTTTGCTTATCGAGGTAAAGCTGAATCGTGCCGCTGTCATCCTGCAGCGTAAAAAAGGCCAGCTTGCCAAAGATGCGCCGCGCCATAATGCGGCCGGCCACACTCACGCGATCGCCCACCGCTTCGCCCGCCGCCAAGTGGGCATATTTTTCCTGTAGAACTGCTGCCGTATGGGTGCGCTCCCAGCGATAGGCATAAGGGGTCATCCCTTGCACTTGCAATGTTTTTGCTTTTTCAATCCGTGTTGCCCGAATTTCGGCTCCCGTTGCCCCCACGTCAGCCATATTGGTAGAAACTCTCCACAATTAGCAAACCTTAACCTTCTCATTGTACGCTCTGGGGTTGGTACCAACGCTGCAAAAGGGGAATCGAGTACAGTGGATGCTAGGGTGACTGACGAACAAGAACAAACGGCCATGACCGCTGCGAAATCCCCCCGCCGTAAAGCTCCTGAATCGATTGATCTTGACAATCCACAGTACTACTTCAATCGCTCTTTAAGTTGGCTGGAATTTAATAAGCGGGTACTCCACGAAGCCTATGACCCCCGCACACCCCTACTAGAGCGGCTGAAATTTATGGCCATTTTCAGTTCCAACTTGGATGAATTTTTCATGGTGCGTGTGGCCGGTTTGAAGCAGCAAGTGGAAAGTGGCATTGTCCAAGGGGGAGCCGATGGTATGCCCCCAGCGGAGCAGTTACAAGCAGTGCGGCAATATCTGTTACCGATTGTTACCGAGCAACACCGCTATTTCGACCAAGAACTGCGCGCCCTCTTGGCAAAGGAAGCCATTTTCCTCACTCGCTTTAATCAGTTGACACCTGAGCAGCAGGCCTATCTCAACGACTACTTCCAAGCTCAAGTTTTTCCAGTGCTTACCCCCTTAGCAGTTGATCCTGCCCATCCCTTTCCCTACATTTCTAGTCTAAGTTTGAATCTCGCAGTGCTCATCCGTGACCCAGACTCTGGCCAAGAGCACCTAGCGCGAGTGAAGGTACCGAATCAGTTTCCTCGCTTTGTGGCACTGCCCCAACATTTGTACTTCCCTCAAGGTGCCCATTGGGTCGGCGTGCCCCTCGAAGAAATTATCGCCCACAACCTCAGTGCCCTCTTTCCGGGGATGGAGATTCAGGCCTACTTTGCCTTTCGCATTACCCGCAGTGCTGATCTTGAACTGGAAACGGACAAGGCCGATGATTTACTGATTGCCATTGAGCAGGAAATTCGTAAACGGCGCTTTGGGTCTGTGGTGCGTCTAGAGGTGCAGCGAGGTATTCCATTACTTCTCAAGCAAACCCTCATGGAGGAAATGGATCTCGAGGAGATTGATGTCTATGAACTCGATGGTCTGTTGTGCTTGAATGATTTATTTGCTTTTATGGCCTTGCCCTTGCCCCAGTTTAAGGATCCGGAGTGGCACCCTCAAGTTCCTCCGCGTTTCCAGCGAGTAGAAGAACGGGAATCGATGTTTGACACCACAAGCGAAATTACGACCCTAGGCACGGACTATTGGGAAGCAGTCGCCAACGAACTCTTTGCCCTGATTCGGGAGGGGGATATCATTGTTCACCATCCCTACCATTCCTTTGCCGCAACAGTACAGCGCTTTATTACCTTGGCTGCCCATGATCCACAGGTGCTAGCAATTAAAATGACGCTCTATCGCACATCAGGCGACTCACCGATTGTCAATGCCCTAATCAAGGCAGCAGAAAATGGCAAGCAAGTGGCTGTTTTGGTAGAGCTGAAGGCACGCTTTGATGAGGAGAACAATATCCTCTGGGCGCGGAAGCTGGAGAAGGTTGGCGTCCACGTGGTCTATGGCGTGCCGGGTCTCAAAACCCACACTAAAACGGTTCTGGTTGTGCGCCAAGAGGCGGGACAAATTCGCCGCTATATCCACATCGGCACGGGCAATTACAATCCGAAAACGGCTAGTCTTTATGAGGACTTAGGCCTGTTTTCCTGCCGCGAGGAATTGGGGGCTGATCTCTCGGAACTCTTTAATGTACTGACGGGCTATTCCCGCCAACGGGAGTATCGTCAGCTGCTCGTTGCCCCGGTCACCATGCGCGATCGCACACTTCAACTCATTTACCGTGAGATTGAGCACGCCCGCAATGGCCAACCGGGGCGGATTATTGCCAAGATGAATGCCATTACAGATACCCAAGTGATTCGTGCCCTCTATGAGGCCTCCCAAGCAGGAGTGGAAATTGATTTGATTATTCGCGGCATGTGCTGTCTGCGCCCCGGTGTGCCGGGAGTGAGCGATCGCATTCGGGTGATTAGTATTATTGGCCGCTTTTTGGAGCACTCACGGATTTTCTACTTTGGGAATAATGGTCAGCCTGAATACTACATTGGCAGTGCTGACTGGCGATCGCGCAAC
>NZ_CALJEM010000009.1 GCF_938074695.1 uncultured Thermosynechococcus sp.
GCTAAGACCCCTACGGGGCTGCTTGCTTCCTGCTTCACCGAGGCCGGTTTCGCTGCTACCGTCTGGTAGCGGCCAGCGCCTTCCTCTCCACAGGCTTCACATCCGGCGGAACTCGCCGTAGAGCGTCCATCAGCCAAGATATTCTTCGCTGCATTCCCATCGCGGTCGTGGAGCGCACCACACGCAGGGCATGTCCACTCACGCACTGACAGCGGCAAGACATCAAGCACGTACCCACAGGTCGAACAGGTCTTGCTGCTGGCGAAGACGCAGCGCAGTCTCTGACGGTTTTTGCAGACTGTTGTCCAGTTTCCATGCCTCATATTGCCGCTTCCACTCGACCAGCGCCCAGTTGTAGGCAAAACGCGCTGTGCCCGCGGCTTTGGCAAAGTAGGTGGCTTGCCCGTTGTTGGGGTCGAGGGCAATCTTGTGGGCGAGGATCATGCGCGGGTCTCCTCAACAGCCTTTCTGACGCCATCGAGCAGTTTCTGGTTCCTGCGGGAACGCGAACCCTATGTTACGAATGTAGCCAAGCCTTCAATACATCAAAGAGGCTATTCCCCCCCCAAGCAAGGGCAAAAAGAATCGAGGTGGTCACGGCTAAGCCGATCAGAGAAATGACCATTCCCGCCAGACTAATCAAACCATCCTCATCCAAAAGACCAAAGCCAATCGTAAAAATGCCCATGGCTGGAATGGTGTTCGTGCCGGGAATGGGCAAAATCATCGAGATGGCCATCAGTGACACCGCAACTCCTAAACCCAAACGTCCACCTCGAGTGGTGCAAATGGGGCGTAAGCGGGGACGGGAAATCAACTCAATCCGTCGTAACCAAGGCAAAGCTGTGCGCACAATCTTTTGAATCTGGGATCGCGGCATCGCGCGCTTGAGCAGTCGGGGGGGCAACCAAGGGGTTGAGGCACCCACGAGCAATTGCCCCCCCAGCAGTAGCAGCACAATGCCAAAGGGGGTGGAATAACCGGGAGCAGGCAGAGGCAGCGCCGATGGTAATGAAAGAACAGCTAGCAAAAAGCCGAAGGTTCGCTCTCCCGCCAACTGCAGAATATCCCCCAAGGACACCGGTTGCTGCGTTAAAATCTCTCCCTCGGGGGGGCTGGGCACAGGAGTCAAAAAGGCACGTTCAAGGTCGGTGGACAGTTTGGCCATAACAATTCAGAAAGAGTGGAAATGTTGCCACTGCTAGGATACGATAGACTGATCGTGAGTTATGCCCAATACAGTTGACAGGCGCTCCCAAGGCCGCGAGCAAACTGAAGAAATGGCCACCCCATCTGACTTACCAACAGAGTTACACCTGATCCACCCCCGGCGATCCCTGGGGCACATTTATCTCGACTGGACTCCCCAACCCGGCTGCCATGTGGATCATGAAGGGGAAACCTATACGGTGTTAGAACGCCGTCATCGCTACCAGTTTCGCGGTGGACGCTATCAACTGGAAAAAATTGCTCTCTATGTGCAGCCCAGTGACCCCCCTAGCGATCGCCGGCTGGTCAATGGCCGTTGGGTGATTGGCGATCCCTCCTGCCGCTGGAATGCCCTTTCGCCGTTGTTGCGCTGTGCTGTCAACCCCCAAGGCTCCTGCCCAGAGTGTCGAGATTACCAGCCTCGAGAACCATAACCTCCCCTTCGGCGGAGGAGAAGCTTTAGGGTCGTTTTAGATTGAGTTAGCTTGAGATCGAGACGGTTAACCTACTGCCCAGTGGGCGTCATATACGACGTTTCGGGGAGGACAATTTTCACCGGTTCAACGTGCCAAATATCTTGGCAGTACTCGCGAATGGCGCGATCGCTAGAAAACTTGCCCATCCGTGCCACATTGAGAATAGACATTTTTGTCCATTGGGCTTGATCTCGATAGACCCGAAGTACGTGTTGATGGCAGTCCACGTAGCTTTGGTAGTCTGCCAAGAGGCAATAGCGATCGTTTTGCCAGAGGTGTTCAACAATCGGACGAAAGAGTTCTGTATCCCCATGGGAAAAATAGCCAGAGCTAATCAGGTCAAGGACTCGCTTCAGCATCGGGTTACCATTGGCAAACTCCCACGGACGGTAGCCATTGCGCCACAATGCCTGCAACTGTTCCACCGTATGGCCAAAGAGGAAGAAGTTTTCTGCCCCCACCTCTTCGCGAATCTCCACGTTGGCGCCATCGAGGGTGCCAATGGTCAACGCCCCATTGAGAGCAAATTTCATATTGCCGGTGCCTGAGGCCTCATAGCCCGCTGTGGAAATTTGCTGCGAGAGATCCGCTGCTGGATAGACCCGCTGCCCCAAAGTCACATTGTAGTCGGGCAAAAAGACTACCTTCAGGCGATCGCGCACCGCCGGATCGCGGTTAATCACGTCGGCCACCGAGTTGATGAGCTTGATGATCAACTTGGCCATGTAGTAGCCCGGCGCCGCCTTACCCCCAAAAATAAACGTTTGCGGCACCATGTCCAGTTGTGGATTGTCCTTCAACATTTGGTAAAGGGTGATTATCTTGAGGACACACAAATGTTGCCGCTTGTACTCATGGATGCGCTTCACCAAGATTGAGAAAAGGGAATGCGGATCTACTGCCACCCCTAGGCGATCGCTAATGTATTCCGCGAGGCGTTCCTTGTTTCCCTGCTTTACTAAGCGCCACTGAGTGGCAAAATCCCGATCCTCTGCCCAGGGTTCCAATTGTCGCAGTTGCTCCAAATGCTTCACCCAATCCTCACCAATGCGTTCGGTAATCATCCGGGTTAATCCCGGATTGCTGAGCACCATCCAGCGTCGAGGGGTAACCCCATTGGTTTTATTGGAAAACTTCTGCGGTGTGAGTTCGTAGAAATCCTTGAGCACCGTTTGTTTCAAGAGTTCTGAGTGCAGCGCCGCCACCCCGTTGATGGCATGACTCCCCACTGCTGCCAAGTGGGCCATGCGCACATAGCGACAGCCGCTTTCATCAATAATTGACAGCCGCCGCAGGCGATCGTTATCCCCCGGATATTGCAGGCGCACTTGATCGAGGAAGCGTTGGTTAATTTCGTAGATGATTTGCAAGTGGCGGGGCAGCAGTGAGCCAAAAAGATCTAACGGCCATTTTTCCAATGCCTCCGGGAGGAGGGTGTGGTTTGTGTAGGCAAAGGTCTTGCAGGTAATGTCCCACGCCTGCTCCCAAGGCATGAGATGCTCATCCACCAATAGGCGCATCAGTTCAGCCACCGAAATGGCTGGGTGGGTATCGTTTAACTGGACAGTGAACTTTTCATGGAAGCGACTGAGATCGTTATTTCCCGATTGCTTATAAAGGCGAATCATGTCCTGCAGGGCACAGGAGCAGAAGAAATATTGCTGCATCAGCCGCAGTTCTTTGCCCTGCAATTGCTCATCGTTGGGGTAGAGCACCTTGGTGATGTTTTCTGAGGCAATTTTTTGATTGACGGCACCGTAGTAATCGCCGGTGTTAAAGGCCTGAAAGTCAAAGGACTCGACTGCCTCTGCCCGCCAGAGGCGCAGCAGATTGGCGGTATTCACCTTGTAGCCCAAGATGGGTGTGTCATAGGCTACGCCCTGAACCACTTGGTGGGGTTCCCAGACCACGCGATAGCGTCCCTGATCGTCAGTGTAGCTGTAGGTGTGCCCGCCAAATTTCACTTGCAGGATTAACTCTGGACGGGGAATTTCCCACGGGTTGCCGTAGCGTAGCCACTTATCCGTAATCTCAACTTGCCAACCATCGCGAATTTCTTGGTCAAAGATGCCATATTCGTAGCGAATGCCGTAGCCAATGGCGGGAATTTCCAATGTAGCAAGGGAATCCATATAGCAGGCGGCTAAGCGCCCCAAGCCGCCATTGCCCAAGCCCGGCTCTTCCTCCTGATCAAGCAGTTCTTTGAGGTTTAACCCCGTTTGGCGAACCGCTTCCTCAACCGCCTCGTAAAGGCCGAGGTTAACTAGGTTATTGCCAAGGTGCGGCCCTAGCAAAAATTCCGCTGAAAGATAGCAGACGGTACGGCTTCCTTGCTCGCGATAGGTTTTCGCAGAATTGAGCCAGCGCAACAGCAGGCGATCGCGCACGGTGTAGGCCAATGCTAAATAGTAATCATTTTTTGTCGCCACTTCGGGAAATCGCCCCTGGATAAAGAAAAGATTATCCATAAAGGCGCGGCGCAGGGTTTCAATACTCATACCGGTGCGATCATCTTCCGTCAGCACCGTGGGACAACCGGGCGGAATGAGACTGGTCATTGGGGAAATCCTCGCAAAGAATGAACGCGATATAATCAGCCCTTCCCTTCTGTTGTACCGCGATTGCCAGGGATTTCCCGCCGAGTACAGAATCTCTTTACCAGCAAAAGGGGGCAAGCCCTTGCCTATTGATCTGGCGAAAACAGTTGGCAGGTGAGGTCTTCCTCAGGGTCTGAGGGGTCAGGGGGGGAGCTGCTGCCTAGGGGAGCCGCAGGGGCTTGGCTTTGTTGGCAGCGTTCATAAAGTGTACTCAGAAGTTTGAGCAGGCGATCGCCTCCACCGGCATAGAGGGGATCCTCGGGCAAACGCGCCAAAGCCCTAGGCATTTGTGTCTGTAGTATCTCTAAATCAGCGTAGCGACGAATCAGGCGTTGCAGTAAATCAATGAGGGTAAAGCGCTCTAGGCTCTGGGGATGAACCGCTTTGCCGGTCAACAGGGTAGCCACAAGAAGTTTTATATGCAGTGGGGTACAGTAACGGGTGACTTCCAAGCGCAAATTGTACAAATCTGCAGTATTGAGGGTTGGTGCCTCAAGGGTCAGTGTTGCCGTGGGGGATTGAGTGTACAGGGGCACCAAGATTTGCAGCAGTGCTGCTGAGAGCACCTGATAGGCCTGTGCTTTGTTGAGACTATTGATAATGGCGGTTAGGCGCTGTCCTAGGAGGGTGGGGGTTTTCAGCTGTTTAAGGATTTGGATGAGTACCTGTTCCACCTCGCTGACTGTCCACAGGGGCGCTTGGGTCGGCCACCGATTCTGCTGAAGAGCATACAGTAGCTTAAAAAGGCGGCTGTGCTGCGGGTGCTGGATGATTTGTTGGGCAGCAGTGGCAGTTGTAGAAGTCGTTGGGGTCACAGGTTTGCTAAAGATCCCTCCGGCGGTATTTTACCAATTTTCCTAGGCTACAATCAATTAATTGTAATCCAAGGGAGATTGTCAAGGCCTCTGCTAGGATTGGGGGAGTCTAGGAGCGACAGAATTGGCGTGAAAGAGCTTTTTCATAGCCTTCAGCAGCGTCTCAATGAGATTGTTGTCGGTCAAGGGGCGATCGCCCAAGGCTTAATTGTGGCGCTCCTCGCCGAAGGCCATGTCATCCTTGAGGGGGTGCCGGGAACCGCCAAAACCCTGCTTGTGAAGCTTCTCGCTCGTCTCATGGCAGCGGAATTTCGCCGTATCCAACTCACGCCCGATATCCTCCCCGCCGATATTCTCGGTACCAGCATCTTTGACTTTAACAGTCGCACATTTCGCCTGCGCAAGGGGCCGATTTTTACCCAAGTGCTGCTGGCGGATGAAATTAACCGCACACCGCCCAAAACCCAAGCAGCCCTCCTAGAAGCCATGGAAGAACGGCAGGTGACCCTAGACGGCACCACCCTCCCCCTCTCTGGTTTATTTTGGACGGTGGCTACCCAAAACCCCTTGGAATTTGAAGGCACCTATCCGCTGCCGGAAGCCCAACTTGATCGCTTCCTATTCAAATTAGTGGTGCCCTACCCGGAGGCGACCTCAGAACGGCGAATGCTGGAGAATGTCCTTGCGGGGTTTGAAGCTCGCAATCTCGATCAACTTAATTTGGAGCCATTAATTACCGTTGAGCAAGTCTTGGCAGCACGGCAACAAGTGCGGCAAGTCCATGTGGAGCCTGCGGTGCTCGATTACCTGTTGGCTTTAGTGCAGGCCACTCGTCAACATTCGGAACTGCTGTTGGGGGCTTCCCCACGAGCGGCGGTCGGCTGGTTACGGGCCACTCAAGCACAGGCCTGGTTAGAGGATCGCACTTACGTTACCCCTGAAGATGTGAAGGCGATCGCCACCCCACTCCTGCAACACCGTTTGATTCTCAAGCCCGAAGCTCAGTTAGACGGCATCACAATTTCCCAAGTCATCCAAAGTATTCTCACTAAAGTTGCTGTCCCTCGATGAAAGCACCTGCGAGTTACCAGTTTGGCCGCCATCGCCCCCGCTGGGTTCCCACGGTGGGTTTCTATGGCCTGTTGCTCCTAGGCATCCTCTTGCCTGTGCTGACCAGTTTCCTGCCGGCAGAACTGTGGCCGATCGCCGACGCAGTTCCCCCAGGAGCACTGCGGGAACGGTTGCACTCTTGGCCTTTGGGGCTAGGACTGGTGCTGATGGTGCTGTACGATCTGCTGCTTTTCGGCGTGTCTCTGTGGGACTACATCCGTATGGGTCGCTGGCAGATTACCCTAGAGCGCATCTGTGAGTCACGGCTCTCCATTGGTCGGCAAAACCCGATTCGCCTCAACCTACACACCCGTGGTGAGGTTTCCTTGAGTGAGCAGATCCGCATTGAACTCTACGACGATGTGCCTGCTGAGTTTACGGGCGATACTCCCTACTTTGCCTTTATGGCACTTCCCCAGAGTACTTTGGAATTTGTGTACCATGTGTTTCCACCACGACGCGGTGCCTTTCAATGGTCAGGCTGTGATGTGCGTCTGCGCAGTTCTTGGGGGTTGGCGTGG